>NZ_LT629973.1:1537039-1844446 GCF_900097105.1 Neoakkermansia glycaniphila | reverse complement strand
GTTCCTCATGCGCACCCGGGACGGCAGCCAGGGCCTCTTCATCGCCACCGAATGGGACTGGGGTGACGGCATCAACTACAACCAGCGCAACGGCGGCCCGAACAAAAGCCTCGGTTCCCTGCAGAACCCCGCGGCCTCCTCGCGCGGCGGCGGCTCCTACCTCGCCAACGTCAGCCTCGGCTACAGCGCGTTCGACGGCAAACTCGTCCTCATGGTAGGCCAGCTCGACGCCACCAACTACCTCGACCAGAACGCCTACTCCGCCAGCGGCTTCAACAACCTCCTCAACGAATCCTTCGAATTCAACCAGGCCCTCCCCATCCCCTTCGGCGCCTGGGGCTACCACGTCGCATGGCAGCCGGTCAAATCCTTCTACCTCATGGCCGTCTCTGCGGGCAACAACTACCAGCTCAACCACAACCCCTTCCAATACATCAACAAAAACGCCTGGACCAACATGATGGAAGCAGGCTTCGTCTCGGACGACTTCATGGGCTGGGGGCCCGGCACCATCCGCTTCCAATATGCATGGACCCGCACCGGCAGTGAAAACGGCAACGCCGTCGGCATCAACTGGCAGCAGCAGCTCGGCAAACACAGCACCCTCGGCTGGTTCGGACGCCTCGGCTGGGCCGACCCCGATGCCGCCGCCATCAACGGAGTCAAATCCGCCGTCACCACCGGCCTCGTCTGGCAGGCTCCATGGGCTGCTGCAGGCCCCTTCCGCTACGCCAACAACGACCAGCTCGCCCTCGGCTTCCTCTGGCTCACCCCGGCAGACAGCATCAAACCCGTCCGCAACAACAACGAATACGGCATCGAACTCGCCTACGTCATGCAAATCACCCCCACCATGACCATTGAGCCGGACATACAAATCACCCGCAACCCCGTACACGGCAACGGCAAAGACACCAACGTCGTCTTCCAGATCCAGAACACCTGGCACTGGTAAACCCACGCTGACCGGCACGCCACACGCACGGCGCAGCGCCCCGCTAAGGAGCGTTGCGCCGCACTGCGTCCCGCCCACAACGAAAATGTGACGCAAAAGTCACAGAAAAGCCCCACTTGGGACTTGATGAAAAAGAACATCTGACATATCGTCTCTCTAGAACATGACATCCGACTCCGCCACTCCCGACCCTCAAACCGCCGCCGCCCCCGGCGAAGCGGCAGCCCTGCGTGCCGTCATCTTCCTCGGCGCCAGCTCCATGGACCTCATGATCAGCGAAACGGCAGGAGAAAACGCCCGCATCATCGACGTCCTCACCCAGCCCGTCCCCCTCGCCCGCGACATCTTCCGCAAAGGCTACATCTCCCGCGCCACCATGGACCGCTGCGTCCAAATCATGGACGACTACATGGCCCTCCTCCGCGAATACGGCACCGGAACCACCCTCGACATCAGCTTCCTCGCCACCAACATCGTCCAAGACATGGCCAACATGGACACCTTCATGAACCGCCTCCACATCGCGCACGGCCTCCGCCTCCGCGTCATCGACGACGGTGAAATGACCCGCCTCATCTACATGAGCGTCCGCGCCGTCCTCCGGAAAAACCCCGACCTCCTCAAAAAACGCGTCCTCGTCGTCCACGCCGGCCCGGGCAACACCCGCCTCCTCCTCTTCGAAAAAGGCCGCATCACCCGCTACTCCAGCTACCGCCTCGGCACCCACCGCACCGGAGAAACCATCGGCGACATCGACTACAGTGACGACTCCACCGAAATCACCCTCGTCCGCGAACACATCCGCGGCCAGATCGACCAGATCCAGCACGACTTCCACAACATCTCCCCGCCCGACACCATCATCATCATCGGCGCGGAAATCCAGAAACTCCTCCCCCTCCTCAACCCCAAAAACAACGCCGCCATCAACGCGGCGGACATCTCCTCCCTCGCCGAAAACATCGCCAGCAAATCGGTAGAGCAACGCATGATCAAACTCGAGCAGGACTACTCCAGCATCGCCTCCGTCCTCCCCGCCCTCATCATCAACCTCTCCATCGCCCAGCTCTTCGGCAGCTCCCGCATCATCATCCCCCCCACCAACTACGGCACCGACTTCCTCAACAGCCTCATCCTCTCCCACACGGACACCATGGCGCTCGAAGACGAAGTCCTCCACTTCGCCGCCCTCCTCTCCGACCGCTACCAAGCGGACCGCGCCCACAGCCGGCAAGTCGCCAAACTCGGCTGCATGCTCTTCGACGCCCTCCAGAACCTCCACCGCCTCGGCAAACACGACCGCCTCCTCCTCCACGTCGCCGCCATCCTCCACGAAATCGGCACCTACATCAACCCCAAGCGCCACCACCAGCACTCCCAATACATCATCCTCAACAGCGAACTCTTCGGCCTCAGCCGCTCGGACGTCGAAATCATCGCCCTCCTCGCCCGCTACCACCGGCACGGAGCCCCCACCACCGACGAACCCACCTACGCCGAACTCGAACCCCTCGACCGCCTCCGCGTCCAGAAACTCGCAGCCATCCTCCGCGTCGCAGACGCCCTCGAACGCTCCCACTCCCAGCGCATCCGCAAACTCGGCGTCCGCATCGCCGACAAACGCCTCGAAATCCTCGTCGAAGGCCTCAACGACATCACCATCGAAAACATGGCCATGAGCCAGAAAGGCGACCTCTTCACCGACATCTTCGGCTACGAAATCGCCCTCATCCCCACCTTCAGCCGCTAACTGCACCACCCCACCATGAACGAATACATCAACCGCGAACTCTCATGGCTCGAATTCAACCAGCGCGTCCTTGACCAGGCCAAACGAACCAACCTCCCCCTGCTGGAACGCATCAAATTCCTCGCCATCACCGCCTCCAACCTCGACGAATTCTTTCAGGTACGCGTCGGCGGCCTCCAAATGCTCCGCAGCGCAGGCTCCCGCGCCCGCGACATCTCCGGCCTCACCCCCACCAAACAGCTCCAACTCATCCGCAAACGAGTCGGCACCATGATCGCCGACCAGTACAAACTCATCAACGAGGAAATCCTCCCGCTGATGGAAATAGACAAAATCAGCCCCATCCTCCTCAAACACCTCCGCGAACCCCAGCGCCTCGACCTCGAACGCCACTTCCTCACCCAGGTCGCCCCCCTCCTCACACCGCTCGACATGGAAGTCGACACCCCTCCCATCCTCCCCTCCCTCAACCTCATCATCGGCGTCGAACTCATCGACCCCGACACCGGAACAACCCGCTTCTGCGCCGTCACCATCCCGGACAACCTCCCCCGCCGCATCCCCATCCCGGACTCCGAAGAAGAAGCCTACATCCTCCTCGAAGACCTCATCGGCGCGCACATCTCCTCCCTCTTCCCCGGAGAAACCCTCCTCCACCACACCCTCTTCCGCGTCACCCGCAACGGAGACATCGCCGTCCAGGAAGAAGACGCCCTCGACCTCGCCGACGAAATGGAAGAAGTCCTCGTCGCCCGCAAATTCTCCGAATGCGTCCGCCTCGAACTCCCCGCCGGCACCCCCACGCCCCTCGTCCGCCGCATCCAGCAAATCACCGGAGCAGGCAACAACGAAACCTACCTCCTCAAAGGCCCCCTCCGCCTCACCGACTTCATGGACATGGCCTTCGCCCCCGGCAACGAAAACCTCAAAGTCCCGGCATGGGCTCCCCAGCCCTCCCCGGAAATCGACCCCTCCCTCAGCATCTTCGACAACATCGCCAACACCGGCGGCATCCTCCTCAACCACCCCTACGAAACCTTCGAACCCGTCCTCCGCCTCGTCGAAGAAGCCGCGGACGACCCCAGCACCATCGCCATCAAACAAGTCCTCTACCGCACCGCCAAACAATCCCGCATCGTCGCCGCCCTCAAACGCGCCGCCGAAAACGGCAAACAGGTCACCGTCCTCATCGAACTCAAAGCCCGCTTCGACGAAGCCAAAAACCTCGAAAAAGCCGAAGAACTCCAGCGTGCCGGAGTCCAAATCGTCTACGGAGTCAAAGGCCTCAAAACCCACGCCAAAATCTGCCTCGTCATCCGCCGGGAAAACGGCCTCCTCCGCCGCTACTGCCACCTCGGCACAGGCAACTACAACGAAACCACCGCCAAAATCTACACCGACATCTCCTACCTCACCTGCGACGACGACCTCGGGGCCGATGCCTCCCAATTCTTCAACACCGTCACCGGCCGCACCAAACTCACCCGCTTCCGCAAACTCTACCCCTCCCCCGCCATGATGAAAGCGCGCCTCCTCGAACTCATCGCCGGGGAAGCCGAACGCGCCCGGCAGGGAGAACCCGCCGAAATACAGGCGAAAATGAACAGCCTCAACGACGTCCAAATCATGGACGCCCTCCAGGAAGCCGCCGATGCCGGCGTACGCATCAGCCTCAACATCCGCGGCATCTGCTGCTTCAAACCCAACACCCCCAAAGCCGCCAAACACATCCGCATCGTCAGCATCGTCGACCGCTACCTCGAACACGCCCGCATCTTCCACTTCCGCCACGGCGGCGAACACCGCCTCTACATCGCCAGTGCGGACTGGATGACCCGCAACCTCGACAAACGCGTCGAACTCATGATCCCCATCGACGACCCCCGGCACATCCGCCGCCTCCGCAACATCCTCGACGCCTGCTTCAAAGACAACACCCAGGCCTCCCTCATCCTCCCGGACGGCACCTCCCAACCCCTCAAACCCGGCGGCAAAACCAAAACCTTCCGCATGCAGGAACACCTCACCAAAGAAGCCAAACGCCTCGCCAAAAACAAAGAACGCCAAATGCAGCAAATGCTCGAACCCTACCGCCCGCAGTAACGCGGACCGCACAGCACAAACCTCTCTCTTCCCCTCTCTCTACACATGCCTGCCGCCGAACCTCTCGAACGAGCCGACGTCTTCGGATTCCCCGTCGTAGCCGGAACCATGGACCAACTCATCGCCCACCTCATCACCACTGCGGAAACCCTCGACCGCCCAATCCTCATCGCCGCTGCGGATGCCCATGTCGTCACCCGCGGCGTACGCCAGCAGGAATACGGCAACCACCTCGACACCTTCGACATCATCTGCCCGGACGGCATGCCCGTCGTCTGGAAACTCAAACGCCAACCCACCCGCAACGCCCCCCACCGCCTCAGCGGGCCGGACATCATGAGCGAACTCTGGGACAAAGGCCAGCCCTCCCCCCACATCCGCCACTACCTCCTCGGCGGCAGCGAACAAACCCTCGCCACCCTCCGCGAAAAACTCCTCGCCCGCTACCCCGGCGCCCAGCTCGCAGGCAGCTACTCCCCGCCCTTCGGCACATGGGACGAAACCATCCAGCAAAACATCCTCCAGCGCATCGCCGAAAGCGGAGCCACCTGCATCTGGGTTGGCCTCGGCTGCCCCAAACAGGAAACATGGCTCGCCTCCATGCGCCACCGCCTCCCAGCCGCCCTCTACTTCGCCGTTGGCGCCGCCTTCGACTTCCACGCCGGAACCGTCCGCCGCGCCCCCCTCTGGATCCAGAAACGAGGCCTCGAATGGCTCTACCGCCTCTGCCGCGAACCCCGACGCCTCTTCAAACGCTACTTCACCTACAACAGCCTCTTCCTCTGGTACACCCTCACCGGGCGCAAACACAGCCCCGCCGCCACCCCGCCTCAACCTCACTGACAAACAACACACATACACGGAACACCGCTCCCGCCTCAGCCCGACCTTCACTCACCCTCTGGAACAAAAACCACAAATCATTCACTATCAACATGAATCTGTGAGCATCCGTGAAATCTGTGGCTCCCTGTAACACACCCACATCGCACCGGCACCCCCGCCCCTGCGACAATACCCTTGACCTCCCCTCCTCAATCCTGTATCCTCTACAGCTCATTGGACTATTAACATGACGTTACATACCATATCCGTATTAGTTGAGAACAAGTTCGGCGTCCTCACACGCATCGCCGGACTCTTCAGCGGTCGTGGATACAACATCCACTCCCTGAACGTCGCCCCGAGTCAGGTTCCCAGCTTCTCCCGCATGACCATCGTCGTCGACGAACAGGAAGAAACGCTGAACCAAATCATCAAGCAACTCAACAAACTAGTCAATGTCGTCGAAGTCATCGACTTCCGCAACACCGAAAACGTCTACCGCGAAATCCTCCTCCTCCGCGTCGGAGTCACCAAGGAAAACCGCTCCGAAATCCTCGAAGTCTGCAACGTCTTCCGCGCCCGAGTCGTGGATGCCACCAAAGACACCCTCACCATCGAAATCTCCGGCTCCGAATTCCGCATCGAACGCTTCGTCTCCATGATGCAGGAATACGACATCCAGCTCCTCACCCGCAGCGGACGCATCGCCGTCCCCAAACCTGAGAAGTAAAACCGACCGGAAACTTCACTCCCTTCAGGCGTGCCGTTGCAACAACGGCACGCCTTCTTCATACCCGCCACTCCCGCCAGCCATCCCCTAAAACACAAAACACAAAGCCAACCACACCCACTGCCGCCGGGCAACCGCCTCCCGCCACATCACCCGGCCAGCCTGCCAGCCTTCGACATTGCCACCCCGCTGCTGCCGTGCTACAATCTCCGCAAACTCCGCCACCGCCATGACCACCGAACCCGCACCCCCTGCCACCGCCCCGTACCGCGTCCTCTTCGTCTGCCTCGGCAACATCTGCCGCTCCCCCGCCGCCGAAATCGTCTTCGACAGCCTCATCCGCAAAGCCGGACTCGAACACAAAATCCAGGCAGACTCCGCCGCCACCTCCGACTACCACATCGGCGACAAACCCGACCGCCGCATGCTCGCCGCCCTCCAACACGAAGGCTACGCCTGGGGCGGCCACCTCGGCCGCCAGCTCACCCGCCGCGACTTTGAAACCTTCGACCTCATCGTCCCCATGGACAACGCCAACCTCCGCGACATCCTCGCCCTCGCCGGCAGCGGAGAACACCACGCCCGCATCATGCCCATGTGCAGCTACCTCCGCAACCACCCCGACCGCGAAATCCCCGACCCCTACTACGGCGGCCCCGAAGGCTTCACCCACGTCATCCGCCTCCTCGAAGACGGCTGTAACAACCTGTTAATAACAACAAAACATGCTCTTGAAAATGAGCATCGAAAATAATCTTATCAACATATCATCCGCGATTTACTTGAATCCAAAGTAAGGCATGGTACAGTTCGCGATTGAGACAGTGTCGCCTTCTTTATGTTTTGCCTCGAATCCAAAATCAGGCATGGTACAGTCAAAAAGCGGGTGACGAGGTAGGGAAATTCGTTTTGCCTTGAATCCAAAATAAGGCATGGTACAGTAATCGCTCTCGGTACAGGGATACGAGCCGGGTTTTGCCTTGAATCCAAAGTAAGGCATGGTACAGTAGACCACGGCATCCCCATGGTCATCAAGCAGTTTTGCCTTGAATCCAAAGTAAGGCATGGTACAGTAAGAGTGGCGGCTACGTTGTCAGTCTCAACGTTTTGCCTTGAATCCAAAGTAAGGCATGGTACAGTTAATTAGCATAGTAAATAGCTGGAATTATTGTTTTGCCTTGAATCCAAAGTAAGGCATGGTACAGTGAACAAACCCTGCCCCTCAAACCGGAATACGTTTTGCCTTGAATCCAAAGTAAGGCATGGTACAGTCATCTACGGAAACTAATGACCATCATGCACGTTTTGCCTTGAATCCAAAGTAAGGCATGGTACAGTAGATACCATGCCTTACTTTTATATTGAATATCTTAAATAGATTTCCTCGCAACGAGTCCTACCACAAAAGCATCTGTTCAGGCATGGAGATATCCGGTGGAGGCTTCGACTTTCCGTGAAAAATGTAGGTTTTGTCCCACTGGATATTGGTCACGAACATGCATCGCACCGAACCGTCAGGAGGCACCATGCTACGCAAGCGCCGGGCATGGGTTTCTATTCGTTCCTGAGTGACACAAGCCCGTGCATACACACTGTATTGCACCATCAGGTAACCGTCTTCCAACAGGTTTTTCCGAAACTGGATGTACTGTTTTTTGTCCTCCCGCGTGGTGGTCGGGAGATCGAAGAAGACTACGAGCCAGCCCATTTTATAGTTGATATTGTCCATGGTTCATAAGGTCCGGACTGGTGAGACAACACCGCCTGCCGGAAGCTTCGGCATACGGCTTCCAGAGAGGCGCGGATCGTTGTTGTTTTCCCGCGGCAGAAGGTTTCGGCATCCAGTGTGGAGATGATATGCCGCCGGTATTCCCGCGTGATTTCGGAGATGGAATCGGGAGACTCATCCTGCTCGAGTCCCCGGCGAATCCAGCGGGCGACATTGGCATCGAATGCCGGACGAAAGGGCTCCATCAGGTCATAAGCAAGCGGTGCGGCATGTTCCCGTGCCTGATGGAAGATGCCGAAAGCCGGGTCGAGCCCCAAGGCGTAAAGTTTTTGCAGAATGGAGGAGAGGAGTATGGCGTAGGCGTAGTTGAGCAGAGAATTATAGCCTTCTTCTTTGCGGCCGCGCCGAAAGTTTGCATCGGCAAAAGTATCGGCAAAGATACTCCAGAAGAGCCGCGCCGTGTCTGCTTCCCGGTTGGGGCGGCGGGATGTTGCCACGGCGCATATTTCTTCGATCTTCGGATGGAGTGGATTCCATGCCGTTGCCAGTTCTGCCTGATTGCCGCATTTGGCGGATAGCGTTTTATCCCAGAGGCGTTTTTTCAGATGGGCAGGCATGGTAGCGAGACTGCGGAGGGTAGCTGTGTCCGTAGCCCGGTCTGCCGGCAGGATGAGAGCCGCCGGTTTGTGGCTGTCGCACAGGATGAAGCCTATGCGACGTTTGGCTGCCTCGATGATGAGGTTGCTGGTCAACGTGGCTTTGAAGGAACTCACAATAATGGCGCCTACATCTTCGAGTGGTATGCTCTGGCGTCCGCTGTCGCTGATGCAACTAAGCTGCCCTCTTTCGCAGCTCAACTGGCAGGTATAAGCGTCGATGCTGAGGATATGATAGGACATAATTTATGGAGTTGTTCCGCAATAAGTGGTAGGTAAGATTTCCATGCCTTGCGAAAGCAGGGCTTTTATGCTAACGTTCTTCCAGTTTTCAGTCCTTGTGTCTTCGATCTTTCCGGCGTAGTACGGCCTCTGCAGATTGACTTTCAATCCCGACGATCCTTGATCCTGAATACTGCGCACTTTCCACATTCCGTTTTTGTCGCCGGATTTCTGATGACTCAACCGAATCAGCATGCCTTTTTTCAAGAGGCGCACATGGCGGCCATGATTGAGCTTGCGTAGTTCTTCGAGCCTTTTGTACACATTGTGGTGAGGAATCATGGTCGGTACAGGATCCAGCGCAATGGCAAAATTGTCTTTGATGATGATGACGCCGCGAATAGGCTGAAGTTTGGATGTTCCCGTCGGTTTGATGCCGACGAGCTTGCTGGCCTTTTCCGTAATCGGATTGCCTTGTTTATCCGTTTTCCGCGTTCGGATACGATTACCGTCTTTACCGATGCTGAGGCTTTTCTGCCTGATGACGACTTCCGAATTGTCGTCGATGTGTTGCCCGGGGGCAATGCCCCAAATGGTTTCTTCCAGTTTTGCGCCGCTCATGTCCGCCGGGATGTGTTGGACGACGCGGCCTTCGGAAAGTTTCGCCGCGATGGAGTTTTTCAATGTGGTAGGGAGGTCTCGAAGTTCGAGCTTCGATTCCTTCGTGATGGTATAATATCTTTTGCTGACAGCGGATTCTACTTCCTGGCGTACGTTTTCCGGCAGACGGCGTGCGGCAAGAGCTTTACGCAGGAGTCCGCTACGGTGTTCGGGAATGAGATGGGGAATCAGCCCCAGCACGCAGGCATCCAGAGCATGGTGCAGATGTGTCAGCCTGCGCAGGGTTTCCTTGTCCTGAATCCGGTGGGTGACAGGATCAACGGCCTCCGGACAGATTCCGGCAAGACAGCCTGCAACTTTCCATGCTTTGCGCACGGTTCCGGTGATGGCACCGGGTATCATGTCGACCGTGGCGTGAGGAAAGTTTTTGCGTACTCCCCGGGCCGCAATTTTCATCAGATGTGAGCTCTGTGTCATCATGCCTTCGGTAAAGTCGAGCTCGCTCTCTCCATTTGTCCCTTGTGAGGAGAGCCGATCCACCATCATGAGTTTTTTCCGCGTTTTCTTGCGTTTGGCATCGTCTGCATGTCCTTTCGTATCCAGTTTTTCGACAAATGTTTCATACTGTTTGACACTGACAATGTTTTGATTGCGGCCGGGCACCGATTGACCTTCACATTCCTTGATGAATTGGTAGGCGGTGCGTTTTCCTTTCATTTTATTGACTGCCAGCCATGTGAGAACGAGCGCGGAGAGGGCATCTGTTTTACGGTTGGCATAGGGAACGATGTGTTCCCTTTCGAGTTTCGGAAGGTCGTAGGGCATGTAAGTTTGTCCCGTAAAGGGGCATTGCCAATTCATGTCCATGGCGATGCGGCATTTGCGGATGAGTCCCGCGCTTGTGGCCATGTCCGGCGCATGCTTGGCGAGATAGGCAACGGCGGATTTGAAATGTTTCATACGCTCATTCAACTCGCTCTGGATTTGTTTGGAAGTCATTCCAGAGAATGCGCTCAACTCGCGCCCGACTTCGATGCAGAACCGTTCGACGCGGGAGGGATCGCCATCGGCGAATTCCCGGACGAGATCCTGCGTAAGCCGATCGAGAATCAGCATGCGGTGCCGGACAAGATGGTTATTGGTCAAAGCATCGAGCGGGAGCTTGTTCAGGTACTCGTTTTCTTTGGACGCAGGATCCAGCAGGCCGTACAGACAACCGTGCGAAGGCTTGTCTTCACCGTCCGGATGTTGTTCATCGAGGGCCGGTCTGGTCGGATCCTCTCCATTCATGATTTCATCAACGGCCTGACGCAGGACGGGACGGGCATAAGGAGCCCGCCCGCTGGCTGTTTTCGGCGCCAGCGGCTTGTCTTGCCATGCGATGGACGCATCGGCAGAAGCGTCCGTATCGTTTTTACGGGGCCGGGGCGCCTTTCTGCCCTGTTGTTTCGCGATGGCCAGATCAAGCGCCTGCGTATCTTCTCCGTGGCGAAGCATCATGTCTCGCAGGTAGGCGGGAGTACAGATTTTGCCTCGGCGAAGACGCGTTAGAGCAACTCTCCGTACGACAGAAGAAAGAGCATCATACAATCCGGTACGGTGCAGGCATTCCATAGCCGGATCCAGAATGAGTGCCTCTTCGCTATCGGGGTGAAGGTGGAAGTAATGATCGATATTGCTTTCTACATCTCCCATGAGGCGCATGATTTCCTTTTTGATTTTTGCGGCAGTCAGTTTTCCTTCCGCCCGGGCAGCTTGCATGAGTTCACACCGCACCTCGACAGGAAGGGGCAGACCGTTCGCCCGCAGGTTGTTCAAGATGCGGGCGAAGCGGTAGGCATAGAATTCGGGACAGTCTGCGGTCGGCACCTTGGCGACTTTGTCCGCAAGCGCCTGCGCCTCTTTTTCACTCATGCCGCTTGTTTTCGCCTGCTCGAAAGTATGCGCCCAAATAATGGGGCACCGGCGAATGATGCGATTGTCGAAACGCGGCAGCAACTGCCCGAACAGGAGGCTGCCACGATACCGTCTGGCGAGGCGTATTCCTTTTGCGGCCAGTTCGCTGCGCTGCTCGGTGGACAAGTCTTCCTGCTGGGCGATGAGTCGGATGATCTCCGGCGTCAATTCCTTGATGTGGGATGCACTGTGACGAAGAATGTCCAGTACTTCACGCTGGACGACATCGCGAGGAAATGCCGAGTTGAGCGTGCGGTAGGCGGGAGTGGATACGGTCATTGCTGCATCCGGAACATCCATATCCAGCTCCATGGCATGGCAGAGAGTGGCGCACATCGTCTCTGCGCCGAACTTCTGCATGAGGTGGCGCGCATTGTTTACTTTTTCCGTATCTTCTTTCGTGGAGACGGTCGCCCATGCGGCATTGTTATCATATCCCCGATTGTGGGCATACCAGCGCAGGATGTGCCAGACTTCAAGCGGAGAGAGTTGCCGGATGCCCTGCCACGCTTGAGCAGCGAGAAAGAACGGGGCCGGATGGCCGGGGGTGGCTTTTTCTTCCGGCGTCAAGATACCGGCCTGTACCAGCAACTTGCCGATTCTTTCAATACGGACGCGCCGCGAGCGGATATTGCGGCGCAGCCTTCGGTAATTCCGCCTCTGGAACGCCTGGCAATCGTCGGACGGAAAGAGTACAGTGCCGCAAGCGACAATGCCGGGATCTTGTTCCGGCTGTGCAGGAGCCTGCACAACAGCCCAACCGATAGAGGCGTAACCGACATCAAAAGAAAAGGTAATGTTTTGCATGTTAGATATTGACTATTGGAGTCAATATATCTATTATTCCTGTGGATTCAAGACAAAATTTGAAATGCAAACCGATTCCCCGGCTGCAAGCCAGCCACACCGGTCTTTCAAAGCATTTTCCGGCCCTTCCTTCGGGAAGGGCTTTTTTGTGGCTGGAGGCCGACTTATCCTCGAATACTCGCCGTGTCGAAGGCGACGATTTGCACGATGATGTTTTCCGCAGCGTCGGCGTGGCGGGAGCGGATGGCTTGCAGGAGATCGTCGTGCAGGGCCATCGCGGAGGGGGTGTATTGCTTTTCCTCGAGGAGGGTTTCGAGGTTTTGCCGGAGGTGGCCGATGATGATGCGGTAGAGATCGGCCAGTATGGGGTTGTGGGTGGCTTCGGCCACAAGAGCATGGAAGGCCATATCGTCTTCGATACCGTTGCCGTCCTTCTTCCGGCATTTGGCGAGGGCGGTTTCGAGGCGGGCGAGGTCTTCGTCCGTGCGGTGGGCGGCGGCGAGGCGGGCGATCTCTTTTTCGAGGGCTAGGCGCGCTTCGAGGATTTTGGAGAGTTCGGCTTCGTGCAGCCGGTTGTTCATGGCGACGGCGAAGCGGTTGTCCGCGATGACGTAGGTGCCGTCTCCGGGGCGGGCGGCGAGAATACCGGCATGGATGAGGGTCTGGACGGCTTCGCGGATGGTGTTGTGGCTGACGGAGAAGGTTTTGGCCAGTTCCGGCTCGGAAGGAATGCGGTCGCCGATCTTCCATTTGCCGAGGCGGATCATGTCTTCCATCGCGTCGAGGATCTGGCGGGCGAGGGTGCGGCGAACGGGTTTTTTGAGTTCCATGGCGGCAAGGCGGCGTGAGAGGTGAAGAATAAGGCGTCAGTCGATCACGGTCCAGAGCCGGCCCGTGTCGGTTTTGATGAGGCGAATGTCGAGGTCGAAGGCGTGGCGAAGGTTCTCTTCGGTGAGAACGGTTTCGCGGCTACCGCTGGCGGCGATTTCCCCGGATTTGAGAATCAGGCCGGTGGTGAATTCGGGCAGGATGTCTTCGATGCGCTGGGTGATGAAGATGATGGTGAGGTCGGGGCGGGTGGCGGCGAAGTCCGCAATGGTGCGGAGGAGGTACTCGCGCCCGGCGATGTCGAGGTAGACGCTGGGTTCGTCGAGAATCATCAGCTCCGGGCTGGTCATCAGGGCGCGGGCGATGAGGATTTTGACCTGCTCTCCCGAGGACATGGTGACGACGGTGCGATCCGCCAGATGCTCGGCGCGCAGGGCCTGCATGTGCCTGAGGGCGAGGGCTTCCTCTTCGGGCGTGGTGTCGCGGAAGAGGCCGATGGTGCCGTCGAGGCCGGAGAGAACGATTTCCCTGCCCGTCCAAGAGCGGTCGCCGAGCCACTGGTGCATGAAGGGGCTGACCCACGCGATGCGCTTGCGGTGTTCGACGAGGTTGACATGGCCGAAGGTTTCGCCCAGCGTTTGGATTTTCGCGCCGTAGAGGGGCCATGCGTAGCCCATCAGTAGCTTGACGAGGGTGGTTTTACCTGCGCCGTTGGCTCCGAGGATGAAGCAGCGGTCTCCCTGGGCGACCTGCCAGTTGATGTTGCGGAGGATTTCGCGGCCTCCGAGGAAGACGCGGGCATTTTCGATGTGGACGGCGGGGGTGCTCATGGCGCGGCGGCGGGCTGGGTGATGTAGAGAGAGGAAAAGGGGCGGAAGGAAGACGGGGCGCAGCCGTGTATCCGGCGGCGCCCCGTGCAGATGGGAAAGCAAGCGGTTTACTTGCGTTCGAAGAGGCTGCGGATCTTGGCGCCGACGATTTCGACGGGGTGCTGTCCGAGTTCTTCGCGCTTGGCCTTGAGGTTGGGGGCTCCCTTGGCGGCTTCTTCGAGCCAGTCCTTGGCGAACTTGCCGCTCTCGATGCGCTTGAGGGATTCCTTCATTCGTTCCTTGACGTCGGGCGTCAGGATCTGCGGGCCATTGTAGTACTCGCCGAATTCGGCGGTGTTGGAGATCACTTCGTTCATGCGCTGGATGCCGCCGGCGTAGATAAGGTCCACGATGAGCTTGGCTTCGTGTACGCATTCGAAGTAGGCCATTTCAGCCGGGTATCCGGCTTCGATGAGGGTCTCGAAGCCGTACTTCATCAGGTCGACCATGCCGCCGCAGAGGACGTTCTGTTCGCCGAAGAGGTCTTCGTAGGTTTCCTGAGCGAGGGTGCATTCGAGCACGCCGCCGCGGGTGAGGCCTTCGGCCTTGGCCATGGCGAGAGCCACGTTGCGGGCATTGCCGGAGGGGTTCTGATGCACGGCGATGAGGCCGGGGCAGCCGAAGCCTTCTTCAAAGACGCGGCGCACTTCGGTGCCGGGTCCCTTGGGGGCGACCATGATCACGTCCACATCGGCGGGCGGTACGATGGTGTTGAAGACGTAAGCGAAGCCGTGGGAGCAGCAGAGGGTCTTGCCCGGCTTAAGGTGGGGCTTGATTTCGTTTTCGTAGACGGCGCCGTGGTTTTCGTCCGGGAGGAGAATGTGGATCACGTCGGCCTTGTCAGCAGCTTCGGCGACGCTCATGACCTGGAAGCCTTCCTGCGTGGCAGCGTCAAAGGATTTGCCGGGGCGGACGCCGATGATGACGTTGAGGCCGGAGTCGCGCATGCAAAGCGCCTGTGCGCGGCCCTGCGCGCCGTATCCGATCACGGCAACGGTCTTGCCGTTCATCACGCTGAGGTCAGCGTCGTTGTCATGTATGATATCCATATGATGATGGTGTGTGATTGGTGAATTTCCAAACATTGGGTGTTTGGGTGGATGGAGTGTAACATGGCTCAGCGAATTTGCAATGCTTATTTCACAACAGGAAATCGTGAAGAATCAATCTCAGCGAACACATGGTCTTGGGTATCGGCTAGCATGAAATCGAAAAAACACGTATTTTTGACAGCCTGCGGATTTCAAATCAGCTTATCGCACATGTTATTTAATATTATTTTCATTTTATTCAATTTAAATTACATAACAATATATTGATATATTTTTTATCTTTTTATTGTTTTTTGCAATATAATTTCAAATCAAACATTTATAGCCATCTCCTCCCCATTGTATTTGCCATATGAAGCTTTATGGCAACCGACGACCGAGCAATGCTTGACTGCGGATTTGAAATCTGCTAGAACAGCCTTCGGTCGGATTCGCTTTGTTTCTCATTGACATCTGACATCAATGCTTTTTGCCCATGAAGAAGATCGCGACATACTGGTGGTCCACACCTTGTGAAGATATGATGAACTTCGGAGACCGCCTGACTCCCTATTTGCTTGAAAAATTACTGCCTGCCGGAGAGATCGGCTTCTTCCCGGTGACCCACCGGAACCGGGCCCGGCTATTGGTCATCGGTACTCTATTGCAGGATACATATCCGAACCGCGCCATGATGCTGCTGGGCACCGGCTTGTTTTATGAAATGACGCGCGTCTTCAAAAACGCCCGGGCATATGCCGTGAGGGGGCCTTTGACACGCCGTTGCCTGGGGCTCGGAGAAGAAACGGCTCTTGGTGACATGGGCATTCTGGCAAGAGACGTGTTCGGAGAAGCACCTCGTTCCGGGAAAATCGGAATTTTGGTTCATCATAGTGAGAGGCATCTTGCAGGACTGCAGAGATTCAAAAATGATCCTGGTTATCTTTACATCGACGTTTGCCGTGACGCTCCTGAAGTCGTTCGGGAAATCGCATCCTGCTCTGCCATCGTATCAAGTTCCCTGCACGGTCTTGTGATCGCCGACGCCTACCACATTCCCAACAAGTGGCTCAAACTTTCCGATTTCCCAGCTTTCAAATATAACGACTACTTTGCATCCATCGGACGCTCCGGAGAAGACTCCTTGTCTTTCTCTCTGGAGGATGTTCCTTCCTTCGAATGGCAGCCGATCGGATATATCGCCGGAATCGAGTCCTGCAAGGCAGGCTTGCGGGCCGCCGTTACGCGCATGGTTGAGGATATCCGGAACGATGGACTCCCCTTCGAATTAGACGATTGTTCCCTTGACCGCCATTTTACACGGTTCCGAAAGTGTAAAAAACAGGCGTATGCGCTCATTTCGCAACTTGCCCCCTGGCCCGGTCTTCGCAACTGGGGGATTAAAAAGGAAAGAGATATGGAAGCCATCCTGTCTCCGGAACAGCATCGATTACCGGCGTTCCATGGGGAAAACGGCCATTCTGTCTGAAATTTTTCCTATTTGCTTCTTGCTATGCCGTTTCGCCTCTTGGTATAATTGCTCATGTCCACGGCAGGAGTAACGGCACTCCGTTCCAAAGACTTACTTTACTCAGGTTGGTATGCAAAAAAAGAAAAGAAAGATCAAGGTCGCTTTGATCATCAATGAGTTTTTCGGCGCGGACGGCACAGCTTTCGGTGGTTACGGATTTTTGGCCCGAAAATACATTGCCAAGTATATCCCCGACGAAGATATCGAATTGGACGTTCTAGTTGACCAAACCCGCTATAAATTCCGGAAAACGCAAGTGGATGGCGTCAACCTGTATCGGCTTCCTTCCCGCTTCGGCTTGGCGCGGCTGTGGCTGTGGTGGAAGAATTACGATGTCTATTTGAGCGTCGAGCTGGTCACAGACTTCTTCCTGCGCCATGAGCCCAGAAAAGACAAGAAACTTGTTCTCTGGATTCAGGATCCTCGCCCATGGTCCGAATGGAGAGAAATCAATACGGTCGAGAAATTTCCCGAACCGTGCTACTACAATCAGTCATTATACGACTACGCCCATGAATGGTACCGACAGGGGCGTATCCGCTTCGTCTCGCAGGCGCATTTCCTGAATGAGAAGGCGATCGACCTGTACCGGCTTCCCAACAACGTACCGATCCAATACCTGCCGAATCCAATCGATCTCGATCTGAAGTTCGATGTGACCACATTTCCCAAAAAGAACCACGTCATCTTTCTGGGTCGCATCGAATCGGTCAAGCGCGGATGGCTGTTCTGCGAAATTGCCAAAGCGCTTCCTGAATACGAATTCTACATGCTCGGACAGACCTTCCGGGAAGCAGATGAAAATACGGCCATCATGGCTCCCTACAAGAATCTGACCAATCTGCATTTTGCCGGGCATGTGGACGGCGAGGTGAAAGAGACATTCCTGAAAGAAGCGAAAGTTCTCGTCAATACATCCATCCACGAAGCTCTGCCGATTTCATTTCTGGAAGCTCTGGCATATGGTACATTGCTGGTCAGCTGCCGCAATCCGGAGGATCTTACTGCACGTTTCGGCGAATTCGTCGGTACTGTACTAGGCGATGGCTACGAACAGGTTCCGCTATTCGTGGATGCAGTCCGCCGCCTGATGGAGGATGAGCCCCGGCGCACCCGCTTGGCGGCAGAAGCCGTAGCCTATATTCGAGAAGTGCATAATGTACCCCGCTTCGTACGCGATCTCCGCGCAGTACTTCACGAAACCGCACAAAACGCCTGAATCCGGACAGCACCGGGCCACCCTCTACCGGGTAATCGCCAGAAACGCACGCAGAGAACGAGCAGCCTTCCTGCTGTATTCAGCCTTGCGGGAGAATCTCCGCCGCAAGGAAGGAGGCGATACCTTGGCACACAATCCAGCCACACCGGCGGCGATGCCATGGACAAACCAACGACCTCTCAACACACCGCGCGCCGGAGCTCCCGCACGTAAGACCGCATAAAACGGATTACGACGAGCATATTCCCACCATAACGGAGCGAGAGGCTTGTCCGGATGACTCCACGGCTTCTGATCCCGAATATAATGGACAATCCTGTAAGAGGCAGGCTCATCCATGATCGTTTGTTCCTGTCGCGACGTTTCTTCGGAAAATTCATAGGGAGCGCATTGATGGTATTGGTAGTTCCATTCGCCGGGAAGGAGCTGCCACCTGTTCTCACATGCAATATTCAGAACATCCTGATCATGCTGGATAAAACGATTATTCCGAGCAAGATCCAGCAGACGGCGTTCGAGCTTTATTTCACGGAAAGCTTTCAGATTCATCAGAAGAACGCCTGCATTGAAACTGTGCAAAGGATTTTCGACGCCCTGCTCCACAATGGATTGATGCCATTCCTGATGCCACGAAGGATCGATCCAATAAGTAGCGATTTCCTTGACGCCGGCGACGAGGTAACCTTCCAGATCACATCGGTACAACAGAGCCGGATCGTCCATAACGAGCAAATCGCAATCCAGATAGAGTACGGAATCGTAATCCTCCAGCAAACTTGAAAGAATCAGGCGATAATAGGTAGCCGAACTCAAATGCCTGTCCACGAAAAGCTTGTCCAACTCCTCGCGGTACTTCTGCATATCAATATACCGTAACGAAAAATGCTGACTCCCGCTAGGCAGAATGGATGCCAGAGTACGCTTCATTTCCGGCAGGATACCACCGTCCAGAATCAGGATATCGTAGTTGAATTCGGACGATGCATGTTCGACAAGAGATTGGAGAGTAACCCCCAAATAGGGAGCATACGTCTCATCCGCCGAGAAAACGACGGGAATATTGCGTTCGGTAAAAGCAGGAATGATAGCAGTTGACATGGAGATGAAGGTTCTATTCCTAGTTTCGTTTGCCTGGTCGAAGCATCCGGCGAATCAATATTGCAATCGCAACATTTTCAATAATGTTAACAGATTTATTATCCGCTATCTAACTGTTTTCTCTTATTCCCATGAATTGAACTTATTGTGATGGCGAGTGCATATCAGATGCGATGCAGTAGCCGTTACGGAAAATAGAATATATTGACAAAGAATAAATTGCGCGAATGTGTTTGACGCCGGATAATAAATCTGCTCTCCTATCACATCAGACTCGCATGGAATCTCATTCGTTTTATTCACATATAGATGCACTGAACTTCGTCAGCAACATTACATTTAATTGCAAACCGAATTCGGCCATTCTTCATTATATATTTTCACCACATGCCATGCCCCGCCTCATCACCGCAGTATCCCCCACACACCAGATGTGATGGCAGAAGCAAATTACTGCCGTTCCGCCTTCATCGTGTGAGAATTTTACGCTCCCACAAAGAGGAGAAATACCCTTTTCTCCGCTCCGAACACCCAAAGAACTTCGAAAATAAAGTTCTTCACAAATATTCGGCTTCCGAAATTTCTCTTGTCGTTGCGGATGATGGATGGAATCACCATACCGACGCAGTTCTCGTCACGCTTTGCGTTGCCGCAAGAAGGGCAAGTAGGTTCTAAGCTGCTGCTTTATCACCCATTCCCTCCGGCCCAGAGCATGGCGAACAACTGGCTGAGCCTGCCTGATCTCTCGACGAACAGCTAAAAGAGATTTGGACAGTTGATACACGGCGCTCATTCTTTTGACTCTGTACAACAAGGAAAAACAGGAACGCTTTCTTTTCACTTCGCGCGCTAGCCTCTCTTTTTCCATTTGCACCCGGGGAGACGCCTGCTCTTGTAAAACTTTTTGGAGCCAATCAAGAGCATATTGTTTCAGAGAAGAAATCGTTGCATGAACTCGCCGGTAATCGATAGGCGTCGTCAATAGTTTCTTCGCGACAACCTCATCGACCGAGGATACAAGTCGATCTTGAAGGCCAAGTTGCTTGAAAAGAGAAAGAAATCGGCCGGCTCCACGTTCGGCATTTCCGATACAGATGAAATCGCGTTGGTAGATGATCGCAAAACATGCACCATGGAAGGAGTCAGTGATCACATACCGGCTGTGTGCAATATTATGGATGAACTGTTCGACTGTCAGATTTTCTTCAATTCCCGGAAGATCCATCTGCCGTTTTTTGGAAGTAAAATCAAACTGTGCGTCAAGCATATGTACCGACTGGCACGCCAGCACCGATTGTGCATATTGGAGAACAGCCTTCTTGCCGACACTCGGATCCAGAAGGTAGGAAGCCAGATACGTCTGTTCCGTTCTCTGGACCGGAGCAAGCAAAGAAACGGCATCGTATTTCTTCCGGGAACAAAGAAACACTGGGTCAAGAATATGTGTACCCTGAATACCGTATTGGCTTCGCAAAATATCAAGAGCCGAATCTTCCCTGACCGAAACCGCATCGTAACATTGAAGCATACCCTTCGCACGCCGCATTTGCTGCGGATTGCGAATATCGTTTGCATGGCCGAATGAAGAAGCGATCGCGATACGCTTTTTCTCCGGGTTTGCAAAACGCAGCAGGCTGTAATCGTCGATATGCTGCTGACCCTCGTTGTAACCGATGTTCCAGACCTGATCCGATCCGCTGGCAAAGACATCGACCATTTCATTCAACCGCGCCAAATCCCGCGGATGCGCCATCGGGGGAGTCGTATGAAGCCACCGCTTGGCAAATTGCCGAAAAACCGTCAATGTATCCGTATAACGCAGCATCTTGCTCCGGGAGCCAGACAGGGGAGCCGTATCGATGAGCACAGCACTATACCCCATCTCGTTGAGCGCAGCCATCGTCGCATACCCGTTCAGGATAGCACCATAATTACATGAATACCAGAGACCGACAATACCCACATCATAGCGGGGAAGCAAAGAATCCATGCGCTTCCGAACCAGTTCGGGCAGCGATAGACGGCCGGACAGCTCATCCAACATGGCTTGGCGCCCCCGGGGCTCGGGCCATGACCTGAGGAAAGACACATTATCGAACAATGCCTCATCCAACGGTTCGCGGGAAAGGAAAATACGATCTTTCAATTGGCCGAGCAACTCCTTCCCCTTGTCCGTATGCACGAGGACAAGCGAAGCGCCTTGCCGCAAATCCCATGTGGGATGCAGGTGCTCAAGCCCCCAGAAATCGCCCAAGGTCAAATCCGAACAATGGGGAAAATCGTTGAACTGGCAGTTATGGCATGTTTCGTTCAGGCACAGATCATTCAGGAATGCCTGCATGTAGACGTCATCCGCCGGATTGACCGTCTGGGTACTCCCGCCTTCATACGTCAGTTTGACGTGGGAATGCTGCCATCCGGCCCTCTCCTTGTGGCGAAATGCGATATGCTCGAGTTTTTTGCCTGCCATTTGTTCCCGATGGCTTTTATAGCGGTCCAGCAGATGAATGGAAGGCACGCCATGGCAAATCACATCGCACAGGATCAGATTAGGATCATTCCTGCCCAGATAACTTTGCAAGCCCGCCGTTTGGCATGCGGTCCCCGTAAAAAGCACGGGAGTCTTCTTCTTCAGCTCCTGAGCAATTTCCCTGAAAATCTTGTGATCCAGAAAACTCTGCGTATATTTGGCGCCTCGAAGCGATGCCAGCGACTGCTCATCCCGCACCAGAACATGTCGTGCATGGAGCTCTTCATCCAACGCAACCCCTACCACAATCCCGCCAGACTGCAAAATATGGCGGGCCAGCTCCGTAAACATGCCACCGGAAGAACTCTGCTCCCTTACCGCTGCATCGAGAGACCACGCGGAATACGCCAAGGGAGCAGCCGGCGGAGCCTCCTGTTCCGGGCCATCCTGTAAAATGGGGCAGACTTTGGCACACTTATTGCAACGAATACATAGTTCTTCTTCGATCAATGAATTATAGAAGCCGTCCGCATTCAGGCGTATGGAAATCGCCGAAGTCGGGCATATATTGGCGCAAGCGGCACAGCCCGTACATGTATGAGCCGTCGCCAGAACAGGCACATCGGCAACATTCCTTTTCGATCGATATGATTCCTGAGTCATTCTCGCGGGCATCGTAACAGATTCGATATCCGCACGACAAGCAATTTGTTCGTTCTTATCATTTTATCAAGAAAACCAACCATGAGGCAAAAAAACCAAAAAGTATTGACTACTTGATTATCTACCGTTTGATGCAGAAAAAAGCAAGCGGATATCGAATCCGCTTGATTATTCGCAAAAATACCCCCATTCGGCACCACCGGACAGGATATGCGCCAAACCGGCAAATGAACATCCCGCTCAACGCAGTGCATGAGTATGCGCATGCGATATTCCGGCACAGGCCGGATTCATGCGACATCGTCTGCAAATACGCTGCACACATCTGCCCGGCAATGCCTCCACCGTATTTCATTGACTCGAACCGATCAAATTTGTATAGTTCCTTCGCGTTCCCTGACTGACGATATGCCTCTTGTTTCAATCATTGTGCCTGTTTATAATGTAGCGGCGTATCTCCGGGAAAGCCTGGATAGTATTTGCCGGCAAACACTGCAGGATATCGAAATCATCTGCATCAACGATGGATCAACCGATGCATCGTTGAATATCCTGCAGGAATACTCTTCCAAAGACTCGCACTTCCGCATTATCTCCCAACCCAATGGCGGCGTTTCGTCTGCTCGCAACACGGGGCTTCGTGCTTCAACAGGGGAATACATCGGATTTGTAGATCCCGACGATTACATCCATCCGTACATGTTCGAACGCATGGTATCCATCGCCAAATCGAAAAACGCGGATGTCGTGGAATGCAGCGTCAAATTGATCCATCAGTCGGATCCGGGCCTTTTAGGCGGAATACTGCAACAATGGCATGACGTACCGACGCAGGACATGCCCGACTTCCGGTACGAAGGCATCCATCAAACGCTTGTTTATCTATGGAACAAAATCTACAGGCGGGAGATGCTCGAAAAGAACGACGTCCGCTTTATTGAAGGCATGACCGGCGAAGATCTGGTATTCAATGCATCCGCACTCCCGGCCTGCCGAGCTCTGTTTCGCATCGATGATGTCCTCTACTACTATCGATACGGCCGCCCGGCATCCATCACGAAAGACTATACCAATCTCAAAAAAGCCGAACAAACCTATGCTACGCTCTTGCAGCAAATGGTCGCATGCTCCGAGAAATGGCAGCAATTGGGAATTTTCGACCGGGTCGGAAAAAACCTCTTACCCTTGGTTCAACACCTCTTCCAAAACTTTTTCTTCAAACTCCCGGCCTCTGCCCGCAAAACCGGCTTCCATCAAATGCAGAAAATTCTGCTCTTGCATGGCTGGACAACCATGTTGCAGTATCCCGAATTCGGCATATTGAGAAACATTGCCGACGGTCGTTATGCAAAAGTCGTTTGGATCGAATTGCTCAAAAGAAAAATCGCACGCTCGAAACCGGGGTATCTGGCAAGACGGCTTGCGGAACGCGCCGCCATATCCCTCACGATGCATCAAAGGTAAGGCGGCAACACGCACCATGCGCCTTTTCCGGTCTTGAGTCCGGCTCAAGGCAATGTTAAGATGCGGGCATACCATGCCTGTTCTCTCTATCATCGTTCCCGTCTGCAACGTCGAGCAATATCTGGCGCAATGCCTGGATTCTCTTCTGAATCAATCTTTTCGCGACTTTGAAATCATTTGCATCGACGACGGCTCTACGGACGGCAGCCCGGCGATTCTGGACGCCTATGCACAGAGGGATGCCCGCGTGCGCGTCGTACACAAGAAAAATTCGGGATATGGGCATTCCATGAATATCGGCCTATCCATGGCAACAGGCGAATTCGTAGGCATCGTGGAATCGGACGACTTCATTGCTCCGGACATGTATGAAGTGTTGATCGAGGCCATCAATCGGTTGCAGGTACCCTATGTCCGCTGCTTGTGGTTCGATTACTGGGATGATGGCAATATGCACCCCTCTTCATCCTGCCTGTGCGGAGAACAGACAGAAGAACACAAAGCCTCACCCCTCGCATGCACGGAAATCTTTCATGAGCATGCCGCTATCTGGGCCGGCATCTACAAACGCTCCTGGCTGGAAGAAAACGACATTCGATTCCTTGAAACGCCCGGAGCATCCTATCAGGACTCTTCCTTCTTCTTCAAAGTGCTGGCCCAATGCGGCGAAATGGGCTTCGTCCGGCTCCCTTTGCTGTACTACCGGCAAAGCAACCCGAACGCCTCCATGAAAAGCCGCCAGAAAGCATTCTGCGCGTTCGACGAAGTGGAGGAAATGGAAAGATACTGTACAGCCCGGCTTCCCGAAAACGGAGAAGCACACGATGTCCTGTTCCGCCGTGCATTCGCCTTCTTCCACTGGACTTTCTACCGCGTCAGCCGAGAATGGAAACTTCCGGTGCTGCGGCGCGCACGCCCCGTTCTCCGCCGCCTCCGGGAGCAGGCGCCCCATGCCGGGCAGGATATGCCCCCTCGGGAACTCCTCTTGGCGCAGGCCATGATGCACTCGCCCGCCGTATTCCTGTGGAGATATTACACAGGCAAAGTGAAAGAACGCATCTTCCGCCAGAACGGATAAACCGCTGCTTCAGGACTTCGTGCGAACGAGCCGCGTCCCCGCCGAGAGCAATTTCCCGTACATCTTCAGGAGACGCGGGCAGCGAATGGCCATGCGAGGGAAAAGCATCAGCATCTTGCCGACACAGGGCCTCGTGCGGTTCGCCACTTCACGAATCTTCAGAGGTTCATAGGGCACACAGTGCCGCCACGGCGAAACTTTCCATAAATCGAAGAACATGGCTTCCTGCCTATTGCGCGGGCCCACAAGGATATTGGGTTTGGCCGTCGCGTAGTGGATCACGGCGGGATGCTGCGCCGCCTCCTTCAACTCCGCTTCGGTATAGGCGCAGCATGCTCCTATATCTTCCAGATAGTTGCCGCGCAGAATTCTGTCTTCAAAAAAGGCAATGGAACCGTATTTGTACGGAATGGTTTTGATCCTGCCGTGCATCACGCTGTTGATGATATCCTGATCCGGCGCACCCAGCACTTCGGGTGGAACGGAATACACCTTCCCCATCATCCTGTCCTCAATACCGTCCTGCCGGATCCGGTCGAGATCGAGCAACAGCTGTCCCGCACAATAGTAGGGCGTACCATCATCCGGCACGTCGAACGCCTCGCGATAGGCGTTCAATCCTTCATGGCCTTCGCGAGCAGCGCTGAGTTCTTGCGTGGCTCCGGCATAGCACTCGCCGAGATCGATTTGGAAAAGCTCTTCCAGATCATCGCAAATCAACACATCGGCATCCGTATAAAAGATTTTGCTGACGTGCGGCAGCAAATTGGCCAGGCGCAAGCGGTAGTAGGTGGCTACGGTAAAGCGGAAATTGCTCGGAAGATCGTTAAATTGATTCGACAGATCCCAGTAGGTGACATCGAAACAGGGGTAATCCGCCTTCAAATCCTCAATCATGGCCTTGCCCTGCTCCGTCACACCGCCGTCGAGCACATGTATATCGAAATGGCGACCCGGCTTGGCATGCAGCAAAAGCGAATAAATGGCAATCCCCAAAGGCACGGAGAAATCCTTGTCTGCCGAAAAGGCAATGGAATAGGTTTGTATATTATCGTTTTCCATGGAATATAGAGAATGTTTCATGCAGTTTGACCTTCAGCTTGCCGGCAACAAGCCTCATATAGCCGGACAGAGTATAGGTTCTCAACACATCATCCTTGTATGGATGGATAGCAGGCAACTGGTTTCTGTAGGAATACCAGAGCATGCTCGCCCGCGCCACGGAGCCAAGCCTCCCGCGCTCCAGCAGCGGCTGGATGAAATGGCGGCGAACGCGCGAAAACAGGTTCAGGTTCGGCCAACCTCCGGCTTGCTCAAGATCGCTCCACATACGGTCGAGATGGCTCGCAAATGGCCGGATATCCTTATTCCTGATATGGCCGCATGTCTCAAGCAAACGAACCTTGTTCAGCAGATCGACGGTCAGAAACTCGGCAAAATCCCTTTCAGTCCGCGCCCTTTGAAACAGCACATCCCAATGCTTCCACAGCAACAGCACCATATCGTCCGCCGCCGCCTTCGGAGAATTGGATGAAGCGCCATCGACGCTGAACGCAACGAGATCTTCCTCAAAACACCGATACCTCAGCTTGCGGTCAAGAAGGTGGCACATGAAATCGCAATCGGCTGCAATACGGAACGCCTGATCGTCGAACCCGCCGATCTCACGCATGATATCGGTTCGGCAAAAAAGCGTCTGATGGCAATAGGGACATGCAATATACGCCTTCTTGACATTCGGCGACCATGATTCGAGAAACTGCCCGCCGCTCTCCTTGCGCGCACCGCCGAACGCATAATCCGCCCCGCCTTCGAGAATGGGAGACGCCAGCTTGCGGATGGCTCCCGGCAGAAAACGGTCGTCGGCATTCAAAAACGCGATCACCGTACCGCGGGCAAGCCGGAGAGCCTTATTCATGGCATCGTAAATCCCCTGATCCGGCTCACTCACATAGCGCTCGATGCGCCCCGCCTGCAACTGCTCCTCCAGATAGCCGGGAGTACCGTCCGTCGAAGCTCCGTCGACGACCAGATGCTCAATGCTCAGACCGTCCTGCTTCTGCTCGTACACGGACTGGATGCAGGCGGGCAACTGCTCGCGTGCATTGAAGCATACAGTGACGATAGTAACATCCGGCGCGGTATTCATGAGAGAGTACGAAGATTATAATGCTTTTTCGTGCAGTCGCAAGCGTGTTTATGCCTGTTTGGTCTCATGCGACGCAAATTTGGCGACGATTTGAACCGATTTCCGGGCGCAAACATGCAGCAGCCACGCGCTCAAGCAGGAAATAAGGAAAAGAACCAGCAGGAAACACAAAGGCGGCAGATGCGACAGAACGGAAGATTCGAGTTGCGCGAAAATAAACTCATGCACCAGATAAAGTTCCAGGCTCAACATACCCATCCATGCCAAAAATGACCGAACCGAAGAAAACAGGCGATACTTTGACAAAGCGGAGAAAAGCCGAGCCAGTAAATATGTGACGAACGGAATGATGCCCGCCAGAATCACAATAATGTTGACGGGACCCTTGTGGAACTGGGGCGCCCCGTCCAAAAGGTAAAAGTACGCACCCGAACCTGCAGCAATGATCACAACCTGCCACGGCCATGCCACCATCGCCAGAACATCTCTTTGACGGCTGTACAGATACGCCCACACGGCACCAAGAATAAAAGCGGGAGAACGGGTAATCAACTCATGAAAACGGGAAACCCAGCCGGCTGGGAACACATGGCCGGCCAGATCGGCAGCAAACATCAACACTGCCAGCAGCAGGCACAGCAGAGGAAGCCGCACGCGGTTGGGGGCATGCAACACCCGAATCAACAGCGGCAGCAACAGAATATACACAAAATAGGCTTCGATAAACCAAAGATTGATTCCCAGCAAATAGCGTATATCGTACCATTGAAGCGGAGCCTGCATGATGCAGAGCTTGCAAATACCGGCGATCAAGGCGGCAGGCAGAACACGCAAAATTCTCCTCTTGTAAAACACCCATGTACCGCTCTTGCAGCAGGAATGGTAGCACCCCAGACCGGAAAGAAAGAAGAAAAAACCTCCACGCCCCACCACAACACGGCAGGCCCTGCAAAATCGAAAGGAAAGAACGTATAATGCATGCCTTCGAGCTTATCGAAGTGATGCAGCATGATGCCCAGCATGGCCAGCCCCATCAAGGCAGCTCGATAGGTGGAGAGAAGTTTTTCAGAAGATATTCTCGCTGTGTGCATTGGCTAATGAAGCAACAGCAGGCGCACCCTGCACCTGCCGTTGCCGCCAATAGTAACAAAGCAAACCGATTTTAGCAACGGTTTTTCGACACAAAGAAACCCCGCAAGGAAAACCTTGCGGGGTTGAAAATGCAATGGCTGCGATGCTTACGCACCAAGCTGGAAACGCTTGAAATCGACGACCGTAATCGTGTCACCGAGTTCCTTGGACTTCGCGGCAAGGAGAGCTTCCACCGTAGTGGACGGATCCTTGACGAAGCCCTGGTTCACCAAGCAGCTCTGAGCGTACAGGGCCTTGAGCTTGCCCGGAAGAATCTTCTCAAGCATGTGCTCGGGCTTGCCTTCCTGCAGAAGCTGGGCCTTGGCGATTTCCTGTTCTTCGGCCACGAAAGCGGGGTCAAGGCTGGAGGAATCGACGCTCTTGGGAGCGGCAGCGGCGATGTGCAGGGTGAGATCCTTGGAGAGGGCCTTGAAGGCATCGGACTTGGCGGTTTCTTCCTTGCCGGAGGCAACGGAGAGAAGAACGCCGACCTTGCCGCCCATGTGAATGTAGGAGGTAATCGCTCCGTTACCGGCGACGCTGAGGCGTGCGAACTTGCGCAGCATCATGTTCTCACCGATGGAGGAACACATGGCCTTGATGTACTCTTCAACGCTGCCTTCGCCCATGGAAACCTGAAGGGCTTCTTCAAGCGTCTTGGCTTCGGAGGCCTTAAGAGTCTTGGCTACTTCGGCCACGAGGCTCTGGAACTTGTCGCCCTTGGCGCAGAAGTCCGTTTCGCAGTTGAGTTCAAGCAAGATACCGTCGCATCCGCAATCGGAAACGAGGGCGGCGATGATACCCTGATTGGCTTCGCGGTCTGCCTTGGCTGCGGCCTTGGCAATACCCTTTTCACGAAGGAACTTCACGGCGGCATCCATATCGCCGTCGCATTCAATAAGAGCCTTCTTGCAGTCCATCATGCCCGCGTCGGTCTTGTCGCGGAGGGATTTGACGAGTGCGGCTGTAATTTCTGCCATATTCGTATTGATCTGGATGGAAGGTTAGGCCTGCTTGGCGCCGTTGATGGCGGCGACGAGGCGGGAAAGGATGAGGCGAATGGAACGCACGGCGTCGTCATTGCCCGGAATCGGATAATCGACAGCGTCCGGATTGGCATTCGAGTCGGTCAGCACGACAACGGGGATGTTGAGGCGATGAGCTTCGCGAATGGCGATATCTTCGTGATCGGCGCCGATGGCCACCATGGCATCGGGAGAACCGCCCATATTGCGGATACCCTGAAGGTTGCGGGAAAGCTTGGCGCGTTCGCGATCGAGAGCGGCGATTTCCTTCTTGGACATGCTCTTGAACTCGGGCTGCTTGTCGAGGTTTTCGAGCCAGTCGAGGCGGGCGATGCTCTTCTTGATCGTAGCCATGTTGGTCAGCATGCCACCAAGCCAGCGGTGATTGACATAGTACTGTTCCGTGGCTTCTGCCGCTTCCTTGACGGCTTCCTGAGCCTGGCGCTTGCAGCCGACGAAGAGAATCTTCTTGCCGCGGCGGGAAAGGTCTGCGAGGAATTCGCAAGCTTTATCGAGGCACTTTTCGGTTTCTTCCAAATTGATGATATGGATACCGTTCTTGTCTGCCAACAGATATTTCTTCATGTTGGGGTGCCACTTGCGGGTCTGGTGTCCGAAGTGGACGCCAGCTTCTACCATCTCGGTGATGAGTTCGTTAATCATATGTGTGTGAATTGCCCTTCCTTCAAGCAGGTGAGGGCGGGTGGTGGAAAGTGCTGTTCTTGAGCCCTGAGCTTCCCTTTGTTATCATAACAGCATCAGCAGGGGCAAGGAATATAGGTTTCCACACGGCATTTGTCAATCAAAATATGGCAGATGCAACAAAGTTTTAGGCCGGTATTCCGGCAACCCAACAGTATTGCCCAAGCACCGGCGACCAGGATATTGACTCGACCTACGCACTCCGTGGGAAGTGCGACAAGCCGGGCGTCTCCGCTCTCCTCCTCTCGTGCGGTTTCAATCCAGCGCGTGATCGAGTGGGCGCGATCCCACGGCACGGAGAAATACCGCTCCATCGTATCGATATCGACGGCAAACACCGTCGCGGAACTATACGTCCGCGACACCAGCTTCCCGCCATCCTTCTCGCGGCCTACGGCCAGATACAGTTGCGTAATCATATCAACTACTCCTTCCTTCGCGATAACCTATTACTTTGCCGCCCCCGCCAGCTCCTGCAGGAAACGGTGCGTCCCCAGGAAATGCCCCCAGGCATATGCCTCACCCTTCCGCGCCGCCGCCGTGGCCACCGCCCGCATCCGCTTCACATAGCGGCCGAAACTGCACGTCTGCAACACCTCGCGGATCACCTCCATGCTCGCCCGGCCCACCTTGTCCTCCCCGGGATCCGGCAGCCCGAAGGCCCTCCACACCGCCGCGATATCCTCCTCCGGCAGCTCCGAAGGCAGCTGAATATTGATCCCGCGCTGCACCGTCTGCGACAGCACCTTGCGCCACTTGCTCAGCATATCGCCCGCAAGACGATCCTCCCACACCTCCGTCCCCACAAACACCAGGGCGCAGCCCGTCCGCTCGTAAATCTCGCGGAACATCTCGATCACCTCCGCCCCGCGGTCCTGCCCCATCGCCACCTGGTGCGCCTCATCGACAATCAGCGTATGCCGCCGCCGAGGCCATGCTGGCAGCCCTCAAGGGCCAGCAGTTTGAGGATGCGGCAAGCGACTGGGCATACTACCAGACGACCGTCAGCAAGCTCACCCACAAATCTACCGCAGGCAAGGCCATCCATACGCTGGCCGTGTCCGCTCCTGTTATCATTTAATCAACAATCAAATAATCAATATATTATGTCTCAAGTTACCGTAGATCATCTCAAAACTCTCCGCCTCGGCAACGTCGTGTCGTTTGTCGCAGCCGGAGACAAGTATACCGCCGCCACCGACATCGCCAAAGCTACCGATGTCGACTGGTCGATCCTCGGATGTGTCGAGGAGTTGTCGCACTCCCCGCAGACCGAAGACGACGCCGTTGCCTATTTCGACCCGAACACGCAGAAATACAACGAGGACAAGAATACAGAAGTCAAGTCCGACCAGTTCAAGACGAAGATTGCGGACTGGTCGCCATTTGTCTGGCAGCTCAAATACCGCACGGAAAATCCGTTGGAAACGGGCAAGATCGTCCCGATGTTCGCACTTTCGGAGCCGTCCGTCAGGTGCTGGGTCAAAGTCGAAAAGTACGACGGCAAGAAGCGTCTGCTCTGCACTCAGTACCTGTTTTGCGACGTGCGTATTGACGGCGAAATCGCCGAGAACAACAAGCTCGCGCGCCCGACGCTCATCCTCGACGTGGTGCCGTCCGTCAATAACGGAATGATCGCTACCGAGGCGTTGACCGGCACTCCGGAGGCACCTGCAGGAGGCGAATAGAAACGCAAGCTACAAAACTGATTGAAAAAAAATGAAAACATTAAGAATCAATAATGTAGCTTGCGGAGAAGACGACACGATTATGCGTACGTGTACCTCTTCCACGGGATTCGGGAAGCAGAAATGCTCGCCAGGAACCGTACTATGTCAGGCTTACCCTGATATGAGAACGCTCCGCGCGAATCCTGCGACGCAAGAATCAAAGGGATTCCCGCGAAGTCTGCGATCTGGGCTTGCAAAGCTTCGCGGGTTTCGTCCGCTGCATGCGTAGTGGACATCGCACTCTGCTTTACAATTACGATAGCAAAAGTCACCCCTTGCTCCTTGATTATGGCTCCATCAATTGTCATAGGCCACAATAGATAACATAACAGGCCGTCAAAGACAACGTGGTCACTCTAACCTAATTTGTCATGGCGTCACCCCTGGAGCTTTGCGGCTCCGGGGGTGTTTTGCATGCGGCCAAAAACACAGAGTAAACACCAATAATGTATTGATATTCATTCTGCCAAAGCGGCCAATTTTGAATACAATTACGCAGTCAATGCGATGACACGTTGAGCCAAAGCCTCAAAAATACCACGGAATTTATCACGATTCCCGATCATATTTTCTTTCGTGATTCCTCCAACGTTTCCAATCTGCGCGATGTCGTCATCAGACAGAGCGAAGACAGGTTTCGAAACCTGCTGACTAATGGCGATCAGGGAATTAAAATCAGGAACGTGAGCAAGGTCATACGGATGCAATTCACTTCCAATCAGCACATCGCGAAGATCGTCAGAAGATATGACGCAGTCAATATCGGAAAGCGATGGCACGAATTTCTCATTGATTTCACGCCCGATAATATCAATCCAGCGTTGGAAAGCCACTGCTGGACGCTCATTTCTCGGCCTGTACCTCTGTTGTATAGCTCCGAGGAATTTCGGCGCATTGCGAATAAAATACGCATCACTCGTAAAATCATTATCTTCCCTGAATCTGCAAATCTCCCGTTTCCATTTTCTAATGTTCTTCTCCAGCGACCCTATGGCCTGTAAGCAATAGTAATCGGGAGATGTTAGAACGATAAAGTAGTCACTCGACATGAGGATAACCTCGTTCAAACCTCCGACATTCGGACTAAGGTCATAAATCACATAGTCCATATTATGATTATCAGCAATGTTCTTCAGGACTCCGGGTAGATTGCCCGGAATGTTTCGCGTCGCCGGTACACCTTGAGCGATTTTAAGCGATACACTGATCTGGGCATCCAGATCCGAGACATCCAAATGCCCGGGCAGGCAGAAAAGATTTTCCTTTTGCGTCCGCAAAAGGTTACCATCGCTCGAAACGATCCTGGATACCGAATGGCCGTCGATCAACGATCTCACAATAGGTTGCATAGTGAGGTTATTGCGATTATTGTAAAAATTGATCATCGCATCATCATCAATCGCGATATACCCCATCACGAGACCGGTTAAATTGCATTGGGAATCAAGGTCGATCATCAGCACGCGCTTCCCGGCTTCGGCAAGACTCCAACCCAAATTGAAGGCTGTTGTCGTCTTGCTGACGCCACCTTTATGATTGAATAAGCAGATTGACTTGGACATGGCTCTTGAGGTATTGTGATTGGTTATCGTGTATGAGTCAAGCGTATTCCGCTCCAAATATCTGGGCTAGAAATGTATGTTCGATATTTTGCCGAAAATGTTTGACGTCACGGCTTGTAATCGCTGTCGTACCAACCGTCGGATGCTGATCCGCCTCTCTCTCCATCGGCAAACGGCTCAAACAGCTTGCAGGCCATGACGGTTGCAAGCGCTCCAAGCTCCTCCGTGGATGGCACCGCCTCCGGCCACGGCCTGAAAAATTGGGAGTACCGGAGCTTGTAGACGGCGCGCAGCTTGCCGTCTGGCAAGGAGTAGCATAGCGTATCATGGCCGCGCGGGCGGAACAACTCAACGCCCATGTCGCGCTCGTAGTCCGCAACACTGCGCCCGTGAGCCTCCGGCGCAATCGGGATTGTGAGGCATTTGGCCGATGTGGCCGAGACCGTGCCGCCCTTGATTTTGAGGGCGAGGCCGTAGCGGTCACCCCCCTCGCCGAAAACGATGCTGAAGGAGTCGGCGTCACTTGGTCCCTCGCTCCATCTGTCCGGGATACCCTGCGCCCAGTTGGTGTCTTTGCGCCCCGCCCCGTGCGTGGGCAAGGCGGGGTTGTCGAAGTAGTCGTTGCCGCGCTCCCGGTACCAGTCCTGTATGTAGCGCGTCATGCCGCTGGCGATCGACGCATTGACATTTGGCATGTTGTCGCGCCCGGCCAGCGCGATCATGTCGTCAAGTCCTGTGATTGCAAACTCCATGACCCAATGATGCCGCATGCGACGTGTTTCCGCAAGGCGTGACGCGGGGGCTAGCCCACCGGCATCTTGTTGATTGCTAGTCCGCAAGCATGGGATAATGAGGGCATGGCTGACGCTGAATTCACAATCACTGGCCGGACGCAGGTTGATACGTCCGGGATGAAAGACCTTGCCGACACGGCCAAGGACGCAAAAGACGCAATCGACAAGATCACTGCCACCCCGGATGCGTCCCCCAAGGTGGATGCAACCGGCATCGAGGGCATCAAAGACTCCGCGCAGGAGGCCAAGGAGGCGGTAGATAAGCTCACGACGACACCGGACGCCGTGCCGCGCGTCAATACGACGGAGATCAGGAGCGTGCCGGAGGTCGTTAACGAGGCTAGAGACGCCATCGACGAGATTAACGCCGTAGAGGTTGCGCCCAAGGTGGACACGAGCGGGCTTGAGCGCGTCAGGGAGGTGACAGGACAGGCCAAGCAAGATCTTGAGGAGATGTCTGCCGCCATGGAGGCGGCCATGGCCGGAATGGATGCTCCCACGCAAAACGCCATGCGCTCTCTTGAGGAGCTGCTTGCCAAGTATCAGGAGATGGAGTCCAAGCTCAAGAGCGGCAGCTTTGAGTTTGACTTTGACTCTGAGGGTAATGTGCAGTCGCTCAAGGATGTTGAGCGAGCAATCGAGCAAGTGATCGACGCTCAGGTTATGCTCTCCGACCAGACGTCTGATATGGACTTTGGCGGCAAGTGGGGCGACCAGGTCAACGAGGACGTTGACAAGGTGCTCAATGCTTACAATACGGAGGTTGAGGCGGCGGAGGCTGCCGCCGAGAAGCTGGTGGCAGCCGAGGAAAAAGCACAGAAGGCCGCAGAGGAGAGCGCGGACAAGGTTATTGCCGCCTACAAGCGCAAGCAACAACAAATGGGCCGCTCGATCGATCAGCTCAAGGCCGATCTCGAAGAGTACAAGCGCAAAATGGAGGAGGCCGCCAAGGCCGGTGACAAGATCGGTCAGGCCGAGGCCATCAAGGGGATTGAGGACACCAGCAAGGCGATTAAGGCTGTTGGCACGGCTGGACGCACGGCAAGCGGTGGATCCGAGCAGGCCGCGCGCTCCATGAGTACGCTGGCGCGCATGTTTTCGACGGGGCGCGTGGAGGGTGAGAGTCTGGCTGCGTCGATCCGTGGCATCGGCAAAGCACTCAAGACGGGGCTTGGTCCTATCGGGTGGGGTATCATCATGTTTGAGGGCTTGTCCGCCGCCGGGAAGTTATGGGAAATGTTTAAAAATAAGTCCCGTGAGGCCGCCAAGCAGGCCGAGGAGGCGCGAAAAAAGGCCGAGGAGGAGGCCAAAAAGATGAAGGAGATCAAGATGGATGCGGTTAAGGCGGAGAACGCCCACGAAATCCAAAAGGCTGCTGACTACATGTACAACAAGGCCCTTAAAACAACGATTGAACTTGAGCGGCAAACACAGGAAATCAAGCACCAGCTCGCTCTTAAGCAGGGCGAGATCGATCAGGATATTATGGACATCAACAGCGAACGTGACAAAAATACATACAAGCTCAAGATACAAAGTGTAGACGAGGGGTGGACTCCGGAAAAATTGGAAGACGAATTGCAGAAAAATGAGGACGCACGCGCGATGGAGTTGGATGCAAAAAAACAGGAAAAGCTCATGGCTGAACGGGATGCCAACTTGCAGTCGGCGTACAAGACTTTCCAATCCGTTTTTGATTTGATGCCATCCATGCTGAACACGGGAGGGGACATTATCAAAAGCTCGAAGGATGTTGATTTGTTTGTGACTAAGCTGCGTGCAGCATACGTGGATAGATCGGCAAAAAAAGACAGAATGGGATTTATGGATGACGTGGGTAAAGATGTTTATGAATTCGGTTTGCGCAATGAAGGCGTAAGCTTTTGGGGTAGAAAGTCAAATGCCGAGGCATTAATCAGCTCAAACAAAAGTAAATTCGACGAGCTTGGCAAAAAATTAAATCTTACTGAAGAAGAGATGGTAGTCTTCTTGGGCCAATACACGGACGAGCTGTCTGATATGATTGGCGAAAAAAGAAAGGCATACGCAAAAGAATACACATCAATCAATGAAAGAGTCAGAATATTAGAGGGAGAGGTAAATCTCGATACAAGCGGAGCGAAAAAGAATGACAAAGGCGAGTACGAAAAGGAAGACATCCAAAAAGCAGCATCCGCCAAAGGCGTAAAAGCCGACGAGATGAAAAAAAGTTACAAAGATGGGTGGAAGTTACTGGATCAGATTTATAAAAGTAATCAATTGCTTGAGCAATCAATCGAATCCGTGGGGAAGGGGATGGAAAAAAGACAGGAAATATCTGTGCTCAGAGACGCCGCCAATCAAAAAACACGCGAAGATGAAGCCAATAAATACAAAATGGAAAAAGCTTTTGAGAAGATTGTCGAGGGCGCGAGTATCGAGGGATTGAAAAATCTGTATAAACAAGCCCAGGACGCGCTCGAAGATGCAAAAAAGAACGGCAGTAAAAAGGACATACAGGAAGCCGAACAATTTGCCGACAAAGTTAAGGGGATACTCGACAACAAGCAGGATGCGGCAGACAAAATGACGAAAGAAATAGACGACGCTATCGCCAAGGCTCTAAAGGACAAGAGCCTTAAAAAGAAAGATAGACAAGGATTACTCGAAATGAGGGATAAGCTAAAAAAAGCGGCATCGGACGGAAACCTTGACATGTCCGAGCTACAACAAGTCGCCCCCTATGTAGACGCTGCGGCCAAGAGTGCAGAAGGAGTCAAAGAATGCGTCACTCAAATGACTAATGCCACGTTAGATATGGCTAAAAGCCAAGCCAAGATTCAAGGCGAAATGGAAGGAAAATTTCAGGCATTGGCAGATCATCTGCAAAATGAACTCGATAACATTAAGAGACAAATGAAAAACAAGCAATCAAATTAACTACGCAACTGATGTCTGAACATCTGACGCAATACGTAAGAGACAGCAATTGGGAAGATGTATCCAAGAGATGAGAGCGTGAGCGGCAATCCTATCTCAAGCGAACCTTTTGACCACAATATCGCTCCTGCTATAAACTGAGCAAGAGCAGCACAAATAAACACGATAAAGCTTGTCGTAAGAAGATTGTCGGCGAACTTATTTTGACGTGGAGTTAATATCTCATTTTTTTCCCTTTCGTATTCTGCCCTCATGTCGTCGATGGCGTCTCTGATCGGAATCCACTCGTCAGCATTTTCGCCTCGAATCATCATATCGTCTGTAATTTCTCCCCTCCATAATGCGTTTCGTATTATCGCGTAAGAAAAAGGCCCCTTAACCTGCTTACCAAAATAACAGTAGTATTTCGCCATACCCCCACACTACCACGCGTCGAATTCGGCGGCAAGCGAAAAAGTCCAACTTACAAGCCAACGCAAAACTCATTGACATCACCCTCTAGCCCACCACGCTCCGATTGCTCCCTGTCCTCGCACGCCGTACAATAGGTGCATGAGGACAAAAAGCACCATCCCCATTACCTTTGACGGCCTGGACATCCTGACGCCGGGCGGCCTGTACGACGGCGAGGAGATCAGGATGCCTCTCAGCTACACCACGGAGGCTGTACCCGGCATCAACCGCCTTGCCCCCGCCCTGTACTCTCACGGCAACGTCTCCGGCACGTTCGACGTGACCACCTCCCGCGACTTTGTGGACGCGGCAGACGCGCAAGCCGAGTTTGCCGCGCAGCTGCGCACATGGCGTGGCAAGGGGGTCGGAGTCCTGGTTATCGACGGCATGCGGTATGAGGCCGTCCTGACCTCCTTTGATCCACGCCTCTCACGCGCCAGCACCCGGCTCACGCTCGGCTACAGCTTTGCCGTCGGCAAGGAGCTGACGGACTCCACCGGCGGCGGCTCCACCACCCTCCCGGACGGCTACATACCCATCGGCTGATTATGATTACTCTGGACGTACAAGACCTGCGTGACATGCAGTGCGAGAGCGGCAGCCTCGACCTGCAGAGCATGGATGCCTCAACCCTCTCCCTGACATTCGCCCGCATGGACGGGGAGTTTTTGCGCCGCTGGGTGTATGGCGAGCGGCTGCGCCTCACGCGGAGCGGCAAGACTATCTTCGAGGGCTGGATCCGTGACATTGAGCACAGCATCAGCGCGGGAGCTCGGCGTGTCTCCATCTCCGCCGCCGACAAGTGGGACGACGACGGCAAAAACATCTACTTCGCCCGCGAATCCACCACCTCCGGATATATCGGCAAGGCGACGCCGAGCAGCACCGTCTATGTGGCCGACACCGTCCGCGACGTCCTCAGGATCGGAGGCGCGAACATCGTCACCTCTCCGGGGACGATGAGCGAAATGGTGCCGTTCGCATCATCCTCAGAGACCCGGCAGAATCTCACGAAAAAGATAGGCCGCTGGGTGCCCAACCTCATCAGCCGTACGGAGTGGGACAAGCCGCCCGGCAGCGACGAGGAGATTAAAAAAGTCATCATCGCCACGCCTCGCGAGTACCCTCCTGCCATCATCGACGTCAGCGACATCGTGACCGAAACGATCCAGCTCAAGCCCCGTTACGACCTCTGCCCGTCGTCCGTGACCATCATCCGCCACTGGACGGACTCCCTCGGCTACAACCACACGACGACGTGGACGGTGCCGGAGGGCGGCAATCCCCACGCCGTGGATGCGTATGTGTTCGAGACGAACGATACGGCACAAGGCGACAACGAGGAGGTAGAGGACAAGTGGGGCAAGGATCCCGGCACATCGACCGGCAGCGGCACCAATAGTGCCAACACTCCGCAGCGCATGACGATCAAGGGGCGGCACATCCCGGATGCCGAAAATCTCACAAACGGAAATACGACGAACACCAAGTTTTGGGGAGAATATTACCCTATATTGCAAGGTCTTGATGGACTCTTGGAGTACAGTCCTCTCCGCCAAACGTGGAAGGTGTACGACCAGGACGAGCCGGATCCCGGAGCGAGCGACAGCGAGGCCGCCAAGGCCGAAAACCGCAAACCTTGGAACTACGGGGAGGATCCCAACACCAACTCCCGGCTGCGATACGCACTATTCGAGGGCGAAATATCCGACAAATTTAAAAATGTGCGCTGGGTCAACGCAACTCTCGAATGCTACGTGCGTTTCAAGGATGGCGCCGTAATCCCAGCCGGTCATGATCGAAGCCGTCTTGCTCGATTTTTCCGGGATGATGATGCCGACGACACGGAGTTTGACAAGGAGGGCGACAACGCAGCAGCCAGCGCGAAAAAGAAGGCGTTGAGACGCATCCTGACGCTTGATTGTGTGCTTATTGACAGGTTTCAATCCTCCTATCTCGAAACAGCCGAATGCCCCGAAGTGGATCCCGCGCAGGAAGACTATCCCACGGACGAGGACAAGGAGGAAGCCGAAAAGGAAATCCCCGCCGACTACGCTGCCGCCGCCGAAGCCTATTACAACGCCACTCGCGACCTGCAGTATGACGGCTCCATTACCATCCGCCAGACACCGGAGGAGGCAATCAACTACCTCGGCTGCCACCTCTCCATCAAGGGCGGGTTGCCGGAATGGGAGACCATGCGTACCATCGTGCAGGGAGTGAGCATCGACCTGATGACGGACAGCGTCTCCCTCACCCTCGGATCGCGAGATCAGGAGTTTGAGACGCCCAAAGCCCGCAATCTCACCAAGGAGGCGCGGGAAATCACGGAAGACGAGCGCACCAGCGGCAACATGGCCGGAAGCGGCGGCGGCAGCCTCGCCGATACCAACCGCACGGAAGAGGAGAAAAAAGAGGCGCGCGGTAAGAAAAACCGCCCATCGTCCCCGGCCATCGGGCCGAAGCTCGACACCAAGGACGACCCGATCGAGTACCACCGCAGGCCGTTTGAGATCACAACCAAGGCAGCCGGATACAAGACGGAGGAGGGGCATGTGTACGGCACCTATGGCGACCCCGTGAAGGTCGAGTCCAAGGAACTTTCCCCGGAAGTGAGCGACTGGTACCTCGTGTACAAGGTCAACAAGGACAAGTCGATCGAGAGTGCGCAGATTACGGACCGCAAAACGGACGTACACAGTTACGACGAGACGCAATCCACAGGTGCGTGGCCAGCCATCTACTGCATCCATCTGGCGCACATCGAAAACATGTCCATCTCCCAAAAATGGACGGGAGACGTGTATTTTGACGGCGCGGAGCGGAACCTCATGCCGTTCGAGTTGTATCGGCTGGCGGACAAGTGGCTGATCAATCGCGGCAAGGTTGTATCTCCCCTCGGTGAGCCGACCGATCCGGCCTTGTACCAGGCTGTCAACGGTGTGATTGCCACGCCGGGCAAGTGGTACCTCAACTACAGTATCAATGATGAGAGCAAGCTGGTGACGTTTGCCGAATTGAGCCAGCGGTGGCAGCCGATCCACATGTATGACAAGGCCTACCACAACAACGAGTGGCCGGCCACCTACTGCATCCATGTCGCCACCGTCAACCCCAACGGCACGGTTATCCAGCACCACACGGGAGACGTGTACTTCGAGGCGGAGCTCTACCCGCCCGGAGGGGGTGAGGACAACCCGTCCTCATCGGACTCAAGCTCGGCCGGAGGAGGGAGCATCCCTGTGTTTGTGGATGCCGACAACGGGGCGGATTCGGCTCGCGTGGGAATCGGCGTGCGCGACAGGTCTACGCCTTCCAAATGGCATTACTCTGTGGAGCTCCAGTACGCCAACGAGATGCCATCAACCGATCCGACAACCGGCTACTCCGACCAGTTCGGAGGAGTTTACTCCTGCGCTATCACAGGCACAGGCGCGGGCTCAATCTATGTGTATCCTTTTCGGCGGCCTCACATCTCATACGGGTCGATCGTGTATCCCATGTCCACTCAGGACTGGTCGTACGCAGGCGACATCGAGTCACAACGCGCGTTACACACCTACGGTCTCACCTACGCCGCCAAGTGGACGATTGACGACGATATCTCGCCCGGAGCAGCCCCCATCGGCAACCCTCGCATCCTGCGCGGTATTGTTGAGATACCCAAGGGCGGCGGCCTTGAGATCGGAGCGGAGATCGACCCGGACAGGCCGCAGGCATACCACTCCATGACGGATGCGGAGCTTGCCGCGCATGGCTGGGTCAAGGTATGCGGAGGCATGCCGGATAGTGTGGACGGACATACGCACGCCCTGTTCATGGCGACTCGCAGGGGCAAGCTTTTTATGTTTCAACGCACCCAGAATTACGACTTAATCCCTTGATTATATGATAAAAATAGCATTTGTAGACTGTTGGCCGATGCACGACCCCAACAAGGGATGCCCGAACTGGATCCTTGAGCAGCTCGACGGCATCGCGGAACTTGCACCCCTGCGGGAGGCGAGCCTGGTCATCGGCTCCAACTACGGCAGCCGGTGGCGTGACCTGCAGGGCAAGCCTTATATCCTCCATACCTGTGAGCCGTGGGGCCGCATGGACAAGCGGCACGAGCTGGCTGCTCACATCCTCGGCTACGACCCGGACGGAGAGTCATGTACGCGCCTGCCGAGCTGGATCATGTACCTTAATCCTCACAGGGATTACAGTGCCCCCGGTACGGTGGCGGCTGAGGAGGTGGCACGCCGCCGCCGCAAGATCCTCGCCGTGGTGTCGGACAAGTGGTGCCCGCCGCGCAACATGATCATGACGGCAGCCCTCGACCGCGGCCTGATGGACTCCATGGGCTGCTGGATGCCGACGCATCCGCAGGTGCGCAGCAAGCACGCCGTGTGCGAGATGTATGCCTTTGTCCTCGCTGCCGAAAACGGCAATGCACAGCCGGGATACACCACCGAAAAAATCATTGATGCCATCAACGCCGGGGCTATCCCGGTGTACTGGGGCGCGGAGCAGTCGGACATCAACCCGGCGCGCGTGATCGACCGTGCGAACTACGGGAGCGATGCGGCCATGCTTGACCATATCGAGGAGCTGTCGCGGGATCCTGAGGCGATGGCTGCCATCATCAACCAGCCGGTGTTCCTGCCCGGTAAGGATCCACGCCCGCACATCCGCGAGCGGGCGAGGGAGGTGGTTGAACGGATGTGTCATTAGCAAGGATCATGCCTGTTGACAATTATATAAGTTAGAATATAGTATAAGGCATGGTGACAAGCAAAATTAGATCAAGGTGCATTAACCCTGCATGTAATGGGATTCCTGAAATCGTTGGCATCAACGATTTCGCCATCGCATGCAAAATCTGCGGTATTACAACATATAAAACAGCGACGGATGAAGAGGGCGCGTGGCAAAATTGGGAAGACATGATTTCACAATTTCCTCAATATGCACGCGTTAGAACAGGAGATTATATAGGATGCAAAAATAACGGACTTTCATACAATATGATTGTTGATGAGATAATATTTAGCGGTCGGACTTACACCACGACGGGGGAAAGCTTCCATAAATCTTGTCTCGCGAGCTATTTAGGCATCACAAACTGGGATGCCGGATCACCGAAAGAAAAAATATAATAAAATGAAAACAGAAGTAAATAATACTATCTTTGAAGATGTTGAGAGCCTTGCAGAACAATACAGGGTTATAATGGGATCTCAAAGGTTAGAAATTAAAATATGGTTAAATACAAGAAGTCAGCTGTACAGGTACGACGTGAGTCATCATTACCAAAGAAGCGATCAGGGAGCACCCTACATAAGCAGCTGTGTGTATGCACATACAAGCCTTGACGCACTCGAAAAGGCCGCAACATACTTAAGGTTGGCTAATAATCCAAAAGACGATCTAATTCAATGGTTTATTAATCCTAATTTTTGATAAACACACCATATTCCAGCCGACTACGAACAGGATATGAAGCAAGTCTAACCTCAACCAGCCCCGCCCCTCAAAGGCGGGGCTTTTCGTGTACTGATTTTGCGGTCATAGCGCGCTTTTCCGCATTGCAAAAAAATTACAAGTAATTTTCTTAATTACTTATTTTCAACGTTTTATCAATAAAATAATCCACGCACTCCGTGAGGAGTGCGACGTGCGCCCACATCGTAGGATCGTTAAATTCTGAACTGTTTCAATCCACGCACTCCGTGAGGAGTGCGACATTTCGCAGGCGACGGCTGACTCATAGTCTTCAAAGTTTCAATCCACGCACTCCGTGAGAAGTGCGACGGCGCGTGACCCCCGGCTCCGGGTGCGGGTCGGAGTTTCAATCCACGCACTCCGTGAGGAGTGCGACTTTCTGCCTGCTCAAATAAAGCATTAACACATTCAGTTTCAATCCACGCACTCCGTGAGGAGTGCGACTTGTGATTTTGATTTCTTCTCCCGGCTGCGGAGAGTTTCAATCCACGCACTCCGTGAGGAGTGCGACTGCCAATACCATAACATGCTGATACAGCCTTGTCCATGCTTGCATTTTCGCGAACCTGCTTCCGTGATACGTCACTTCGCGGAAGAGGTTTCGCACCAATTCTCTCAACATCCTTATACTGAGCAAACTGCAAAATACGCCGATCTCCCGGGAATTTCGCCACAGCTTGGGGTTCGCGCAGCATGGCAGCAGGGAAGCCGCCACGCATGAAATCATACGATGAGACAGCTCCGGGTGCAAGCATTCAATCGTACCCGAGCGGCCTCATTCTTCTTCCCGCTCATCGGGACCGTCCTGCAGCATGTCAGCAGTCACAACATACTGGGCCGCACATCGGGGGCAGGTGATGTCCAGCTTGCCCTGTTCCGACAGGAGGTCGGCAAAGTCCTTTTTCATCGTGCGGACGGTGGGCAGGATTTTGTCGATGGTGCAACCGCAGTGGAAGCGGAGGCGGCGCGTTTCCATGATCTTGGTGGCCTCATTTTTCTCCATGGCGTCGGCATCCTCAAGAGTGAGATTCTGCAGCCAGTCAAGATCGGCGTCGGGCTGCGCTGTGATGAGGATGAAGTTTTCGTCCGGCAACTCGAAGCAGCGGACTATGCGTTGTTCGCTTTGCCGGTAATAGTCTTCTATCCATGTTTCCGGCGTGTCGCCGTGAAGCAGGATGACGGATGTCTGCGGGTTTTTGCCGTCGCGGATCATCTGGGTGAACAGGGTGTTCTGGTCCGGCACGCGCACATCTTCCGTAAACGCCCGCGCCACGACGCTTTCCGTCAGCGAGGAGCCGGAGACAAAGAGGTTGGCCACCAGCGGACTGCGCAGGTTGATGGTCCACGCGTGGTATTCCGCCCACGGCCGGGAAACGAGATGCAGAGTGAAATAGGCGGTCAGGTTCTTCAGCAGGGAGTCCACCGGGTCTTCGTTGCGCAGGCCATGCTGCATCAGGTGCAGGTAGTAGTCCGTGAAAATGGGCGATAACTGCGCTTTCAGCAGATGGCAGTTCCGCTGGCGGACAAAGATGGATTCGACGGTGACGAAGTCATCCGTCATTTCTTGTTGTACGGTGTCCATGACTGTGGCTGATCGGGTTCTGTTCAAAGGGGCATGGGTACCTGTGCAGGGTTCTCCGGAAGGGGAGGAGGAGGCAGTACGATGCCTTCAGGGAGTTTGGCCGGAGCGATGCTGTTCACAGGGCGAACGGGATACATGGAGCCACCGTCGTGCATGTAGAGGTGCTGCCAGTCAAGGCGCACGATGTCACCGGGCTTCAACTTGGCAATGGTTTCCGCCACTTGGGGTGATTGTCCATAGACGGGTTTGGCTACATCCACGTAAACCGTCTGCTGTTTTTCATCACCGTACTTTCCTCCCTTGTGGTAGTCGAGGTACGAGGCAACGGTGAAGACGGCGACGCGCGACGCATGCCCGCAACGGTCGGGGCACAGCGAGGTGAGATGGCGACAGGGGATATCCTTGTAACCGTCGAACCGGGCAATGGTTTTGAAGGTTGCAAGCACTTCGTACTGTTTGAATGCAGCCGGAGCAGCCGATGTGGCAGGGACTGCATTTTGTTCGGTCTGAGCAGATAAAGCCGAAACGGTACAGGCTGCCAGCAGGATTCCTGCCATCATGCATGCTGAATGGAAAGCGTAGGGAGTTTTCATTGCGGATACAGTCTAGGGGAAATCCTTCCCGAATCAAGTCAAAAGGCTGTCGGCATATCTAATTATTAGCGGCATGCCTACGGAATCACGGCGAGAGGAGTTTACAGCGTACTCCAGAAGGGATACGGCGAACGCCCATGAAATAAGGCATCCCATCCCCCGGTTACAATCCACGCACTCCGTAGGGGTGCGGCCCGATCGTCCCGCCAAGGACGACTCACCAAGCCAAGTTTCAATCCACGCACCCGCATGGGGTGTTATTGTCCGACCCCGGCGCAGGCCATGCCCGTCAAGCATACCTCTACACCATGACATACCGACTCGCCCGCGCCGCGTACCGCCTGGCATCCGTTGCCCATGCGGCTAGCCCTGCTTTCCGTCCTGCGGAACAGCGTCTTCTTTCCTGTCCGGGGTTGAAGCATTCCGACCGCCCATCATCAAACGGATATAAGGCAGAGCGGATGGCCCATATTTGCCGGAAGGGGCGGGCGGAGGAAGCAATATCTCGTCAAGGAGCTTCGCCGGAGTGATGAGGTTGACGACGCGGGCAGGATAACTGCTGCGGCCATCGTATATGTAGAGGTGCTGCCATTCGAGGTTGACGACATCGCCGGGGGACAACTTCCTGACGGCGTCCATCACGACCGCAGGCTATCCCGGCGCAGATTGCAAAACATCCATTTCAAATACTTTCTGTTGCTCGTCCCCATACTGCCCGCTCTTGTGATGGTCACGGTAGGAAACGATAGTGAAACCGGCGACCACCGTCGAATGCCCGCAGCGGTCGGGACACAACGCAGCCCGCCCAAGGCAGACGATATTCCGGTAGCCTTCGAAGCGGGCAATGGTTTTGTGGGTGGCCAGCACTTCGTACATTGCCGCTTCCTTCTTCACGGCATCTACCGCAAACGGATTCACGATCCAGTCGAATCCCAGGTCTTCCGTTCCGGAAGTGATCTCGACGTACTTGGCCTCCGGCCTGACGGGAGGTTCGTCCTTCGGCGCAGCAAAGGCAAATCCGGCGCACAGGATGGCAACGGCATAGGGAAAAAGTTGTAATCTTTTCATAGGCTTTCATCCTACACTCCACATATTGAGAGTACAAGAAGAATGATGCCGCACAGGCCGAACAACAGGGCCATACACGCATCCCGCCGATACAACCTAGGGCACGAGCGGCACGACGAACATATCCCCCACCGCCAGCCAGACAGGCAGCGTAATGAACGACACGAGGGTCGTGACCAGCAGCACCTGCGTCGCAATATCCGGATGGCCTCCGAACCGCTTGGCAAGGATGACGGGAATCACCGCAGAAGGAATGGCCGCCTGCAGCACCATGATACGCTTGATCAGAGGATCAACGGGCAGCGCCCATGCCAACAGCAGAATCAGCATCGGAGCCAGCACGAGCCGCGTCAGCACACCGGCGATATTCAGCCGCAGGTTCCACTGCATCCGCTCCCATGAATCGTACATCGTACAGCCGAAGAGCATCATGCAGAGCGGCACCGCACACCCGCCGAACATGGACAGGGTATTCATCACCGGAGGCACCGCCACGTAGGAGCCAAGCCCCGTCCAGCCCAGCAGAAGACCGATCACCACCGCCATCAGCGGCCCGCGCAGGAAGATGCCTGCGGACAGATTCTTCACCCCTCCGGCAATGATGATAATGCCGATGGTCCACACCGCCAGCTCGCAGCCGACATTGTGGGTCATCAGCACCCCAAGGGTCGGATCACCCTTGGCCGGGAACAGCACCATCAGAATGGGGATCACGAAGAAAGCGTAATTCTGAATACCCGCCGACAGCGAAAACGTCCGCAACCCCGTACCGACCTTCAGCTTCAGCAGCCGGGCCACCGACCACGCCACACCCATGCCGACGACCAGTTCGGTAAAGCCCATGGCAATCGCCTGCGCGGAAAAGGAAATGCTCGACAACTTCTCATTGCCGAGCATGCTCGACAGGATCAGGCACGGATAGCACACATCCAGCGCCACACGCATCAGCGGCGATTCATGCGCAGGCAGAATCCAGTGGATGCGGCGCAGCAGCCAGCCCGTACCGATAATCAGGTAGACAGGAATGACGGCAAGAAAAGTGGCAAGAACAATATCCCAGGAATTCATGACTGATGACAGGCCGTAGAACCGGATCCGCCGGACGGAGCGCCGCCGTGGATTTTCCCGGTGATGGTTTCGATATCGATGCGGCACACGAAAGTCCGGTGCAGGCGGGTCCGGATGTAGGCATCCAGAGCCGCTTCATCGTGCTGCGTGTAATGCCTTCCGATCAGAAGCAGAGCCTCGAGCACCTCGGCCTCGTCCTCGACGAGAGCCGCCCTGCCCTCGACGACGGCGCAGGCATAGCGGACATCGTACTGCTCGGGCAGCGGCTCGGCGCGGGAAACACAGGTCAGGCACACGGCGGAATTCTCGCGGATATTGTCCAGCTTCCGCCCCTCGACGGCGCAATGAAAATACACCGCCTGCCCGTGCAGAACGTGGGACACCGGCACGCCGTACGGCAGCCCGCCGTTCCCGGCCGTAGCGAGAAAGCCGTATTCGCTCTCCTCCACGATCCGGCGCGCCTCCTCCTGCGTGGCGCGTTCCCCTTTTCTTCTCATCTCTCTCATGGTCTCATTTCTCCTGCCGCTTCCGGCAAGCCGCCGATGAGCCCCGCCAGATAGTTTCTCAACTCTTCGATACCGCCGAACACCAGCGCAGGATCATTCACCTCCCGCAGCCGCGAAGCATCGACAGCCTCGCTCCACGCGGCGGACAGGCAGACCACCCCCGCCTCCTTCGTGGCGGCGACATCCGACAAGGCATCGCCGATGTACAGAAACTCGTCGCGCTCCAACCCGTACTCCTCCAGCAGCCCGGCCATCAGCTCCGCCTTGTTCAGGCGGTCTTCCGCTCCGGTACCGATCCGGCAAAACGCATCCTGCAGGCCGAACCGCTCCAGCGTAATCCGGCAGCTCACCGCCCCCTTGCCCGTAATCAGGGCCACCTGCACGCCGCACCGCTTCAAATCGTCGATCAGCTCGACAACACCCTCGTAAGGCTCGGCGCACTCGCCGTGCATCTCCTCATAAAGGGTGTAGAAATCTTCCAACGCCTGCTCCCAGCCCTCCTTCACGATCGCCTTCACCATACCCACCTCGTTCAGGCCGAACGTCTGCACAATCTCCTCCTCGCTAAGCAGATGCCCCGCATGGGGAGACACCGCCCGGGCAAACACCCGCAGGCACATCGGAATCGTCTCGCCGATCGTCCCGTCCAAATCGAAACCGACCATTCTGATCATGCCGCACCTCCGTTGATAGGCCGAATCACGCGGCAGGGATTACCCGCCGCCAGACAATTCGGCGGCACATCCTTCGTCACCACGCTGCCTGCGCCGATCACACTCCCGTGTCCGATCGTCACGCCGGGCAGAATCACCACACCGCCGCCGATCCAGCACCCGTCCTCGATCCGCACCGGGAGGGCGTAGGTATGGCGCACGTATTCGGTGCCTCCATCCGTCTCCACGGGAGTCAGGCGCTCCGCCAGCTCCACGGGATGCGTCGCCGTATAAATCTGCACATTGGGAGCGATCAGCACATTATTGCCGATCCGTATCTCATTGCAATCGACAAACGTGCAGCCCGTATTCACCGTCACATTACTGCCGATATGAATATTGCGGCCGTAATCGCAAACGAACGAATGCCCCACGGAAACCTTCTCGCCGATGCTCCCGAGCATCTCCTCCAGCACGAGGCGCTTCTCCTCTTTCTGCTCGTAGGGAAGCGCATTGTACTGCAGCAGCAGCCGATGAGCCTTCTTCTTGAACTCAAGAAACACCGGGTCATGGCAATCGTACCACTCGCCCGCCATGCACTTTTCCAGTTCGGTCATCAGCTGCTCCTTTCCGGGAGAATATTACTCCCACTCGATGGATGCCGGGGGCTTGGTCGAGATGTCGTACAGAACGCGGTTGATGCCCTTGACTTCGTTCAGGATGCGGTTGCTCGTTTCGCGAAGCAGGGCCGGGGGGAGTTCCACCCAGTCGGCGGTCATCGCATCTTCCGAGACGATGGCGCGGAGGTTGGTCGCCCATTCGTAGGAGCGTTCATCGCCCTTCACGCCGACGGTTTTCACGGGGATCAGGCCCGCGTAGGCCTGCCACACCTTTTCGTACCAGCCGAATTTCTTGAGGTTGCCGATGAAGATGGCGTCACATTCGCGGATGATGTCGAGGCGTTCCTTCGTCACTTCGCCGGGGCAGCGTACGGCGAGGCCGGGGCCCGGGAAGGGATGGCGCCAGAGGATGTCGTGAGGGATGCCCATGGCTGCGCCGAGTTCGCGCACTTCGTCCTTGAAGAGTTCGGCCAGCGGTTCCAGCACCTTGCCCTGCGCCTGGAGTTCCAGCACGCGTTCCACTCGGTTGTGGTGGGTTTTGATGACGGAGGCTTTCGATTTGGCGTTGGACGCGCTTTCGATCACGTCCGGGTACAGGGTGCCCTGTGCGAGCATTTCGGCGTTGCCGACTGCATCCCAGAACACATCGAGGAAGAGGCCGCCGATGATGCGGCGTTTCTTTTCGGGGTCGCCTTCTCCGGCGAGTGCGTTCAGGAAGCGTTCGGAGGCATCGATGGTTTCGATTTCCACGCCCATGCGGGCGAAATTGGCCTGTACTTCCTCGGCTTCATTCTTGCGGAGAAGTCCGTTGTCCACGAAGATGGGGCGCACGTTCACGCCCGCTTCATGCAGCAGGACGGCCAGCACGGTGCTGTCCACACCGCCGGAAACGCCGCAGACGACCTGCTTGTCGCCCACGCGGTCACGGATTTCCTGCACGATTTCGTTCTTGAAGTCGCCGATGTCGAAGCGTTGAAGGTTGTCCGCCAGCGCAAGGAAGTTGCGGAGGATGGTGCGGCCTTCGTGCGAGTGGGTGACTTCCGGGTGGAACTGGATGCCGTACATGCGGTCGCTCCACTGGAGGGAGACGGGTACGCCTTCCGCATTGCGGGCGATCACGGAGCAACCTTCGGCGAGGTGGTCCACGGTGTCCGAATGGCTCATCCACACCTGCGAGGAGGGGGTCACATCCTTGTACAACACGGCTCCGGCTTCGGGGACGAGGGCGGCGGGGCCGTATTCGCGCTTGTTGCTGCCCTTGACGGTACCGCCGTGTTTGATATTCAGGAGCTGCATGCCGTAGCACACGCCGAGCACGGGCACGCCGAAGCTTTGCAGCCAGGCGAAATCGATGTCGGGGGCATCCGCATCCGTGGTGCTTTTCGGGCCTCCGGAGAGGATGACGGCACCGGGTTCATGGATCTGGTCCAGATCCTCCAAAGCGTACAGTTTGGCCATGAAGCCCAGTTCGCGCACGCGGCGCACGATGAGCTGCGTGTACTGGGAGCCGAAGTCGATGACGGCGACGAGGTGTTTGACGTGCATGTGTACGGGAGAGTTAGCAGGAATAGTTGACCGGTTCTTCGGTGATGGTGATATCGTGCGGATGGCTTTCTTTCAGGCCGCCTGCCGTGATGCGCACAAAGCGTGCATGCTCGCGCAGGGTGGCGAGGTCGTTCGCGCCGAGGTAGCCCATGCCGGAACGGAGGCCGCCCATGAGCTGGAAGATGACGTCGGCCAGCATGCCCTTGTACGGAACGCGGGCTTCCACGCCTTCGGCGACGAGTTTGCCGGAGCTGTTCTGCCCGTAGCGGTCGCCGGAGCCGCGGCGCATCGCGCCGAGAGAACCCATGCCGCGGTATTGCTTGAAGTGGCGGCCCTGATAGTGGACGACCTGGCCGGGGCTTTCTTCGCAGCCTGCAAGAAGGCCGCCCATCATGATGAGGTCCGCGCCTGCGGCGAGAGCCTTCACCACATCGCCGGAGTAGCGGATGCCGCCGTCGGCGATCACGGCTACGCCTGCCGGGCGTGCGACGGAGGCCACTTCCTGAATGGCCGAGAACTGGGGCATACCCACGCCGGCAATGATGCGGGTGGTGCAGATGGAACCGGGGCCCACGCCTACCTTGATGGCGCTCGCACCGGCGGCGATGAGGTCGGCCGCGCCGTCCTTCGTCACCACATTGCCTGCGACGACGGGCTTGTCGGAAAGCTCGCGGAGCTTGGCGATCACATCCATCACGCGGGAGGTGTGGCCTGTGGCGGCGTCGATGAAGAGGGCGTCCGCGCCCGCTTCGATGAGAGCCTTCGCACGGTCGATGCAGTCGGGACCCACGCCCACGGCTGCGCCGCAGCGGAGACGGCCGAATTCATCTTTCGAGGAGTCGGCGAAGAATTCGCGCTTCTGAATGTCCGTCTCGGTGATGAGTCCGGCAAGGCGGCCGTCGGCATCCACGAGGGGAAGCTTTTCAATACGGTTTTCGTGCAGAATGCTGCGGGCCTGCTCGATCGTCGTCGTCGAAGCGGCAGTGATGAGGCGGGCAACCGGAGTCATCACGTCGGAAACGCGAGTCGTTTCGGGGCGTTCCACGCCGCGCATGTCGCGACCGGTGACGATGCCTTCCAGCCTGCCGTCGGCATCCACCACGGGGAAGCCGGAATAGCCGTGCTGGTGCACGAGCTCGCGCACTTCAACGATCGTCATATCCTTGCACACGGTGATCGGGTTCGGAATCACGGCGTTGTCGAAACGCTTGACCTTCGACACCATTGCGGCCTGAATCTCGATCAGGTTATTGCGATGAATCACGCCGAGGCCGCCTTCACGCGCCATGGCAATGGCCATTTCCGATTCCGTCACCGTATCCATCGGGGAAGAAAGGATCGGCAAACGCAAAGGGAAGGAAGAAACGAGCCGGGAAGAAACATCGGCATCGCCGGGAAGAATCGTGCTCAAGCACGGGAGCAGGAGCACATCGTCAAAACTGAGTCCAAGAGGATATTCCGCCATGAGCGAAGCTACCCGATTCCGGGCAGGATTGCAAGACTAAACCATCAGCACGAACGATTTTTTCGCGCCCGGCTGCGAAGGATTGCTGCAGACGCTCGCCGGACACCGCCCGTCATTGGCGAGGCTCTCGCTTTTTCCATCCTTTTCCCGCCAAAACCGGAAAGAATCGGTTCACAACCCATATACATGGAATCATCAACACGCATACGAAAATGACTTTGAACACGAAATTATTGGAAGAGAAAGGAAACAATTGCAGAGAATCGACGCTTTTCAAAAGAACGGAAACCAAAAAGAGAATGTCCAGATGTACAGGGAATATGGCTAATGAGTTTCTACTGAGATAATTCACCATCCGGACAGGAAGCATATCCTTGCACAGGAATACCAGGCTGCACGCAAAAAAACATCCGGCAAGCGCACCGGGCATGGCATAAAGGTAATCGCCGTACTGATCGACATACATCAGGAACAAGGAGCTATTCAACTCCTGCGCCGCATACACTCCGCCCCCTCCAATGATCGCAACCGCAGCCAACACATACCATTTCTGCACATACAGCCAATCCACATAGGGACGGCAGGCGATGCCGAAGAAAAGGAATCCCGCGCCGACCAACCCCGTATCCAGGGCAAAGGGCAATCTGCCTTCCGGCATGGCTGTATTCACGGCGAAGGAAAGCAGGATGAAGGCGAGGCCACATGCCCACGACCATTTTGCCACACTGCCATGCCTCCATTCGATCATTTTGGCAATCAAAGCATATAATATACCCACCACGAACATGCACGGCAAAAACCACAATCTCAGGCATATGCCGTAATAGACCGGCACATTCACACAGGAGGCAATACTCCACAAGGCGCTTTGAAAATTATTTGCATGCAATAAGTGTGGATAGAAAACAAGCGATATACCCAGATTGATCAGTTCAAACCCGAAATAAGGCAGCATCAAGCGCACGAATCTTTTTTTAATCGTAACCCATAGCGAAATGTCTCCTTTCTGCAAGGACTGAACATAACCGGACAGCCAGAAAAACAACGGCATATGAAAGGCTAGAATCAGATCGCTCCCAGGAGCGCCGCAATGATGAAAGATGACGAGCAACATCGCCACCCCTCTCAGCGTATCAATGAATGCAACCCGCAATGCTCCGGAATTCAGATTGTCGCCATCGCTCATGACCATCTCAAGAGAATAGAATCAATCCGCCTTTGCCAATCCCTACTCCGCCTCCACGGCGCAGCCGCGCAGAGCGGCGAAGCGGCGAATCACCTCTTCGATCAGGTTCGCCGGGCAGGAAGCTCCGGCGGTGATGCCCACCGTCCAGCGGCAGGATGTGTCAGCCGCTTCGGGCGGAAGGACCGTCAGTTCCTCCTTCTTCGTCCGGGTATTGAAGGCGCGGATTTCATGCAGGCTTTCGATGCAGGCGGCATTTTCGACGAACCATGTGTTCGGCTGGTGCTTCTGGGCGATCTCGACGAGGTGGGTCGTGTTCGAGCTGTTGTAGCCGCCGACGACGATGACGGCATCCAGCGGCTGCTCCAGCAGATGAAACAGCGCATTCTGGCGATCCTGCGTCGCACCGCAGATCGTATCGAACACATGGAAGTTCAGCTCGTTGCCGTCGCGAGCGATCACCGCGTCGCGCAGCATGGTCTGGATTTCAAGGGTCTCTTCCTTGAGCATGGTCGTCTGGTTCGCCATGCCGACACGCTGCAGATGGAGGTCGGGATCGAAGCCTTCCGACATCGCCCCCCGGAAATGCGCCAGAAACTTTTCCCGGTCGCCCTTGCCCAGAATGTAATCGCAGACCACGCGGGCATCCTCCGAAGTGAAGACGACGATGTAATGCCCATCCCCGCCATCGCCCCGGGCGTGAGACGCCGTCGCGCGGCTCTCCTCGTGCTTCGCCTTGCCGTGAATGACGGAAGTGATGCCGCTATTCGCATATCCCTTCACGCGCCGCCAGACTTTCATCACATCTCCGCAGGTCGTATCCACGATGGACACGCCCTTCTCTTCCAGAAATTCCCGCATCTGCACGGGTACGCCGAAGGCGGGAATGATCACCACGTCATCGGGCGTCAACGCCTCGTAGCTCTCGTCCATCTGCTGCCAGGGCAGGCGCACCAGCCCCATCTCGTCGAGCTGGCGGTTCACCTCGGGATTGTGGATGATCTCGCCGATCAGATAAATCCGCTGGTCGGGGAACACGCGCCGCGCCGCATAGGCAATATCGATCGCACGGCGCACCCCGGCACAGAAGCCGAACTCCTGCGCGAGCAGAATCGTCATATTGTCCAGCACCATCCGGCCACCCCGGGCACGGATGCCATCCACCAGCGGACTCAGGTAATGCTCGCCGATCACGGCGGAAACCTTTTCCATGACATCGGAGCGGCGGACGTTGACAGGCTTGTTCGGCTTCATGGCGCGAGTGTCGCCTTTTCGCCGCTGCGAGTCAAGCTTAACCCTTTCCAGCGAAGCCGCCCCGTGGTAGAATCGCGGCATGCTTCTCGCGCTCGCGCCCATGCAGGATGTTTCCGACCTCGCGATGATCCGTACCCTGCACAGGCTCGGCACGCTGCCCGACTACTTCATCACGGAGTACTTCCGCACCACGCCGCACCACCGCAAGCTCGCCCCCTCCACCCTCAGCAGCATCACGGAAAATGAAACCGGAGTCCCGATCTACGGACAGCTCGTCGGCTCGGACATCCCCGCCCTCGTGCGCGATGCGCAGGCATTGATGCAATACCCCGTTGCCGGAGTGGACCTCAACGTCGGCTGCCCCGCCCCCATCGTCACCCGCAAATACGCGGGCGCGGGACTGCTCCGCGTCCTCTCGCGGCTCGATTCCACCCTCGGCGCGCTGCGCGACGCCCTGCCCGCCGGAGCCTTCACCGTCAAATGCCGCATCGGCTGGGAAGACCCCGCCGAATTCGAACAAATCCTCCCCATCCTCCGCAAACACGCGCCCGACCGCCTCGCCATCCATGCCCGCACCATGGCGGAAGGCTACCGCACCCCCGTCCACATCGAAACCGTCCGGCGCGCCGTTGCGGAAATGGAATGCCCCGTCATCGCCAACGGCAACGTGGCGGATGCGGAATCCGCCGCCGCATGGCAACGAGCCGCCAACCCCGCCGGGCTGATGATCGGACGCGGAGCCGTGCGCAACCCCTACCTCTTCCGACGCCTCCGGGGAGAAGCCGCCCCGACCTGCCGCGACATGATGGCCTACGCCCTCGCCCTGTTCGAGGAGACCGCCCGGCTCTTCACCCCCTACAAGGAAATCGACCACATCCACCGCATGAAAAAATTCCTCGTCTATGTGGCCGAAGGATTGCCGGACGACTTCGGCCACCGCATGCGCCGCGCCACCACAAAGGAAACCCTGCTCCAGCCCGTCAGGGACCACCTCGACACCGATACCCCCTACCCCGAAACTCCGCCGGAACACTCCCGGCTCATCGCCCACGTCGCCGCGCTGAAAGCCGCCGCCCCGCCGCCCGGCACCGCACCCTCGCCTTGACAACGGCGCCCGTTTCCCCTACCATTCCGCGCCCCGCCCCTCGCCGGACACACCGCCATGGAACAGGATCGACACATGCAGGCCCTGGAGCGCGAACCCATCGGCAAGCTCCTCCTCCAATACTCCCTTCCGGCCATCGCCGGCATGGTGGCGTATTCGCTGTATAACGTCATCGACAGCATCTTCATCGGCCACGGCGTAGGAGCCGAAGCCCTCTCCGGCCTCGGAGTCGCCTTCCCCATCATGAGCCTCGTCTTCGCGCTCGGCACCCTTGTGGGCATCGGTGGCGCAGCCGTCTGCTCCATCACCCTTGGCAGGCACGACCGGGAAGGCGCATTCAACGTCTTCGGCAACATGCTCCTGCTCAGCATCATCCTCGGCATCGCCTTCGGGTGGGGATGCTGCCCCATCCTGCACCCCATCCTGCACCTCTTCGGAGCCAGCTCCGGCACCATGCCGCATGCCTACGACTTCATGCTCGTCACCCTGCTCGGCCTGCCGCTCACCTACGCCTTCTTCAACATGAACCACGCCATGCGCGCCTCCGGCTACCCGCGCAAGGCCATGCTCACCACCATCATCACCGTCGTCGCCAACGTCGCCTTCGCCCCCGTCTTCATCTTCACTCTCGGCTGGGGGATGACAGGGGCAGCCATCGCCACGCTCCTCGCGCAATGCGTCGGCCTGGCATGGATCATCCACCACTACCGCGACAGCTCGCACACCATCCACTTCACCAAAGGCATCTACCGGCTCCGCCGGGGAATCTGCACCGCCATCGCCTCCATCGGCATGGCACCCTGCCTGCTGAATGCCTGCGGCTGCATCGTCGTCCTCGTCATCAACCGGCAACTGCTGGATCACGGCGGAGACCCGGCGGTGGGAGCCTTCGGCGTCATCAGCCGCGTACAGATCCTCGTCGTCATGGTCGTCATCGGCCTCACGCAGGGCATGCAACCCATCGCAGGCTACAACCTCGGCGCAGGACGGCTCGACCGTGTGCGGCAGGTCCTCCGCTACGGCATCATCGCCGGCACCGGCATCACCACCTTCGGATGGCTCGCCTGCGAACTCTTCCCGCACATGCTCGCCGGCATGTTCACCGACAACGCCGAACTGAAAGAAATCGCCGAACGCGGGTTGCGCCTCAGCGCACTGGCCTTCCCCCTCATCGGCGCCCCCATCGTCATCGGGAACTTCTTCCAATCCATCGGCAGGGCGCGAATCTCCATCTTCCTCTCGCTCACCCGCCAGATGATCTTCCTCGTGCCTCTGCTGCTCGTCCTCCCCACCTTCTGGGGGCAGAACGGCATCTGGTTCGCCATGGCCACGGCAGACCTCATCTCCTCCGCCGTAGCATGGATCACCCTGTCATGGTTCTTCCGCCGCAAAATGAAAAGCGGCATCCATGACGAAGAAATGGCCTGAGGTAGAAACATCTCCCGCCGCACTCCGTGGGGAGTGCGACCTTATCGCCGGTCTGCACCCTCATGAACGGAGGGTTTCAATCCACGCACTCCGTGAGGAGTGCGACCCGATCGAGCAAAAAATGCTGGCGAAGCATGCCAGTTTCAATCCACGCACTCCGTGAGGAGTGCGACATGGTACCCGGATATGGACAGCGGCATCCCCTGCGTTTCAATCCACGCACTCCGTGAGGAGTGCGACCTTGCCCGTGGCGGAGTGCCGGGCAGGGATGAAGGTTTCAATCCACGCACTCCGTGAGGAGTGCGACCCCCTATTATTCGACACGACAGGCGGGCTTCCGATGTTTCAATCCACGCACTCCGTGAGGAGTGCGACATGCGGCGAGGGTGAAGAGGGAATCTGACGGCAAGTTTCAATCCACGCACTCCGTGAGGAGTGCGACATCTACTCGACGCAGGAGATGCGCATGGCCAGCAGTTTCAATCCACGCACTCCGTGAGGAGTGCGACACCATCCCCGGCGACCCGGAACCCATCGCCGCCGGTTTCAATCCACGCACTCCGTGAGGAGTGCGACCATGCCAATTTCCTCATGTGATGTAGCCGAGATGAGTTTCAATTCACGCACTCCGTGAGGAGTGCGACGATATAGCCCACGCGGCACGGTGCTGATTGTGGAGTTTCAATTCACGCACTCCGTGAGGAGTGCGACATTTTCAGGCTGCGGGGAGGCGAGGTAAGGGAGGGTTTCAATTCACGCACTCCGTGAGGAGTGCGACGTTCATCGCCTTCATGTCAATGACTTCTTGTTTTGAGTTTCAATTCACGCACTCCGTGAGGAGTGCGACTCATCGCTTCCGCCCGCGTCACCCCGGAATCTAGTTTCAATTCACGCACTCCGTGAGGAGTGCGACCCCTTCGCTCAGCGGCTTGCTGCTTCCCCCTGTTGTTTCAATTCACGCACTCCGTGAGGAGTGCGACCAGATACAGGGAGACGCTTTCCGTCATGTTCAATGTTTCAATTCACGCACTCCGTGAGGAGTGCGACTTTTCACGATATTGGAACCGGCGGCAAGGCTGATGTTTCAATTCACGCACTCCGTGAGGAGTGCGACAGCCAAGACCATAACACATTGATAAAGCCTTGTCCATGCTTGCATTTGCGCGGACTTGCTGACGTACTGCCGAAAAGCAGACGATTGCACCCGCGCCAGTCCTTTCAATCTTCTGATTCCCAGCGAATCACGCATTTCGCAGATCTCCCGGGAATTTCGCCACAGCTTGGGGTTCGCGCCACGGCGGCCATTCCTGACATTCGGAATTGTAGGGCAGGTCTCGACGATGGGCAAGTCTTTTCCATCAATCGCCTGCCCAGCCGCCGCAAAATACCGCCCGTTTCACAAGCTGCCACACTGTCCTTTCCCCTTGCTGCAGGAGACTCAGCCTCATACTCTCCGCTGCCTTCTCCACATCCCGGCGAGGCATCCCGCCAAAGCCAGAGCGGCGGCGGACGGTTCGGGCGCCAAGTTCAGCGGTGCAGTGAGCGCATGGATGGAAGTGACTTCCCACCCAGTCGCCGTCGCAGGGTCATAGGCATACTGCGCCGTTTCATTGTCGATGCCTTCCAGATAGAGGTGGCCGGTGTCCGACATTTTGAGTATCTGCCGGAACATGGCGATCCGGTAGTCGTCCGAATCGGTGAGGTACAGGATGAGGTCTCCTTCTTCCGTATAGTCGTATCCCCACATGGTGATTGCGTGCCCCGTAGTCGGAGAGGTCAGGCTGAGGGAGACGCCCCAGCCGTTGTCGATATAATCGGTGAAGACTCCGGTGAATTCTTTCTTAAGGCTCGTATTGCCCACGGAATAGAAGCCATAGCTCCGGAACAGGGGCGATTCGATGGCGTCCATATCGAAGGTCATGCCAAGATGGCTCCAGTACCCGCCCGGAGATATCGGAGTCGTCTGTATCTGTGACGATGTCGGATAGTATACATCAGGCAGCATGCCGCCGTTGAACCACCAGTTCCACGCCTGTTCCACCTGCCCTCCCCCGTCGGTCCAGTTTCTCGTGATCATCTGGTAGATGAAGAGTTGCGCAACCTGCGGCATGGCGACATAGGTGGAGGCGTATCCGTTCGGCGTGGAAGCGGCTACGTCTGTACGGTTGTCCTGCCACCACTGGAGGATGTTGGAGGCTGCAGCGGCCCAGCACATCAGGCTATCTATTCCATTCCTTCGGGCGGGTCGGAGCCGGTTCTTCCCACCAGTTGGGCTGTGCAAGGGGCCAGTCCGTCCACTTCGTCTTCTTGTTCACATCGTACCATCCTTCCGTTTCGGAGACGTGGGGGATGAAGACGGGAGCCGCCCCGGAGATGCCTGAAGAGAGGAAGAAGAGCAGCATGCCCGCTGCGGAAATCAGGGTCGACACGGAAAAGGAGGATGACATTGTATAAAGCTAGCCGATTGCAGAATGGCTGTCAAGCAAACGGTCTCGCCCGAATTCTATTTCTCGGAACGGGCTGCACCCCACCGTTTTCCCGTACCCGGCCATGCGCTTCCCGCATCTCCGCTCCGCCAAGGGATTCCATGCGCAAATGCTCCTCTCCGGCGATCCTTTGTGAATACCCGCCATTCGCTTGCCAATGCCGCCATGGCATCCACAAAAATCCCCCGGTACGGGAAGCGCACCGGGGGAGGGAATCGGGCGGAGCCGATGCAGGATCAGACTCCGTGGTATTCCTGAATGGTTTTCACGCCTGCGACTTTGTCCTTGATGCCGCGGACGGCGGCCACACAGGCGCGCGCCGAGGCAAGGTTGGTGCAGTACGAGATTTTGCTGCCGACCGCGCTGGCGCGGATGGCTACTTCGTCCGCACGGGCGTCGTGCGAGCCGGGCGTGTTGATGATGAAGACGATGTCGCCGTTCTTGATGCGGTCCACGATGTTCGGGCGGCGGCCTTCATGCACTTTGTAGGCGCGTTCGCATTCGATGTCGTGCTGCAGCAGGTGGATCATGGTGCCGCGCGTGGCGCAGAGGTCGTAGCCGAGGCGCACGAGGTCGCGGGCGATGGGGACGACGGCTTCCTTGTCGCGGTCGTTGACGGAGATGAAGACGAGGCCCGGCTCCGGCAGCGGGTTGAACGCGCTGATCTGGGATTTCGCGAAGGCGATTTCCGGGTCGGCGTCAATGCCCATGACTTCGCCGGTAGAGCGCATTTCGGGTCCGAGGACGACGTCGATGCCCGGGAAGCGGCCCCACGGGAAGACGGCTTCCTTGACGGAGTAGTATTCCGGCACGATTTCCTTGGTGAAGCCGAGTTCCGGCAGCGTTTTGCCGGACATGACCTTGGCCGCGAGCTTGGCGAGCGGTACGCCGATGGATTTCGAGACGAAGGGGACGGTGCGCGAGGCGCGCGGATTCACTTCGATGACGTAGAGCTCTTCATCCTTGATGGCGAACTGGATGTTCATCAGGCCGCGCACATTGAGGCGGGCGGCCAGTTCCTTGGCGGCGCGCATCATTTCCTTGTGCATGCCCATGGATACGCCGACGGCAGGGATCATGCACGCGGAGTCGCCGGAGTGGATGCCTGCGGGTTCGACGTGCTGCATGATGGCGCCGACGACGGAGATATCGCCGTCCGAGATCACATCGCAGTCGATTTCCATGGCGTTTTCAAGGAAGCGGTCCACGAGTACGGGGCGATCGGGGGAGACGTCCACGGCTTCGGCCATGTAGCGACGGAGTTCCTGCTCGTCATAGACGATCATCATGGCGCGGCCGCCCAGTACGAAGGAGGGGCGGACGAGGACGGGGTAGCCGATGCGCCCGGCCACTTCGGCGGCTTCATCCTGCGTGACGGCGGTGCCTGCTTCCGCCTGCTTGAGGCGGAGCTCGTCGAGGAGGGCGGAGAAGTATTTGCGGTCTTCCGCGAGTTCGATGCTCTTCGGGCTGGTACCGATGATGGGCACGCCGTGGGCTTCGAGAGCGGAGGCGAGGTTCAGCGGAGTCTGGCCGCCGAACTGGACGATCACGCCGTCCGGCTTTTCCTGGTCGCAGATGTTCAGTACGTCTTCCAGCGTGAGGGGCTCGAAGTAGAGCTTGTCCGAGGTGTCGTAGTCGGTGGAGACGGTTTCCGGGTTCGAGTTCACCATGATGGTTTCGTACCCGAGTTCCTTCAGGGCGAAGGAGGCATGCACGCAGCAGTAGTCGAACTCGATGCCCTGCCCGATGCGGTTCGGGCCGCCGCCGAGGATCATGATTTTCTTGCGGCCTTCGTCACGGGCTTCGTTCTCTTCTCCGTAGCTGGAGTAGTAGTACGGGGTGCTGGCTTCGAATTCGGCGGCGCAGGTATCCACCAGCCTGTAGGTGGGGATGATGCCGTGGCGCTTGCGCTCCTTGCGTACATCGTCTTCCGAGCAGCCGCGTGCTTTCGCAATCTGGCGGTCGGAGAAGCCGAGCTTCTTGGCTTCCTTGAGGTCGAGGGTGGCGAGGTTCTTCCCGGCATTCGCCAGATCTTCGAGCTGGGCGAGGAACCACGGGTCGATCTGCGTGATGTCGTGGATTTCTTCGAGCGAGAAACCGTTCATGTAGGCCGTCTGAATCCAGAAGATGCGTTCGGCATTCGGCACGGCGAGCATGCGCACGATTTCCTCATGGGAGGGGTTTTCGGGGTCCTTGTTATCGAAGCCGAAGCCCCAGCGGCCCGTTTCGAGGGAGCGGAGAGCCTTCTGCAGGGATTCCTTGAAGGTGCGGCCGATGGCCATGGCCTCGCCCACGGATTTCATCGAGGTGGTCAGGCGGGCGTCGGCCTGCTTGAACTTCTCGAAGGTGAAGCGCGGCACCTTGGTGACCACATAGTCGATGGAGGGTTCGAACGAGGCGGGGGTTTCCTTCGTGATGTCGTTGCGCAGTTCGTCGAGCGTGTAACCGACAGCGAGCTTCGCCGCGAGCTTGGCGATCGGGAAGCCCGTAGCCTTCGAGGCGAGAGCCGAGGAGCGGGAGACGCGCGGATTCATCTCGATGACGATCATGCGGCCCGTCTTCGGATCGGTGGCGAACTGGATGTTCGAGCCGCCAGTTTCCACGCCGATTTCACGAATCACGGCGAAGGAGGCGTCGCGCATGATCTGGTATTCGCGGTCGGTCAGGGTCTGGATGGGGGCCACGGTGATGGAGTCTCCGGTGTGAACGCCCATCGGGTCGAGGTTTTCGATGGAGCAGACGACCACGCAATTATCGTTGCGGTCGCGCATCACTTCCATCTCGTATTCCTTCCAGCCGAGGAGGGATTCCTCGATCAGCACTTCGGATACGGGGGAAAGGTCGATGCCGCGGGCGCAGATTTCTTCGAACTCGGCGCGGTTGTAGGCGATGCCGCCGCCCGTGCCGCCGAGGGTGAAGGCGGGGCGGATGATGAGGGGATAGGAACCGATCTCCTCCGCCACCTGCCAGGCATCGTTCATATTGTGGGCGATGCCGGAGCGGGGAACGTCCAGCCCGATTTTCAGCATCGCTTCCTTGAAGCGCAGGCGGTCTTCGCCCTTGTCGATGGCATCGGCATTCGCGCCGATCATGCGTACGCCATAGCGGTCCAGCACGCCGTCGGCATGCAGCTTCATGGCGCAGTTCAGGGCCGTCTGGCCGCCGAGGGTCGGCAGCAGGGCGTCCGGCTTCTCGCGGGCGATGATCTTCTCCACATACTCGGGAGTGATCGGTTCGATGTAGGTACGCGGGGCTGTTTCCGGGTCCGTCATGATGGTGGCTGGGTTGGAATTCACCAGCACCACCTCGTACCCTTCTTCACGCAATGCCTTGCACGCTTGAGTTCCGGAATAGTCGAACTCGCAACCTTGTCCAATAACGATCGGGCCGGACCCGATCACGAGAATCTTGTGGATAGACGTGTCTTTCGGCATATTTTAGGTTAAATCCCAAGGGGTATGCCATAACAGGCTCGAAAAAGCAAGACTAAAGTATTTTTTATTACGAAATCGGCAAGAGGCATTGTACCATGGCATCCACTGCCGGAGCATCCGGCCCATGCCTTTTTATCGGAAACAGGGAGACGAACAGGCCTCATTCGGCTTGGCAAATCCGGCGGGATGCATTATCATAGGATCATGCCCGATTCTTCCCCGGCTCAATCTGCTCCCGCCCGCCGCCGATTCTTCTCCCGCCTCGGACGGCGCGGCTACCTGCCCTGGCTCCTGCTCTTCCTGCTGGCCGATTGCCTGAACTCATGGGCATTGTGGGATTACTTCCACTCATGGACGCCCGGCACCCAAGAGCCGGACATGCTCCACACAGTCATGCAGAGCCTGCTGCTGCCGAGCACGCTCTTCCTCATCGTCATGAGCATTCGCCGCCTGCGCGATGCCGCGCACAGCGGATGGTGGGTGCTGGCGCCCATCGTCTGCCTGTTTGTCCAAAGCATCATCTCCTTGCCTGAAGATGTTTTCCAGGCGATGGCCTATACGCACCCCGGGGCGTGGATTCTTTTCATCGCCATCGCCCTCATGCAATCCACTCCCGGCCCGAACAAGTACGGGCCTGCCCCTCTAAACCGCCGGGCCGCACGGAACGAAGAGGCTCCGGAAGCCTGAAAACGGCCTTTCCTGAAACGCCTCCGCCCGCTTCATGTCATGGAAGGGCAAACTCCTTGCTTGAATTTCTGCGGCACATAGGCGAAACTCTCGCGCGAAGGCGGCGCGATGCCGTCTCTCGTACTTCGCATACACAATGAGTTCGAACTTAGCCCAAGAAGCTCTTCAATACCACGAATTCCCACGCCCCGGCAAACTTGAAGTCCTGCCCTGCAAATCCTGTTTTTCCGTGCAGGACCTGACTCTCGCCTATTCCCCGGGCGTTGCGGAACCCTGCCTCCGCATTCAGGAGGATCCCGCCGCCGCCGCACTTTACACCGGAAAATCCAACCTCGTCGCCGTCATCAGCAACGGCACCGCCGTCCTCGGCCTCGGCAACATCGGAGCCGCCGCCTCCAAGCCCGTGATGGAAGGCAAGGGACTTCTTTTCAAGATTTACGCGGACATCGACGTGTTCGACCTCGAACTGAACGTCACCCAGCCCGAAAAGCTCATCGAAGTCATCAAAACCATGGAGCCGACCTTTGGCGCCATCAACCTCGAAGACATCAAGGCCCCCGAATGCTTCATGGTCGAAGAACGCCTGAGGCAGGAAATGAACATCCCCGTCTTCCATGACGACCAGCACGGCACCGCCGTCATCTCCGGCGCAGCCCTGCTGAACGCCGCCGACCTGACGAACCGCCACCTCGAAGACATGAAATGCGTCGTCGTCGGAGCCGGAGCCGCCGGCATCGCCTGCGCGAGGTTCTACATGGCTCTCGGCGTACGCCGCGAAAACATCTACATGTTCGACTCCCGCGGCCTCATCCATACCGGACGCCTCGACCTGCACGCCACCAAGGCACAGTTCGCCCAGAGCGAGGAATGCTCGCTGGAAGTCGCCCTGCAAGGAGCGGACATCTTCCTCGGCCTCTCGAAGAAAGGCCTGCTCAAGCCGGAAATGGTCAAAACCATGGCCCCGCACCCCATCATCTTCGCCTGCGCGAACCCGGACCCGGAAATCACCTACGACGATGCCAAGGCCGCCCGCCCGGATTGCATCATGGGCTCCGGCCGCTCCGACTGGCCGAACCAGGTGAACAACGTCTCCTGCTTCCCGTACATCTTCCGCGCCGCGCTCGACGTACATGCCACCTGCATCAACGAGCCGATGAAAATAGCCGCCGCCCGCGCGCTGGCGGATCTCGCCAAGCAGCCCGTACCGGAATCCGTCGTCAAGGCAAGCGGCGGCAAGCCTCTGGAATTCGGCATCGACTACGTCATTCCGAAACCGCTAGACCCGCGCATGATCGAATACCTCTGCCCGGCCATCGCCGAGGCGGCCATCATCTCCGGAGTCGCCAAAAACCCCGAGTTGCTGAACAATGTGGAAGCCTACAAGGCGGCTCTCAAATCCAGAATCGCCCACGTCTCGAAACGCACCCACGCGCTCGTAGATTCTTACAAATAAACACCTCCACAGAGACAAGGCCGGGCATCGACCCGGCCTTTTTCTTTGAATCAACAACAGGGCTATTCCTCTTCGGCAGATGGCGTGAACCGCCACATACATGATGCCGTTTATTGAAAGGAAAGCACGTGGCAGAATTACTGAAACACAGGTTTTACAACGGCGAGTCGCTCCACCGGCTCGCTGCGAGCATACGCGCCGTCCATCCTGCTTTCCGAGTCGATGCTTTTGTCAACGGCATTATGGACGAAACATGGGACGCATTGGAACTGAAAGCCCGCATGCGGTGGATTGCCATCAATCTGGGAAAGCATCTGCCGGCCGATTACGAGCAGGCTCTCGGCATCATCGACCGGGTCGTCGCAGGCTATCCTGCCGGATTCAACGACTATGCTTCCATGTACTTCCCGGACTTCGTCGAAGTCTACGGGCAGGATGAACGCCATTGGGATCTGTCGATAGCCGCCTTGGAACGATACACTCCATCCTCCTCCGCCGAGTTTGCCGTAAGGCCTTTCATCATCAGGCATGAGAAGCGCATGATGGCGCAGATGGCCGCATGGGCCGGGCATGGCAACGAACATGTCAGGCGGCTTGCCAGCGAGGGTTGCCGCCCGCAGCTGCCGTGGGGGCAGGCATTGCCCGGCTTCAAAAAGGACCCGTCGCCGGTACTTGCCATTCTGGAGCGACTCAAAGCCGACCCGTCGCTGTATGTCCGCAAAAGCGTCGCCAACAACCTCAACGACATTTCCAAAACACATCCCGGCCTGATAGCAAAAATCGCCCGGGACTGGTACGGTAAAAACCAACATACCGATTGGATTGTGAAGCACGGGTGCAGGACGCTTCTCAAACAGGGCAACAGGGATGCGCTGGCCCTCTTCGGATTCGCAGATACCGATTGTGTACATGTGGACGGCTTCGCTCTGAACCCGGCATCGATTCCCATAGGGGATGATCTCACCTTTTCCTTCACGATCGAAACAAGCAAAGACACCAAAGTACGGCTTGAATATGGCATTGACTATGTGAAAGCGAACGGCAAACGAAACCGCAAGATATTCAAGATATCGGAACCTTCCATGAAGGCAAACGGGAAGAAGCCGTACACCAAAAAACATTCCTTTGCCGATGCAAGTACGCGCAGGCATTACCCCGGCACCCATTCGATCACGCTGCTTGTCAACGGCATCGGGAGAGGTACTCTTGATTTCGAGGTAGTGGCCTCCCGATAGGCAGGGTCTCGCCCGACCGTCGCCAAAACGCTGTTCATGCAAAAAAAATTAGAAAAAAAGCGGCATTTTTTTAAGACGGCGACGTTTTCAAACGTTATTTAAGAAAAGACAACAATTCGCCGCACACCATCCATCAACCGGGGAACAAACGAAACGCCATGGGCGCATACATCGACAGTCCGAAAACCGTAGCCTTTCATGCCTATATGAAACGGCATGCCGTCCTGCAGTGTCGCCACCGCTTCCCAACGGATTGCATGGAACAACGCATCACTTGCTGGCCGCTGAAGAACCCTTCGTTCCCTTCCTCATGAAATACACCTCGGAAACCATCCCTGTCATCCGGTGCTACGAACAGGTCCGCGGCATCTATCGGCGCATATATATCCGGCTCGGGCTGCTGGCCGCCGCGTTTGCCGCCTCACTCGCGGCGTTCTCCCTCGCGGGCGAAGACATCCCGTTTATAGCCTTTGCCATCTTCGTAGTCGCCGTCGTCATCGTCGCCATTCTGCCCGGCATCCTCTCCCTGTACGGCATTCCCTGCCCACGCTGCCGCCACACCCGGACATGGTTCAGCATAGGCCCATGGTGGGACCGCCAGCTGCGCCTCCGCTGCACCCGGTGCCACACGAACTACCAGACGGATTGCGGATTCAGTTTCTGGACCGGATATCCCACCCGGAGGCACATCCACGAAATGCCGCCGCCCACGGCCGAACGCCCGGCGGCCACCAAAATTTTCACCCGAAAATCATCATGAACGATTTTGAAGAAATGCGGGATCTGATCGATGCCTTCGATCCCGAAGACTGCGAAGACATGGAAATCGTCGTCCCCATTTACGACAACCCCATGGACCGCCTCTGCCCTGCCTCCTTCGGCTATGCCCACGCAGCCCGCGCCCTCAAGGAAGAAGGCGAAGCACGCGACATCATCCGCTACGCCCGTGCACGCGGCGTCCATGTGCGGGTCATCCGGTTCGACCGCAACAAGTACGACCAGTACCGCCACGGCCAGCCCGACTCCATCGCCCTCCGCAGCGAATGGGCCGACCAGCAGGAAGGCATCTCCTTCTATTAAGAGGGAGCAGAGCGAAGCCGCCGTTCAAACACAAGAAAAAACTCCCCCTGAATTCATTCGCCGCCCAACATCAGCGCGAATTTCCCTCGCCGCATGACGATGCACGCGGCTCGCCGCTCCCGGTTAAAACATGCTTGATAGCAGGGTCAGACTCGCCGAGAATATAAGCCGTCTGCAGAATCATAAACACTTCCTTCCTTCTCAAATAATGCAGAAAGTAGGCTGAAAAGTAACTGATGGTAATCGCGGCGATCAGCATATAGACATTGACCACAACCGCATTATATTTGCTGTTTACCCATTGGAACGACAAAGCGGAAAACAGCAGATAGAGAATGCATATAATCCCGATTGTGCGGCTGATGTACCATAACGATGAAGACAGGCGCACATGAGCTTCCAACCGATCTATATCTCTGCATTGGAAGGGCGCATAATAATGCAACACTGCTTTGTAAGCTTCCGTCGACCGTTTGGACGTACGGCTTGATGTGTTGGAACCATCCCCTACCGCGTCCCATTTGGCATAATCCTTCAAATGGTCAATACCGCGTTTCTTCAAATAATATCCATTAAAATCTTCATAGGGATATTTCCTCAAACGATTCACATAACAGCCAGGCAACGGCTCTTTGGAACATTCATTGTACTGCGCGCATTTGGGCCATTCATCATACACCGTCTTACACTCCTGCGCCGCCTCCGAACAAGGGGGCGCCAGTCTGCATCGTTTCAGGAGGCGTTTTTGATACCAAAAAACAATTTTTGTAAATGGCAGGCAACAGAAAACGATGCCATAGAGCACATAAATAACTACAGGCCAATTACAATAAACCGTACATATCTTTATCAGCTGCGATACGGAATCCGGCAAAACGACATCGCGGCGATAAAACAGAAATCCGGCGATATATGCAATACACAAAAAGAAAAAAATGAAAAATGCGTTGGCTTGTTCCAACCCCTGCATCAGGTTGTGAAAAACCTGAGTAGTATTGTCGATACCAGGCAAGAAGGTAACATACGTCCATATACTCAATGCAGACAAAAAAACAATGCCCGGCAAGAGGCTGCCGCACAAATCAATTAAAAATCATTCACCCATGTCGCCCACGTTCGCCGGGGAGCGATATCCTCTTCACAGATACATTGTCTTCGCCCACTTTTGCCCTCCCTCAAATTCTTTTGCTGTTCATTGCACATATTATCGAATTGTTATTTCTAATGTATAATCTACATACCATTTGTTATTTTGGGAAGCACAAAAAATAACAAAATAATACAACAACAACGCAAATAAACAGCCGATGTCATCATGATCGAAACCCGGCTCCGGAAAACCATCCGAAGCCGGGTTCCTGCAGGGAACGGAGCGATGCTGCGCGCACCGCCGCCATCAGGCCAACGCCTTGATATCCTCTTCCACCGTACCGATACCGCCGATGCCGAATTGCTCGACCAGCAGCTTTGCCACATTGGGCGACAGGAAGGCCGGGAGCGTGGGGCCGAGCCGGATATTCCGGACGCCCAGATACAGCAGGGAGAGCAGCACGATCACCGCCTTCTGCTCATACCACGCGATATTGTAAACGATCGGCAGGTCGTTGATATCGTCCAGCCCCAGAGCATCCTTCAGGGCGAGAGCCACCAGCACGAGGGAATACGAATCGTTGCACTGCCCTGCATCAAGCACGCGGGGAATGCCGCCTATGTCTCCCAGCGGAAGCTTGTTGTACCTGTACTTGGCGCATCCGGCGGTAAGAATCACCGTATCCGGGGAGAGAGCCCGCGCGAAGTCGGCATAGTATTCGCGTGAGCCGAAGCGGCCATCGCAGCCCGCCATGACGACGAATTGGGAAATGGCGCCCGACCGCACGGCATCAAGCACCTTGTCCGCCAGAGCCAGCACCTGCGCATGGGCGAAGCCGCCCGTCACGCTGCCCGTCTCGATCTCCTGCGGCGGAGGGCATTGCTTCGCCAGCTCGACCAACGGCGAGAAATCCTTGCTTCCCGCTTCGTCTTGCCCGATGTGGACGCAGCCCGGATACCCGACGGTACCCGTGGTGAACAGCCGCGCCTTGCAGCTCTCGTCCGGAGGCACGATGCAGTTGGTCGTCATCAGAATAGGGCCGTTGAAGGAGCGAAACTCCTCCTTCTGCTTCCACCACGCATTGCCGTAGTTGCCCGCAAGGTGGGGGTATTTCTTGAATTGGGGGTACGAATGCGCCGGAAGCATCTCGCCGTGGGTGTACACGTCGATGCCTGTACCGGCCGTCTGTTCCAGCAGTATTTCCAGATCCCGCAGATCGTGGCCCGAAATGAGAATGCCGGGATTAGAGCGCACGCCGATGCCCACCTGCGTCATTTCCGGATCGCCGTAGCGTGATGTATTGGCCCGGTCGAGCAGAGCCATGCCGTCCACCCCGTATTTTCCGGCTTCGAAGGCAAGAGCCGTCAAATCCTCCGCCGGCATCGTCTCATCAAGCAAAGCGGCCAATGCGCGCTGCATGAAAACCTCGATCCCTTCATCCCGGCAGCCGAGAGCCCACGCGTGCTTGCAATAGGCGGACAAACCCTTCAAGCCGTAGGTCACCAGCTCCTTCAGGCTGCGCCTGTCCTCGTCTTCCGTGGACATCACGCCGATGCGGAGCGCCTTATCCTTCCAAACCTCTTCCGGCCCCTGCCACAAAGCGGCTTCGGACAGGCCGTCAAGGCCGATGGAAAGGGAAAGCTTCCGCTCCAGCGTAGCGCGGATGGCCGAGGCGACCGCTTCCTCGTCGAAATTGACATTCGTGATCGTGATGAAAAGATTGTCGTTGATCATCTCCGCCACGCGGGACGAAACGGGCAAACCCTTCTCCCGGCGGCGCACCGCGACTTCGGCCAGCCCCTTGGTAGTCCAGACGAGCATATCCAGCAGGGCGGACAATTCGGGCTTCTTCCCGCAAACGCCTATTCTGGTGCAGCCGGTGCCTCCGGCGGTTTCCTGGCATTGATAGCAAAACATATTCATGATGGTTGGAATGGTGGTCTTTATTGGTTCAGAATTTCACCTGCGGAGGGAACACGACTGTGAGCAGCATCTTGAAATCCGACTCGGCATGCACGGAATGTGGCACTCTGGCGGGCATGACGATGGACTCTCCCGCCGCCGGACGGAACTCGCGGCCGTCGATCACGATTCTCGCCTGCCCCTCCAGCACCTGCACCAGAGCATCGCCCCCGGCGGAATGGGTACTGAGGGATTCCCCCAGCGAAAAGGCGAACAGCGTGATGCGCACCCACTCGTTGGTGGACAGGGTCACGCTGGCGATCTGCCCCGGAAGGCAGGGGACCAGCTCCGGCAATGCCAGCACGGCCGACATCGGAATGTTTTTCAATTGGCTTTCCATTCCTCCAGCATAACCCGCTTCCCGGAACATTCCGTCACGGATGTGACGAAACCGAAGATTTCCCGGCCGTGCATGTCACAAAACCGGAGAAATCGGCACCGACAACCGGAAGCCCCCCTCATTCACCGTCCGCCAGCCGCTGCAAAGCCTCCCTGTCTCTGGGGCGAAGTTCCTTCCCCTCCACCAGCAACAGCCCCTCGCGTTGCATCTGCATCAGCTCGCGGGAAAGGGATGGGCGCGCCACACCCAGAAAATCCGCCATCTCCTCGCGCTTCATTCTCACGGGCCGCCCGCCGCAAGCTGCCTCGCGCTCCAGCAGGAACCCCGCAATCTTCCGACGCAGGCCGCCGGAAGAGAGAAGCTGCAACTTCCTGTTCAGCATGAACGCCTTTTCGGAAACGATCCTCAGCAGATTCATCATCAATCGGGAGTAATACGGACGCACCGCCGACAACGGATCCTCGAAAAAATCCCGGGAAATGCGAATCAACGCCGCCTGCCCATCCGCCACGGCATAACGGTCATAAGAACGCTTCTTCAAAAAAAGATACACGCCGCCGAGGGACTCACCCGGCCTATCCACCGTTGCGGCGATCATCCGGCGCCCCTCCTTCGAATCCCGGCAAATATGCACCGCGCCAGACAGCAGCACGAACAGAAACCGGGGTTCGTCCCCCGCATGGAACAGCACATCACCCCGCCCATACTTCACCACCTGCACAACCCCATCTTCCAGAAACTCGGCCAAATCCTGCCGGGACAGCCCCGCAAACAACGGAAACTGCATGAAAGCCGCCAGCCTGTCCGCATCGCTCTTCATCTCCATGGCATCCGCTCCTTCCTTTACCCGGCATGCCGCTCGATGCGGAACACATTGATCACATCCGCATCGGGGCAGCAGAACAGGCACACATTCGGATCATCCGTACCCGGCATGCTGCCGCCGTAGCGCAAAATATCCACATACGGGAACGCCACATGCATGGCCATCGGGCACAACTTCCCGCGCTCCGTATCGAAATCGAACGAATCTCCGACCCTGTGGCCCCGGTGGCAACCGCGCGGGCCCTTGCGATCCACCAGCGTAATCGTAATCCTTGGTCTTTCGGGCATAACCGCACCATCATGCACCGGAAAAAACGCCGCGTCTGTGATTCATATCACAGAAATTCGAGCTGCCTTCCGCTATATTGGCCCGCACAACCCACGCACCCCGGAAGAAAACCAAACAGGCCCTGCCAGCCGCTCCGCAGACAGAACTGCAGCCCGCATTCACCACACTGCACCTCCCTCCCATGCACACGCTCGAATACAGCTTCCTCGACGGCCTGATCCACCCCGCCCAGCTGCAAACGGCCCTCGCCCATGCGCCGCAGGCCTGCCGCCTCGCCTCCTTCTCCACCATCGCCATCCCCCTGAAATCCGGCACGGACGAACAGGCCGCAGCAGAAGGCGATGCACTTGCCGGAGCCATGAACCTCCATGCCGCCGCCGGAGAACGCGCCGCCGACATCTCCACCCTCCTCCTCCAAGGGAATGCACACGCCGAATGGACAGCATTCGCCTGCGAACTGAACGCCCTCTCCGAACCAGTCTCCTACCCCTACCACCAGATACGCAGCCGGGGGAAAATCGTCCATGCCTCCGCCCCCTCTCCGGAAACCCGCTTCGCCTCCCTGCACAAACGGAACCGCATCTGCCTCGAAACGCCGCCCCACCATGAACACGGCCTCTACGGCTGCGACTTCGCCTTCGTCGTCCCGAAAAACGACCGCCCCGGCGGCCACATCCACCTCTTCGCGGGCGGAGGCGGCGGCATCCACGGGGGCAGCCCCGCCCTCGCGCCCCGCCCGGCCTCATGGCTCGGCCTGTACCCCTGCGGCGAAGCCGTCCGCGCAGCGCAGCACCTCCTCGACCTCAACGCCGCGCACGGAGAACCGGACAACCCGCGCAAACGCCGCCTGAAATCCCTCATCGCCACGCGAGGGCTCGACTGGATCGGCGACCGACTCCGGCAGGCGGGCTTCACCCCATTCCTCGGCCACGCCCCCATCTTCCTCAGCTCGGGCGAATGGAGCGGCCACGGCGACGCCGACGAACTCCTCATCCCCGTCCCATCCGGCACTCTCGCAGACACTCCCGGCTACCCCCTCGCCACCGCCCTGCAGGAACACCTGCCCCTGCTGCAGCAACGCATCCGCCTCACACCGCAAGGCCACCTGCGCCTGCACCCCGAAGACCGCAACACGGCCCACCTCATCCACGCCCGCCTCAAAACTCCCGACGGCCACACCCCGCTCTCCATCGCCTCGGCGGCCTGCCGCGGCCTGCCCCACTGCAAACGGGCGCAAGCCGCCGCCTCTTCCATCAAACAGGAAACCGCCGCCGCTCTCGACGCACTGCTGGCCGCATGCGGGCTGGCCCGCGAACCGATCTCCTTCCGCATCTCCGGCTGCCCCAACGGCTGCTCCCGCCCCCTCTTCGCCGAACTCGCCCTCATCGGCAGGGCGGAAGGCATCTACGACCTCTTCGCCGGAGGCAGCAGGCAGGGAGACCGCACAGCCCGGCTCCTCCGGAAAGCCCTGCCCATCGCCGAATTCCCCGGCTACATGGAACCGCTCCTGCACCTGTATGCCGCACAAAAACGGCAACAGCCCGGCCTCACCTTCGGAGACTGGATCCTCCAGCACATCGACCGAATGGAAAACTCCGGCGGCGCATGAACCACAAACGGATTGCCCGGACGGAACGAACGCGCTACCATCGGAAAGCCGCACAGGCGGCTCATCCGGCATGAAAGACAATCGGGAACTCATCCGCCTCCGGGAACTCATCCTGCCGCACGGCGACGCCCACCGCTACCGCCAACACCAGCGCCTCTTTTACGAAGGCGACGAACCGCAAGCCGTCTACTGCCTCCTCTCGGGCCGGGTGCGGCTCGCCTCCACCTCCGCACAGGGCCGCGAATTCATCTTCGGCGAAATCAGGCCCAACCGCATCATCGGCCTCACCTGCTCCCTGGCCTCGACGCCGTACCCCTACACCGCCACCGCCATGGAAGACGGCGACATCCTCACCATCCCGGCCAGCATCCTGAACACCCTGATGGAAACACGGGCGGACATCGCCGCCCTCCTCCTCCGCACCCTCTCGCTCGAACACAACATCGCCACCCGCCGCCTCAAAAGCATCGTCTTCCACTCCGTCGAAGAACGGCTGGAAAACTACCTTCGCAAACAATTCGAACACCGCCGCAAACACGCCCGGACCGACACGATCGAACTCCGCTTCTCCCGCGAAGAACTCTCCGCCATGCTCGGCACCACGAGGGAAAGCGTCTCCCGCGCCCTCACCGCCCTCACTCGCCGCGGCCTGATCCGCGTACAGGGCAAAATGCTCCAATGCGCCGACCTCGACCTCTTCCTCCCGCCTCAACCGTAGAAAACGGAAAACGCGGGAGGCATGACACCTCCTCCCGCGCTTTCACCCACAACCTCCCCCATGCAAAAAGGGAGGAAAGCGAAACCATTATCCGTTCCGGACCACACGATCCATATCGAATTATCCAACCGACGGCCTCCTCGCATACTCCATGGCGCAGAAAAGGAAATAAATATTGCTAACGCTGAATCAAAGTAAAATTAGCCGTCACATTCTCACTTTTATCACTCTGCGATGCTTGAGATCTTACAGTGCCGGAGAATATGCCAGTATATGTCACCATATCCGCTTTATTCTGAAAGGCAAGATCTCCTGCTATTTCAAACCGTGTCGATTGGGATGATAGAACCGCCGACAACTTGCCTGAATTTTTGGCGCCATACTGATTAAAAGACCACTCTCCCGTCAGATTGGTTCCTTCAATCAAAGCAGACCCTCCGGGATTGAGACGTATAGTCTTATAACCGTCTATTTTCAGAGTTGAATAATTCCCTTCAACCAACTTATCCGGTATAATCTTTACAGTATCCGGTTCACTTCCACCTCCACCACCGCCCCCTCCGCCACAGCTGGCCAATGAAGTTGCGACAATGGCGAAACCCAGTGCTGTCATCAATTGTTTCGTATTCATGATTGTTGTTCTATTATACTTCTATGTGGAAGATCTTTCGTTCTGACGATTTCTTCCAGCCGAAACAAGCCTAGCGGATATTGTATCCGCCGTCTCTCTTAATTATTCACATATTATTTACAATAAATAAAAAGAAACAAATAATAATAAAGTTAAATGAACGAAAATTGATTTATTGAAAATCTATCCGATCCACTAATTCTTCCAAAACAAACAAATTTCCATCTTTCATCTTGACGGCGGATACAATATCCGTGTCGAACTCCTCACGGAGTGCGGCTGTTATGCATCTCAGACCATTTCTACGACCTCTGCGCCACACGCGGCACCATGATCCGCCTGCTGCAGCACGACATCGAATGCGAACGCGCCTACAAAGTGCATGAAGGCCGCCGCCCGAATATCGTGGACCGCATCAAGAACGGCGACATCGTCTTCATCATCAATACGCCCGGCTCGCACGACACCCGCGCGGACGAAATCGCCATCCGCGCCAGTGCCGTCGGCAATAAGATCTCGTATTGCACCAACCTTACCTCGGCACGCGCCTGTGTAACCGCCGTCCGCTGCATCAAGGGCAAAGTCGCAGGATTGAAAACCATTCAGGAATACCACGGAGTCTGATTCTTCGGTAAAACATCGATTTGTTGCCGGCCTTCCTGTTTTCTAACAGGAAGGCCTTTTTATTGGTGTTGATTGCCGAAATCGGTTGAATATATATCGAGCAATTGATAATCAGTCAGAATAATCTTGACTTTGGGTTATTTATTGTTTAGTAAAAAAACAACTTACACTGAACGTATCATGAAAAAAATCCTCGCTTCCGGCGGCGGCATGCTGGCTTTACTCATTTTTGCCACAGCCTCCGCTTCTCCCGTATTCGTCCGCAATGTCTCCGAGACCGGAGGATGGTATGATGTGAACAAGAAAGTCATGTGGAACGACTGGCCTCTGGAAAAACCGAATTGGTGGACAGATCCGACGCCAACAAAACCTGCGGAATACTACACCCAGCCAACTGACTCTCTAATGTGCTGGGCGGCGGCCGCTTCCAATATTCTGCAATGGTGGCAGGATACGAGAACCGATGTACCGGATACGGTTCCGAATGGATATGCTGCTACCTATAAGGCCATGCCCCAAGTGGCTCAGCTCTCCATTTATCAGGCTCTGACCCACTCGTGGAGCAATGGTGGAGGCCAGGTCGAGCAGGCGTGGAACTGGTGGTTCAATGGCGGCATGCTGCCGGATATCTATTTCAGCACATCCTCCCAGCTGGAGGCCACCGCCGCATACACGGGGGCGTACTGGTCGGACCTCGGTCTCGTGTTTGATAGCGCAGAAATTTCATCTCCGCTTTTTCAATCGTATTCCTTCTGGTCGGAAGGGGATATGAGGTACGAGGAACGATTTTCCGGGATTGTTAAAAGCTATATTGACAATAACTGGGGGACGACGCTTACTCTCCGATCGGAAACCGGCGCCCATGCCATTACGATGTGGGGATACGACGTCGATGCCGCCGGTGATCTAGTTTTGTATTTGACCGATTCGGACGACTATGCCATCGGCATGTACCGGCAGGCATTGAAAATGTCCGAGCGCGGGGATCTCTATCTGGATGGCATTGATTCCGAAACGGCACGGTATGCCTATGATCCGGAAAATTTCACTGGATGGGAATTGACGACGATACACGGATTGACTGCGCCGCTGGGTTCCCGTACGATCCCGGAACCTGCCGCCGCTTTGTTGTCGATTGGCGGATGCTGCATGCTGGCATGGAAACGCCGACGACGAGCGGAGTGAAGTGCTATCCGTGCGCCGGAGGCGTGATCTGCCGACGAAAAAGCCCCGCCGATGCAAAAGCGGAGCCGGGGCATTTCTTGACTGTTCGTTTCAAGCGCGTCTGCGGCGCCTGAAAAGCATGGACATGCCGAAGCAAAGGCTCAAGGCAGCTGTGGAGGCTTCGGGAATGGGCATGTTTTCCTGAATACTGAGCCCGGCCAGTGTGAAAGACTCCGAAGAGTTGGATATGGCTCCGAAGGTGAAACTTTCTGATCCGGTAAAATTGATTTTTATCAGTATGTCATCAGTAGTCAGTCCATGGAATGTGGTTCCAGCAGATGTGGCGTTGGATAAATCCAATGGAATGGCTTCTCCTGTTTCTAGATTCTGATAATAGGAGGCAGACTGAAAAGTGGCAGTATCGCTGAGATTGGTGTAGATTGTCATGCTGTCTTTCACAGAAGACATGAGCAAGGAGATGGAATATGTGTTGGTGGCTTTGAGATTGGAAAGACTAACGAAGCAAAATACATCACTGAAACCGCTCGACGTATTGATACCGTCCAAGGAAACATTTGTATTATTCCAAGTTAGATCAAGAGGAGTATTGGCTGGCGGGGTTTGACTATTGCTGGCATACGAGGCGCTGATGCCGGACGAGCTTCCTTTATTTGCAATCAAATCATTTATAGTGAATGTTATATGACCAATTGTCGTTTCATGGTCATCTTTTTCGCCAAGATGGTTTCTACCTGAGATGGCCTCGCTTGAATTGATACCGAAATCGAGGTAATAAGTGTTTTCGTTCTCCGAGGCGGTGAGTGTTCCGCATGCCAACATCGATAGTAAAAAATAAATACAACGCATAGCGGTATTATTATACGGATATTTAATCCGTTATGCATTTGCAATAAAATAAATATCACATATGGGAATTAAGTTAAATAAAATGCAATCCGTATGACCATCCTTCCTCTTTTCATTGCAATAGCTTAGAGTAATAATGTTATACATCGCGTTCTGTTCATAATGCTCACCTTGTGATGTATTACGTAACAAGTAATTGACGTACGGATTAAATATCCGCGCAATATTTCTATTTACAACCAAATGAATACATCGCATTTTATACAATAAAAACGCACAAAAAAGCCATTATTCCGCTCTAAACCAGCCCACAAAAAGCGCGTCCGCCGCGATGGCAACGGACGCGCTTGCAATCGAAAATCACACAAACAACCCGGTCACCCGATGGCTCTCGCCATGGCTTCCAGCCCTTTCAACAGGCGTTCGCGGGTAGTGCCGAAGTTGAAGCGCACATGCTGCGGGCAGCCGAAAGGCGCACCGGAATTGAGAAACACCCCGGCCTTTTCCATGAAGTAACCCTGCGGATCTTCCACGCCCAACGCAGAGCAGTCCATCCACGCCAGATAGGTAGCCTGCATGGGATGCATCGTGATGGCAGGCATATGCTCCGCTACATAGGAATACACGAGGTCGCGGTTGCGCCGCAGGTGCCGGATGAGCCTTTGCCTCCACGGCTCGCCTTCCATGTAGGCAGCGCGGGCAGCGACGTAGGCAAAGCAATTGATCTCCGGCAGAGTGCAGCCGATGGTGCGGCGAAAGGTATCGCGCATCGTATCGTCGGGAATGCAGGCAAAGGTGAAGCCCAGCCCGGCGATGTTGTAGGTTTTGCTCGGTGCCGTCAGGGTAATGCAACGGCGGCGCAGGCGGTCCGGCAGGCGCATGCAGGTGAAATGCTCCGACTGTTCGTCCAGTACCAGATCGCAATGGATTTCATCGGAGCAAAGAATCATCTCGTGCCGTTCGCAGAATTCGGCGAGGCGGGTAACTTCCTCTTCCGTCCATACGCGGCCCAGAGGGTTCTGCGGGTTGCACAGAACGAAGAGTCGCGCCGCAGGCTGCCACGCCTTTTCCAGAGCCTCCCAGTCGAACTGCCATGCACCGTCGTCCCACACATGCGGCACTTCGATGAGATCGCAGCCGGCATCCCTGTGGACAGAGCGAATGGGAGGATACACGGGGCTGCACGTCATCACGGCATCGCCGGGCTTGCACCACGTCCGCGCCACGAGGGAAAGTGCGGGCACGCAACCCGTCATCGGCACGCACCATTCCGGCCTGATGTCGGCATGGTGCCGGTCGTGCATGTAGCGGGTCAGCACATCGAACATGTCCGCAGGCGGGTAGGAATAGCCGAATATGCCGTGTTCGACACGTTCGTGCAGGGCTTTCAGGATGCATTCCGGGGACGGCGTGTCCATATCGGCGATCCAGTAGGGTTGCAATTCTGCATGGAGATCCCACTTAATGGAACCCGTGCCACGCCGCGGAATTTCTATATCAAAGATTTCCGTATGTTCTTCCATGGTGTTCTTTTTTCCGATTCTAACGGGTTCCCTGCGGGATGTCGAGGGAGAAAACCATGTATTTCAAGGGTTGAGCATGCCGCAGGCATGAAAAACGGAACAATCGGGAAAAGGAAGAGAGGGCGGTCAGACAATGGGCCGCACCGGAATGCCGCGCTCGGCAAAATAGGCCTTGGCCTGCGGCACGGTGTATTCACCGAAGTGGAAGATGGAAGCCGCCAGCACGGCATCCGCTTTGCCGCGTTCAAGCACTTCGACCATGTGGTCGAGGTTCCCTGCGCCTCCGCTGGCGATCACAGGGATGTTCACCGCCTCGCTGACGCGGCGTGTCAGTTCGATATCGTACCCGGTCTTCGCGCCGTCCGCATCCATGCTCGTAAGCAGGATTTCCCCTGCGCCGAGGCGGGCGACTTCCTTCGCCCACTCGACGGCGTCGAGTTCCACGAAGTTGCGGCCTCCGTGCGTGGAAACTTTCCACTGGCCGGGCGCGTAAAGTTTCGCGTCGATGGCGACGACGATGCACTGGGAGCCGAAGGCGCGCGCACCCTCGGTGACGAGTTCGGGGCGATGGATGGCAGCCGTATTCACGGATACCTTGTCGGCCCCGGCAAGGAGCATCTCGCGCATGTCTTCCACCTTGCGGATGCCGCCCCCGACGGTGAGCGGCATGAAGCACTGCTCCGCCGTGCGGCGGACGACGTCCACCATGGTGGCGCGGCCGTCCGACGAGGCGGTAATATCGAGGAAGACGAGTTCGTCCGCCTGCTGGCGGTCATAGGCGATGGCGCATTCCACGGGGTCGCCCGCGTCGCGAAGCTGCACGAAATTCGTGCCTTTCACGACGCGTCCGTTGGTGACGTCCAGACAGGGGATGATGCGCTTGGCCAGCATGCGGCGAATTCGGTTCGGGTGATCAGTCGGCAAGTTCCACGTCGAGGTCGGCAATGGAGGCGCTGTCTCCGCCGTTCTGTGCGCTCTTGGCGACGAAGCGGATGTAGCGGCACTGCTCGGCCTTGTTGAACTTGGCCACCTGCTGGGCATCCGTATTCGGGAAGGAACCCTGGACGACGGGGTTGCCCCAGTTTTTGCCGTCCATGCTGACGTACACTTCGTAATCCTTCACGCGGCCGGATGCGCTGTCCGTACGAGGCTGGTACTTGAGCCCCTTCACATTGAGGGTCGCGCCGAGGTCGAGCTGCACTTCGTGCGGGAAGCTCGCCAGCGTCAGGCCGTACAGGGAGTGCCAGTAGGTGTTCGGATTTCCGTCGATGAGATTGGCGACTTCGCCTTCATTCGGCATTTCACTGCTGACGAAGTGAATGGAGAAGAGGGCGCGCGGCGGGTACTGCCCCAGCACCTTGGAGGGCTGCAGGGAGAGTTCGGCCATGGCAGCGGCGGCACGATCGTTCGTAGCACGCTTGAAGACGAGCTTGATGAACTGTGCGGCCGTCGGCGCGGCGAAGGTGACTTCGCGGTCCACATCGGAATCATCCATCAGAGCTACGGCATCGGGCTGTTCGTTCCAGGTGGTGCCGTCCTTCGAGAGATAAATCTCGGTCTCGGCCACGCGACCGCTGTTCTGGTCCTGGCGCGGAGTCAGGGTAATGCCGCGCAGTTCCGTCAGCACGCCGATGTCGACAACGACGGTGTGCGGGAACGGATCCATGTTCGGCTTCCACTGGGAGTGCCAGTAAGTGTCCTTGCGGCCATCGATCAGGCTCCATGCGGCTTCGCGGCCCGGCATCTGCGACGAGGCGGAGACGATGCGCATCAGGTTGCTGGGCAGCCACGTATCGAAGTGAGCCTTGGTTTCTTCGGAATCCAGGCGGCCTTCGCACTTGGCCACACCGCGGATGGTGCCTTCTTCACGCATCATGAAGGGCTTGTCATAGACGATTTCCGTGCCGTCCGGCAGCGTCAGGTGAATCTTGGCGTCGCGGGTCGAGCAGGCGGCGCGGACGAGGCCCGTCTTGTCGCGGGAAATCGTGACGGAAGCCGTGAGAGGCAACACCTTGCGGCCAAGATCGGCAAGATTTTCTCCGGCCATGACGGGGCGCAGGGAGAAGCCGAAGGAAGTCGGGCGGGCGACGGGAATATCGCGCTCCATCGGAATGGGGCCGCAGGAAGCGCCGCCGAGGCCGAGGGTAAGGGCGTCCACCGTGAGGATGCTCTTGCCGGCACGCTCGATTTCATGCGGATGGGCGGCCTTGGTGATGGCCTGCGGCGTGAAGGGCAGCGCGGAGAAGTTCATCGTGGTGTCCGATGCGGCGGAGACGATAAGGCCCGCGCCGTTGTCGTCCGTCAGGGCCACCCAGCGGGTATCCATGCGGTTACCCATTTCCATGGGCTTGGGATAGCGTTCGACCATGCCTTCCACCGTCTGCTTGTAGATACCGATGTCGGAACCGGCGCGGCGGTCGGGATAGTTTTCCACGGGGCCGCGGCCATACCACGTCACGTTCTTGAGGCGTTCGGGCAGTTCCATGATGTAGCCGAGCTTCGGCAGGATGGGCTGGCCGCCTTCGGGATTGATACCGGCCTGCACGCTCACGATGCCGTTCGGCAGCACGGTGTAGTTGATATTCGTGCGGAAGCGGAAGCCTTTTTCATTCAGCGGGCCGAGATCTTCGATCTGTCCGTGGCCGGAATCGTAGCCGTCCATGCGCTCGCGGCGCGTGCCTTGAGAGACGATGTCGCAGGAGATGCGCACGGCTCCGGTCGGCAGTTTTTCGACGACGAAGGGAGAAGCCTTGTGCTCAAGGTTGCGGAGCCCGGCATTGAACCACTGGTTCATGACCCACTTGTCGTTGGCGAGCGGAGCGCGGTAGGCGTTCAGCTTGACCGTAGGCTTGTCGGAAATCAGTTCGACACCGTTGACGCTGTAGCTCATGATGCCGCCCGTCTGCTTGTCGAAGGAGACGCCGAAGTTGTCGCCAAGCACGATGAGGGATTTGTCCTCATTGGTGACGTTGAGTTTCTTGCCGGAAGCGGAGACGATATCCGCCTGCTTCTTGACCTGCAGCAGATCGGCCGTCAGCGGAAGCTGTTCCGATGCGATGGCATAGCCTGCCTTTTCCCAGTTGGTGTCGTTCTTGAGGCTGAAGCTCACGCGCAGGAAGTATTCCTTCTTGCCGAGATCGGGATTGTCCTTGACCAGCAGTTCGAGCGGAAGGGCCAGCGTGCCCGTTTCCTGCGGATTCACATTGAGGGAGAAATTGCCGGAGGCAACTGCCTTGGAGCCTTCTTCCATAAGCTCCCACTTGCCCTGGTATTCATCCAGATTGGTGAAGTAGTGCTTATTTTTGATGGAAACGAGGAGAGTCTGCCCGTTGTCTTCCAGTCCTTGAATGGAGAAGCCGACATTCTGCTGCACGCGGCGCACTTCCTCCCAGAGGGGAGTCGGCGTGCGGTCGGAGTAAATGACGCCTTTCACGCAGAAAATACCGTCGTTCGGATAGTCGCCGAAATCGCCGCCGTAGGCCTGCATGGTGACTTCCGTACCATCCGGCAGCTTGACTTTCTTGTCGTAGGACTGGTGAATCCATTCCCAAATGCCGCCGCCCACGATGGAATCGCTGCTTTCGATGGCATCCCAATAATCCTTCAGATTGCCCATGGCATTGCAGAGGATGTGGGCATATTCGGAGATATACCACGGCTTGTTGAGCTTCTGCGCAGCCGTAGCCTGCGCCCACTTCACGGAGGGGTACTGGTTGGAATTGAGATCCGCGAGGGAATTGTTGCGTTCGTATTGCGTCACGCGGGAAGTATCGCGGGACTTGATCCAGTCGCGCACCGCCTCGAAGTTGGCGCCGGGTCCGGCTTCATTGCCGTACGACCAGATGACTACGCAGGGATTGTTCTTCGACTGTTCGACCATGTTCTGGTTGCGCCAGACGTGGGCAGCCTTCCATTCCTCGGGATGGCTGAGCGACTGTTCGCCGTAATAATAGCCGTGGGATTCGATATTGGCCTCGTCGCACACGTAGATGCCGTATTCATCGCACAGATCATAGAAATAGGCGGGCTGCGGATAGTGGGAATTGCGGACGTGGTTGATGTTGCCGCGCTTCATCAGCAGGATTTCTTCCAGGCATTCTGCTTCCGTCACCGCATGGCCGTTGGCATGCTGGCTTTCATGGCGGTTCACACCCTTCAGCTTCACGGCCTGTCCGTTCACGAGGAAACGGCCGTTTTCAAGTTTCACATCGCGGAAGCCGATCTTGCGGGAGATCACCTCCGTCACTTCGCCCTTCCTGTTCTTCAGCGTCATCAGCAGGCGGTAGAGATTCGGCTTCTCCGCGCTCCAGAGGAGAGGATTCTTCACCGTAGCAGAAAGCGGAACCTGATAGTCGCCGGACGGCAGCACCTTGCCGGAACCGGATTGAAGATTGCACACCTTCTTCCCATCCGCATCAAGCAGCTCGGCGCTCAGGCTGAATGCTTCCGGCTTACCCTGCACATTGCGCACATCCACATCCACGCTCAATTTGCCCGTGGCATAATTATCCTCCATATCGGTATGCACGAAGAAATCGCGTACATGCACCTTCGGAGTAGCATACAGGAAAACATCGCGGAAGATCCCGGAGAGGCGCCACATATCCTGGCACTCGAGGTAGGAACCGTCGCTGAAACGGTACACTTCCACAGCCAGCACATTATTGCCGGGCTTCAGATACTTCGTGATGTCGAACACGGCAGCCGTGCGGCTATCCTTCGAAAAACCGACTTTCTGACCGTTCACCCAGAGGTAGAAGAACGAGTCCACCCCGTCGAACTGCAGGAATACTTCCTTGCCGTCCCAATCCTGAGGAATCGTAAAATCGCGGCGGTAGGAGCCGACGGCGTTGCGCTCTTCCTTCACCGTCGAATACCTGGATTCGTCGCCCTGCGGATCGGCCATCACAAACGGCCAGTTGCGGACGAACACGTAACGCTGGTTCGAATAGATGGGAATGCCGTAGCCCTCCATCTGCCACGAAGAAGGCACGGGAATCGTCTTCCAGTCCTTCACATCGAACTCGGGCTTGTAGAAATCCACAGGCCGCTTGTCCGGCTGCGGCACCCAGGAAAACTTCCAGTCGCCGTTCAACGACTGCACCAGCGAAGAATCGGCGCGCTTGCCTTTCAAAGCCTCTTCCCTGTTGGCAAACGGGACGAAGAAAGCACGGGACACTTCCCTGTTCTGGAAAAGGTTCTGGGGATTCTCCCAGTCGGAGTGCGGCGTGTAATCCGCCAGCGCCGAACCGGCCAAAGTCACGAGCGCGGTCATTTTGGTCAGAAAATTCATGATAGGATATACTGATAGGAAAAAGGGAATCTTTCAAAAAAAACACGAACGGCCCTTTTACTTCTGGGCGAACGGAACAAACCGGCCGCGGCGGGCCAGCACGATCGTATGGAACTTCGCCTGCTTGCCCTTGTGGGAAGCGGGAACCGACGTAGTCGTCACCTCGAAGCCGGCGCGGCGCAGCAGGCCCTCCAGCCGCTTGTCGGGCTTGGACAGGGAAATCAGCAGCAGGCCGCCGCCCTTCAACGCGCCGAAGAAATCGGATGCTTCACCCATCGACAAGGCATAGCGGGCATGCGTGGACTTCACGATAATCGCATGCAGGCTGCCGGAACGGCGGCGAGCCACCTCTACGGCGCTCATCTTCTCCACGGAAATACGGTTATCATCCCACAGGCCGGGATGCAACGCATCCAGATACTGCGTCTGCCAGCGAACCAGCTCCGGGCAGGGCTCCGCCACGATGAAACTCGCCTTCTCCTTCTGCGTACACGCCACGGCGGCAGCCAAAGGGAACCCGAGCCCCACCCCGGCGAAAAGCAGCGTCGGCTGATTCGCCCGGGTAATCGGAGACATCGCCATCTCGGCCATGGCATCGTCGCTCCCGTGGGAAAAGGCGGAAGCGTACTGCACCCCGTCATGCAACAGGAAAAACTGGCCGTCGCGCTCCCAAAGCTCCCATGACAAACCATCCTGGGAAGAAGTCTCGGCGATACGTGTAAGCGGTTTCATGCTCGCGCACCATACACGAGAAACCGCCCACTGGCAAGAACGGAGCTGGACAGCAGGGAAAAAGCCTCACACGAAAGATGGAATGGGTACCTCACATGGTTTTTTTGGAGAATCAATCTTTCCTGCTTGCCATCCTGACGGAAAAATGCCATAAAGAGAAATCGCCGCGCTGTCGGTTTACATCTTTACACGTTATGAGCAACCCACCGCCTCCTCCCTCTCCAGTCAAGCCGCCCGTCCCTCCGGCTCCGAACGGAATGCCGGCGCCGCCTCCTGTGCCCGGAGCAGCAGCGCCTACCGCACCCACCATCCCCCTTACGCGCCCCGGCGCACCGTCCGCCCCGGTACCCCCCACGGCTCCCGGACTCGGTGCCGCAACCATGCCGGTGCCGCCTCCTGCTCCTCCTACGCGCCCGACGGCACCCGTGCCGCCCGCCATGCCCGGAGCGCCCATGCCTCCCAAACCTCCGACCTCGGCCACCATTCCGTTGACTCCTCCCGGAGCCCCCGGCGCGCCATCCGTCCCACTTCGTCCCGGCACAGCCTCGTCCGATGCAGTCAAAACCGTCCTTCTGCCCCAGCGCGAAGGCACAACGCCTGCCGCGACAGCACCGGGACAGGCCACGGGCGCCATGCCCTCCGCCACTCGCCCCTTGACCTCACCGATCGGCTCCCGCCCGGCAGGACTTTCCACCAAAGCAGCCGGCAGCACCAAAACCGTTGACACGGATGAAGAGGAAAAGAAGGAAAGCACCTTCATCCTCGTCATGTCCATCATCGGCGCCATCCTGATGATTTCCTTCTGTATTATCCAGTACCAGACGGACCAGATTCCGAACCGCGCAGCCACCGGAGAACAACGTGTCTTCGGCGACCCGAAGAGCGGTGAAGAAGAAGTCGTAGAGGAATAAAACAACGGAATTTGAACAACAGCGCCTCGCGGCGCATCTTATACGCATTATGTCTCTGCAATTCACAGAAACCAATTTCGAAGCTGAAGTCATCAAAGCCGAAGGCGCTGTCCTCGTCGACTTCTGGGCCACATGGTGCGGCCCCTGTAAAATGATCTCCCCGATCATCGACCAGATCTCCACCGAAATGGCCGGAACCGTCAAGGTAGGCAAAGTGGATGTCGACGCCAACCAGGGCCTCGCCGCCCATTATAACGTCCGCTCCATCCCGACCCTCCTCATCTTCAAGGGCGGCCAGGTAGTGGATACCATCGTCGGCGCGACCTCCAAGGACAACATCGTCAACAAGCTCCGCGCCCACATCTGAGCCGGGCAATCAACCATCACAAGGGTACGGACACATGAATGTTCGTGCCCTTTTTTCATCTCTCCATCACAGCAAACGCACATGACTCGCACCCTCATCAAACACGCGCTCGCCTCTGAAACGGCCATGGACAACATCCTCGTCGAAGGATGGATACGCACCCGGCGCGACTCCAAGGCATTCTCCTTCATCGAACTCAACGACGGCACCAGCCTCGCATCCATCCAGATCGTCGCAGACGCAGGCATTCCCGGCTACGAAGACATCGGCAAAATGACCACCGGAGCCTCCGTCAGCATCCATGGAAAACTCATCCCCAGCCCCGGCAAACAAAAATGGGAAATACAGGTCGCCTCCATCCGCCTCGTCGGCACGGCGCCGGACAGCTACCCCCTGCAGAAAAAAGGGCATTCCCCCGAATTCCTGCGCTCCATCGCCCACCTGCGCGCCCGCACCAACCTCTTCGGTGCGGTCTTCCGCACCCGCAGCCGCCTTGCAGCCGCCGTGCACCGCTTCTTTCAGGAACGAGACTTCGTCTGGATACACACGCCGCTCATCACTGCCAGCGACTGCGAAGGCGCCGGTGAAATGTTCCGAGTCACCACACTCGACCCGCTTGCCAACAACAAAAACCATGAAGAAGACTTCTTCGGCAAAGCCGCCTACCTCACCGTCAGCGGCCAGCTCGAAGGCGAAACCATGGCCTGCGCCTTGAGCAACATCTACACCTTCGGCCCCACCTTCCGCGCCGAAAACTCCAACACCACGCGCCATGCGGCCGAATTCTGGATGATCGAACCGGAAGTCGCTTTCTGCGACCTTGAGGGAGACATGGACCTTGCGGAAAACTTCGTCAAATACCTCGTCCGCACCATGCTCGACGACCAAAGCGGCGACATGGACTTCTTCTGCCAATTCGTCGACAAAGGCCTGCGCGAACGCCTCCAGCACGTCGCCGACACCCCCTTCGTCCGCTGCTCCTACACGGAAGCCGTCGACATCCTCATCAAAAGCGGCCACAAATTCGACTACCCCGTCTCGTGGGGCATCAACCTGCAGAGTGAGCATGAACGGTACCTCACCGAAGAACACTTCAAAAGCCCCGTCACCCTCTACAACTACCCGGCGGCCATCAAACCCTTCTACATGCGCCTCAACGACGACGGCAAAACTGTCACAGCCATGGACGTCCTCGTCCCCGGCATCGGCGAAATCGTCGGCGGCAGCCAGCGCGAAGAACGCCTCGACATCCTGATGGACAACATCAAACGCCTCGGCCTGAACGAAGAAGCCTACTCATGGTATGTCGACCTCCGCCGCTTCGGCAGCGTACCTCACGCCGGCTTCGGTGCAGGATTCGAACGCCTCCTCATGTTCGTCACCGGCGTCACCAACATCCGCGACGTCCTGCCCTACCCCCGCACTCCGGGCCACTGCGAATATTAACGCGGCCCCACTCCCTTCCCCTACCACAGCCCGGAGCCGCCTCCGGGCTTTATTGTCCCCATCTCCAAGACGCCGAAAACCGAAAAATGCCTCAAGACGAAAAATAAACTTGCCTTTGCACTCCAAACAGGATATAAGACGGCACACACCAACGCGCGGTTAGCTCAGGGGTAGAGCACATGCTTCACACGCATGGGGTCACTGGTTCGAAACCAGTATCGCGTACCATCTTCATCAACACCTCGGAATGATTCATTCCGAGGTGTTTTCTTTCAGGGAAATCACCCCGACACGGACTTCCATACCGTCCTGCCCATGCAGCCCCCCAGCTCCCCCCCCCCCTGCCAGGCCGAGGAGGATAAAAGTTTTAACCGGTGGCAAGCAACGAATTATTCCTTCGGCTGCTTGTTGCGGTTTTTCTCGCTTTGCAGATCGTAAACGGGAGCCGTTTCTTCAGACGGCAGCGGACGTATCATCTGGACCCAACCATGGCATGAGCCTGTTCCCACCGGAGACAGAGTAATCGTCAACGAGTACTCTCCGGGAGCATCTGCATTCAGATAATAATAATGTTCTGCCGTATTCCTGGGACTGAAAGTCGATGTGTAATCGTGAACATCCTTTGATACGATCTTTCCCGACGCATCCGACCATTCCATCGAATGAATCACCACAGTACCCTCTCCAAAGGCGTATTCGGCATTGATTTCGTGGTAACCGGAGCGAGAAACCTGCTCCGGGTTCAGGCGGTAGGTCAACTTCGTGCGCGGTGCTGCGACCTGCTTCGGTTCCCATGAACCGATGGTGACGGGCATGGACTTTTCATCCCAAAAATAAGGAATTCCCATGGCATCATACCTCTTTTTCATGGTTTCCAATCGTTTGAGGTACGAATCCCAGTCTTTCTTCTCCCGAGGCATCCACAAGGCTTCTCCTAGAGCGCTGATACGAGGGAAAACCAGTTCAAACATTTGATCAGGACTGTGAATGACCTCCGCCCACAACCCGGCCTGAGCGCCCATGACAAGCTTCTGTTGTTCCGGCGGCAGGAACGTAGGCATAGGACAATACGAATAAACCATGTAGAGCGGCAAAACATGATTTCCGTAGCCGCGAGGTTCCTTCTTGTTGCGGGAATTGACCTTGTCGAAATAAATACGGCTGCCTGGCGTCCACATAACGGGATGCCCGGCATCCAAAGGCTTCAACCCGAATTGAGTTCCCCGCCATGCGACAATGCCGATATCCTTATCCTCTCCGAGGCCGCCATCCATGGCCTCATCCCAAGCCAGCGGCTTGCGGCCATGCTTGCGGAGGATGGATGCGATACGCCTGGTAAAGTATGCCTGAAGCTCATTGACATTCTTCAAGCCCTCCTTTTCCATCAATTTGATACAGTCCGGATCGTTCTTCCAGACTCCGCGAGCGACTTCATCTGCACCCATGTGAAAATAGGTACCGGGAATCAGCTCGTTTACCTCTTTGACAATCGTTTCTGCAAAAGTATATACTTCCGGCTTTCCGACATTGAGAACATTGCTTATATTGCTGTTCTCCCGCTTGGTGCCCAGCTCCGGATACGCTTTGATCGCGGCGGCGGAGTGGCCGGGCATATCGATCTCGGGGATGATGCGGATGCCGAGCTGGCGAGCGCGCTGCACGATTTCCTTGATATCGTCTTCCGTATAGGCCGACCCGGACTGCGTAAGCTTGGGATAAGCCTTGCTGGGAAAACGCCAACCCTGATCATCCGTCAAATGCCATTGGAACGAATTGATCTTACTGGCGGCAAGGCCCTCGAGAAGCTTCAAAATGGTTGCCTTATCCTGAAAATAACGGGCGACGTCAAAAGAAATACCGCGATGGCCTATCTCGGGAAAATCATTGATTGTCGCACAAGGAAGCACAATCGAGCTTTTCGTACCTTGGGCATAAATATCGGGCGGCATCATTTGCAGCAAAGTTTGCAGACCGGAAGCCAGGGCTTGCGGAGTCGCCGCAGCCACATCCGCATGTTCTTGCGTAATGGACAACTTGTATTCCTCGGAATTCGTAAAACTTGCAGGATCAACAATAAGACGGATGCGCGCCTTACTCCAATCCTCAAGCACCGGAACTTGCCATCCTGTACCCTGCCGGAGCTTCTCGGCAAAGTAAAGACCGGGCTCCTGGCAGTCAAGAGATGAGAATCCTATACTCGTATCGGAACCGAGAGAAAGAGTACCCTGAGCCAATTCCACCTGTCTGGGAAGAGGAATCAAATCAAGATCCGCGGACCACGCACTGCCCATTGAAAAGGCACTGCACACAATAAGACAGACGAATTTTTTCATCTTCATCTCTAAAACGTATACGCATTGAATATCTATTTCTTTCAACAAGGAGAAAAGGCATGCAAAACCAGCCTCTCGATTGTATTTCGTCACAGACTACCCAAATAGCGCGCCACCGCCATCATCGCGTACAACCATCTTTATAGCACATTTGCATGCACAGCAAAAAATGGCGAATCTGCGGCCTGACAGTCCGTTTCTACCACAGCGTACCGGAAAGCAACCTCTTCAATGAACTCCACATTTTAGCCCTTGCAGGGAGCCTTGCCCAATACCCGGTTTGAATGTTACAAGCATTCGTGCCAGTCGGACAGGCGAATTCACAGCCTTCAAACTCACTGAACCCACACCTCTCCGGCAGAAAGCACCCCCATTCCAAACATCAACCGTTTTAACAGAAAACCACTACTTCACATGTCAACAGTCATACACCACATCCCCATCACCACAGGACAGGCGCACCACATGACCCTGCGCCTCGTGCAATCATACGGAGCCCCTGCGGCCCTAGCCGACTACACGGTCTACGGCAGCATCCTGCAGGACGGAGAAACCGTCCCCATCTCAGCCACGGGATCGGATGCCTCCGGCATCCTCTTAACCATCCCGCCGCTTTACCCCGGCAGCCATCCCTACAACCTCCACCTCAAGCATAAAACATCCGGTACCGACTACCTCTTCCTTCAGGGCAACTGCGACGTCTCGGAACTCATCGGCCCCGACACTCTGGACAACACGGCGGCCGAACAAATCACCGTCACCTTGAAAGACGACCTTTCCGATATCAGTGCGACACTTCAACTTTATCCTTTGCAAAATGGAAGTTCAAAAAACGGACTTGCCTTACAGGATCTGCAGGCCATGCTGGATGATGAAGCATTTCAAAAGCAACTCCAGTCTGCTTGCCGCATTCCTGAAATTGAAGAAAACATGGCGCATAAGGCCGACGTATCATCTCTCACCTCCTATCTTCCGTACAAAAAACTTGGTAACAATTTAATTGTGAATGATGATGGAACGGTCTCCGTCGACTTGCTTGATTATACAGGTGCCGATATTGCAATCGTACGCACATCTCCAGCAACAACCTCGGAAACGGGTATTGACGATGCTCTAAACGAGGCTGGATATACGTGGAGTAAACCTTCCGAGGAGCGATGGTTGATTCGCAATGCCAATCTTCCACTGGCTGACAACGTAAGGAGTGCCATTCAGATGTACAGAAGCATGAATATGACCTACGCCATTATGGCAAGCCAGGCTGTCGTAAGCGATGCCGCTGCTGCTCTTCCTTATGGTCAGGCTTTGATCATTGCATGGAATAGGCAGCCGCATCCCTCGTGTGTGGAGTCGATTCTATCCTATCTGCAAAATGCAGGATACAGTTATACGAATGATCCGGATGAACGCTCCATTGTTATCCATATGAAAGGTACTCAAGTACCTGAAAAGATACAAATGCTTCTCGATAGCTGGCACTCGCATGAAGACTATACCATTGAGCAGTCAGGTTATGTCACGCTTCATAATTTGGTTTCTCCGAAACGCATGATTGCGGCAGTTCAAGCCATGACAGATGATCAAAAGGCCGCTCTACGAACCGCTCTCGGAATTGAACCTGTGGATACGTCTGCGTTCGTACCATATGCTAAACTCGGCCGAGCCCTCACCACAGCTTCCGATGGCAAAGTCGATGTCGACCTGTCCAACTATAGTGGCACAACCGTCAACATTATCGGCACCACATCGGCATGCATCGGCCAATCAGCAGCCAATCGATTCGAAGCAACGGCCAGCGGATCCATATGCAAACATACCAGCAGAAGCGAGATTGTCAGCGGGACCGCACTCATGCGCGTACAACCAAGTGCTTTTCATATACAAAATGGCGAACTACCAACTGATAGTAAAATTACAGCAGCTGATAATGGAGTATTGGCCATGCAAGCAAAAGCGGATGTTGCAATGCGATCCTTAAGCGGCAACTACCCGGGTATCTTCCTTAATGGAGGCGCTCACAATGGTGTTGTTGTAAGAGCAAACTCAACAACATCATACAGCGCAGTCGCCGATATATGCGAAAGCGGAATCAAACTGTACAAATATGTCACATTCTCACAAGGACATAACTAATTTTTATAGGAGAGCACAAGATATTATCGAAAACCCTCCACGTCTCAGCATTCATTCCACATAGTTAACCCCCTCTTCCCGGGTGATATTTCTGCACGAGGTCAAGGCCTTGATGCGGGATATTACCCGAAAAAACACCAAAAACACACATTTTTCGATTAAAAAACAAGAAAAATAGACAAAAAAGCCTACGGCGCCTGCTTTACAGGGTAGAAGACATCGCTTCTCCCGGCAGGCGCCCCGGCAACAAAACCTCAACACACATACACAACATGTCTTCACAACAATCCCCCCTCCATCCTTCCAGCGGCCCCGTCGAGAACGAAGCCGACCTCGCCATGAACGGCTACCTGCCCGAAGGCTGGGCTCCCTTTATTCCCGGCGACGCGAATACCGCGGCATTCGCCTTGACCGAACATGCTGCCGACAGCTCGTCCTCGGACAGCGACTCCTCCTCCAGCAGCGATGACTCTTCATCCAGCGACTGGGACGATTCTTCCTCCAGCGATGACGACTCCTCGTCCAGCGACTGGGACGACTCCTCCAGCGACGACAACGACAAGCCCGACACGGAAAACGACCAGTTCTGCAACACCTGCACCTGCACCTGCGCCTGCGGCAAAGACAACGTCGCCAGCGAATCCTTCTTCACCGAAAACCACCTCGGCAGCACGCAGGACGTCGCCATGAACATCGTCTTCGGCATCGAACCGGACATCGCCGGCTGGTGCCCGGCCACCTTCCAGATTCTGGATCTCAACCCCCATTCCACCAGCTGGCACGACCCGGATATGCCACTGATCTACCGGCTCGGCTTCGTCTTCCAGCACGTCACCGAATGGAGCATCCAGCACGACCCCTACTCGAAAATCATCACCGTCGTCAAACCTTCAGGCAAAACGCTGCATTACCAATATGCCGGCGGCAAGGACACGGCGGAACGCGTCGGAGACACCCGCCAGTACTCCTCCCTCGTCCAAATCCTCAATGCAGACAAGACCCCCTGCAAAACAGGCACACCCGTCTATGCGGACTTCACCACGGCAGACGGAGCCTCCATCCGCTTCAACGTCCCCACAGCGACTGAGATCGGCAAACCTGTTCAACTGGTCACGGCCGACCGCGTCGTCGTCGACCTGGCCGCCTACGGCAGCAAAATGCGCCTCAAAAAAGACTTCGGCCTCATCAGCGGCATCTGGCACCACCTCGACGGCCTGCTGAACATCCGTGAAACGGAAATCCCTGCCGGGAACGGCACAGCCGCATCCTCGCGCATCGTCCTCGAATGGTACCCGAAAAACCAGGTCACGCCTTCCGGCGACTGGTACGCCACCACCGGCATGCCGGGCAAAACATGGACTCTGGAGGAAAACAACGCCACACAGGAAGGCAAAACCTACCGCCATCTCGCGATGACCGCCGTTCGCCCCGGCTCACCCGTCACCCGCGTCGACCGCTATCTCGCAGCCGACGAAACCGTCATCGACATGCCGACGGGCGAAGGCGACCGGCGCATCCGCTACTCCAACGTCCGCACCATCCAGTCCGACGGCACATGGGAACACCTGACGACCCGCCGCATGACGAGCGGGGACACAACGCCTACCTCCAGCACACGGCAGATCTACGAACTGATCGACGGCATCTGGCAGGAAACAAGCCGTACGGAAGGCTACGGCACCTCCCTCGCACAGACGACCACCTACACCTACGCAGACCTGCGCCTCAGCCGGATTGATTTTCAAAATGGAAACTATTGCTCTTACCAATACGACAGCAAGAGACGTGTCATCATGGAAGCTACTCCCTGGTCCGGCCGGGATGAGGCGTTGCCGAATGAGACTTGCGAGCAAGTCAAGATCACTGATTATTCCGATCTTCGTTTCAACGACTACCGCCCGTCCTCCATCCGGCAAATCATTCGCACGGCATCCGGCAAAGAAACCGAACTCTCCAAAGAAACATATGAATATTGGAATACGGTACTGGAACGTAGCGTCACCGTCAAAAAAACGGCTCTGGGCAGCGAGCTGGAACAAACCTCATCCTCCGTCTACTACGGGCCGGATGCACTGCCTCCCTTTGCCGCCGGGCGCATGAAAATGTCCCAAGGCATCAACGGAATCCAAACCGTCTCCTCCTATGCAGCCACCACGGCACACGGCGCCGCCTACTGCATCACCACGGAACAGCAGGTCGGCAACCAGCCCGTCGCAGGCCAAAGCACGCGCACAGTCTCCTACATGGCAGCAGACGGCACCGCCACCTGCACGGAAACCTACGCACACACCGGCAACGAATGGTCCCTGCTGACCCGTGAAACATACGAATACGACACCTACCGCAACCGCACGAAAACAGTCAAGGCCAACGGACGCACCTCCTCCACCGAATGGATGTGCTGCGGCCCCCTCCGCCAGACCGATGAAGACGGCGTCATCACCACCTACTCCTACAACGCTGCGCACCAGCTCATCGAAACCATCCGCTCGGCCACGGCCACCACGCCGGAAACCATCGTCTCCTACACGAGGGATGCGGCAGGCAGGGCCATCGCCACGCGCACGGACATCGGCCCGATGACCACGACCACCTCCACCGTGTACGACGCCCTCGGCCGCACCGCCTCCACGACGGACGAATTGGGGCGCACCACGAGATATGAATACAGTGATGACGGACTGACCGAAACCGTCACCTCTCCCACAGGCGCCACAATTGTCACCGCCAGGCACAACGACGGCAATATCGACACCATCACCGGAACGGCGCAACAGGCCGAAAAACACATCCAATACCTGAGCTCGGCAGGCCTGTATACGGAAATGCAGAAACAAGACGAAAACGGCAACTGGATCCGCATCGGCAACACAATCTCCGACTATTTCGGACAAACCGTCTACGACATCCGCCCTGCAGTCGCAGACGATACATTGATCAGCACAACATCGCAATACAACGCCAAAGGTCAACTGGTCAGCCAGCAGACGAAAGCCGACGGCGGCAGCTCCGACACAACCATCCTTGCCCCCGTCCTCTACGCATACGATGCCATGGGCAACATGGTCAAACAAACCGTCGACCTCTCGCCGAAACCATCCCGCATCACGGAACACGCTCAAACCTACATCTGCGAAGAAGACGGCGTCTACAGCCAACAAACTACCACTACTTACAACGCCGAGGGCCAGCCGCTCACGCAAACGTCATTGACCCTGACCTCCGACCTTGATCTCGAACTCGCCTCCAAAACCGTCACCATCGACGTCCGCGGCAACCGCAGCGTCCAGTGGACCCACTACGGCACCCCCACCCAGCGCATCAGCTATACCACCCAGCCGGGCATCGACGCCGTCGCCAGCCAGACCGGCATGGACGGCTTCGTCATCCATGCCACGGACTACGCCGGCATCGTCACCAACTACCGCCGCAGCTACACCGCCGCCGGCATGGTCATGACGCAAACCGACGGACGTGGCAACGCTACCACCGCCGAATACGACACAGCCGGCCGTCCCGTCAAAACCATCGACGGAGCCGGTAACGCCACCACCACGGCATACGACCACGTTACCGGCCAGCCCTCCTGCATCACCGATGCGCAGGGCAAAACCGCCTGCTACCGCTACGACATCCGCAGCCGTAAAACGGCCCAGTACGGCACAGCCGTACAACCCATCGTCTGGGACTACACCGACGATAACCGAATCTCTGACATGTGGACGTGGAAAAATCCGGCCCAGATAATCGAAACGGATCCTTCCAGCCTTATCAACCAGCCGGAAGCCGAACATACGCTCTGGTCCTATGACGCGGCCACAGGCCTCCTCATCACTAAACGGTACGCGGACGACAAAGAAGACACCTACACCTACGACAGCCTCAACCGCCTTGCAAGCAAAAAAGATGCTCGTGATATCACGGCAACCTACACCTACCATTCCCTCACCGGGGAACTTGCAGGCACCACCTACAACGACGACACCCCCGCCGTCACCTACGCCTACAACCACCTCGGCCAGCCCACCCAGATCACCGACGCCTCCGGCGCCCGCACCTTCCGCTACAACCAATACGGCGAAGTGGAAAGCGAACAAACGGAAGGCCCCGTTGAAAGCATCCTCACCCATACCCGCGACACCTGGGGCCGCACGAACGGCTACAGTCTCAAGCACAGGAACGTGCCCATCGACACCGTCGACTACGCCTACGACACCGCCGGACGCCTCGCCGCATCCTCCGGCTTCGCCTACGCCTACGACACCCAAAGCGGACTCCTCAACCACATCCTCTACCCCTCCGGCCTCCGCCGCGAACACACCTGGCACCCCGACCTCAACATCATCACCGACATCCGCTACAACGGCCTCAACGTCCAAACAGCGCTCCACCCCGACCGCTACCGCTACGACTACGACAGCCTCCTGCGTCCCGTCAGCCAAAGCGACTACCGCAACGCATCAACCAAACCCACTGTCACCCGCACCTACGCCTACAACGGCCGCAGCGAACTCACCGGTGAAACATCCACCGACGGAACCCGGCATGCGTACGCCTACGACAACATCGGCAACCGCATCACCGCGCAAAACAACGCCACGGCAACCTCCTACCAAACCAACCTCGTCAACCAGTACAGCTCCATCGCCGCACAGGGACAGGCAACCTTCTCCCCCGCCTACGATGCCGCAGGCAACCAAACGCTCATCCGCACCGCCACCGGAGAATGGAACGCCCAACACAACGCCGACAACCGCCCCACCTCCTTCCAACAGGGAGACCGGCGCATCGACAGCGTCTATGACTTCATGGGCCGCCGCATAGAAAAAGCGACAAGTGATGATTCCGGCTTGACGAAACGCCTCCGCTACATCTATCATGGATACGTGCAAATTGCCGAAATCGACGCGACGGACGAAACTGCCCTGTACGTCGCGAAAACCTACCGGTGGGACCCCTCCGAACCCGTCGCCACACGCCCCCTCGCCCTCACCCTGTGGACGCGTGAAGGCACGGCACGCGAAACCCTCTACTACGCCCACGACCTCCGCAAAAACGTCGTCTCACTCTTCGATGGCAAAGGCCTGCGCCGTGCATCCTACCAGTACGACCCCTACGGCAACATCACCTCCATGGAAGGCGACATGGCCAAGGAAAACCCATTCCGCTTCTCCTCCGAACACCACGACGAAGACCTCGGCCTCGTCTACTACAACTACCGCCACTACAACCCCACCGATGGCCGCTGGACCTCACGCGACCCAATCGCTGAACAAGGGGGATGGAATTTGTACGGCTTCGTTGGGAATAGGCCTTTGTACTATACAGATAAATTAGGATTAGCTAGCTCCGATCCAAGTAGTCCCTATCATACGGGCCCTTCGCCTTACATTAATAGACAATCAGATAGTCGCCAAACGAATAATAAAAAAATAGACGACTCGAGCCCTGAATATGATGGAGAAGAAATAACACCAGAAATGGTTCGTGACTGTATGTATGGTAAAGCCTACATTGATGAACGCACGTGCTGGTTTTGGTCTACAATAGTCGAATGGAAATATGGACAATGTTTCACTGAACCACTGGGTAGACACAAACGTGCTTATGTTGTTGCAAAGTGGAAGCCATCCAACAGTACAACTCTTAAAAATGGGAAAACCTACCCATGTACCAAAGTGATGGATGCCTACGCTAAACGCCGCCAAGATATTCCAGCAATCACTGTGCGTGTTTTTCGCATTATATGTCAAAACAAAAAAACATTTGAAGAAACCTACTATTTTTCCCTCGGCCACGAAAAACCAACACTATTGGGATTCCGGGATATAAATGAACTCTCTCAGGCAGATCGTGTTGGCTACGGTAGTGGTTATCAAGGTGGAGGCTTAGCTATTGGTCTTTTTCGTACGGGACTGATTGGTATTCGCTTTCATATTGAAGCAACAGATGCAAAAGATGGTGGGCATGTAGTTACTATATCAAATAAATCGTATTATTTCGGAGAATAAAAACACATCATTTTCATGCACTTTACCAAAATATGGTAAAGTGCATGGCAAGTAATCAACACAAATGCAAACTAAAAAAATCATAGGATTCCTAGGCGGTATATTGATCATACAACCGTATTTATTGGCCGAGTCTATGCACGGCACAAATGAACCGCAACAACAGCAGACTAATGTGGACGAAGTGCTGAAAATGCAAAAACGCCTATATAAAAAAGGCATATTTCGATCCGCAATCCCTGCTCCGCCCGACGATATGTTGCAACGAGCAATCAAAGGGGAAATGGAGGGTCAATACCAATTAGGGGGTTGGTTTTATGAGTATATTGTATACGAGGAACAATGTGTACAAATAAGCGAATCGTGGCTGAAAATGGCAGCATTACAAGGATTAGCGGAAGCCCAATGGCAACTCGGTCATTTATACAGGAATTATAGAAATAACGAGCAACTGGCCAAATCGTGGTTTAAAAAGTCAATAACCAGTTTTGAAAAACGCACAGATTCCACTGCATATAAATTTTTATATGCCATATATTATGACGGTACAGGTACAGAAGTAAATATTGAGAAAGCGAAGGAATATGCGTTGAAATATGTCACCCGTTGCCAACAAGAAAAAACACAGCCTAGGTGGATAGACCTAGAACCCGAAATACGGGAATACGTTTTAGAACAAACAAAAAAATAATATTTTAATATTAATTGCGATAGATAGAAAATAGTTACACGCATTCATTTTATATTTCTGAAATAATCTTTAATACATACCATCTGGAAGTATCGTTACCATGTCGCCTTCCTGCTTTTCATCAGGTAAACGGCCTTGCTGATTCCAAGGATTTCCCCCTTCTCCCGGCATCGTTATGGAAGAAGCGGATCGTTATTCCATCCAGTCATCTGCCGGGTGGGGGTATTCCCAATCCTCCGCCCGGATTACCGAGGTTACCTTCCCGATAAAACAAACAACCGCCCCATGCAATGGAGCGGTTGTTTGCGTGTTGAATGAATGTTCGAGGTTGCCGGAGATCAATCCATGCAGCAGGTGAAGAGCTCACCTTCCTTGAAGAAGCGGTGCAGTTCGGCATCGGCGGATTCGGGAGAATCGGAGGCGTGGCAGATGTTCATCATGCTGTCTGTGCCGAAGTCGCCGCGGATGGTTCCCTTGTCGGCTTTCTGCGAGTTGGTCGGCCCGAGGAGTTCACGCACGCGGACGATGACGCCGGGGCCGCTGAGAGCCAGGGCGACCACGGGGGAGCTGGTCATGAAAGTACTCAGTTTCGGGAAGAGAGGTTTGCCGTCGATCACGAGGTCGATGATGTGCGCGTAATGTTCGCGAAGCACTTCTTCAGTCAGTTGCATCATCTTGATACCGCGAATGCGAAAACCTTCGTCCAAGAAACGCTTCAGCACGGCGCCGGAGAGATTCTTGCGCACGCAGTCCGGCTTGAACAGAATCAATGTTGTTTCTTCTTTGGGGTATGGCATAGTATATTTTCTTTCTTGGAAGCGGTGAGAAATACTCGCTTCGCCACCGTTTGTCAAGCGTAAAGGCAAGAAAAACCGCCTGATACGACTTTTTTCCTGCCATCATTCCCCGGCATAGGTCTTGCAGCGGTTGGTCCATCCCTGCAACCAACGTTGTTCTCCACGGGCTTTCGGGCTGTTGGCGACACGGCGGGCCAATACCCCGGCAGCCGCACGGGAGAATTCGCGGCAGGCTTCGCTGCCCTGCGGCTGCCCGCGCATGTTTTCGAGGACCTGCAGCAAGCCCCATCCCTGCCCGTTGTAGCGTTCATCGGGGTTGGTTCCCTCGCCCTTGAAGTTCACATAGTCCACCAGCGCATACATGCCGCCCGTCGTCCGCGAGAGGGCATGATACCGGGCTTCTACCTCCCGGGGCTGCGACGATGCCGCCAGCATGGCGGGGAGAGCCTGCCGGGAGCGCGCCATGATGAATTCCGTCTGGAGCCGCACGATGCCGGGCTGGGCGAGCCATGCACGCATTGCATTCACGCGGGGATTCCGGGCATCAGCCATGAAGGCGGAGCGGCTGCTCCACGGCGGCGTGCCTTGCAGCTCGGAGGGTACGCGAGCGCCCTTCGCCTGAGCGAACCGGACGAACGACGGCCAGCTTTCTTCGAACGGCCCCCTGTATCCCTTCGGGTACCAGATGAAGTGGCCGATGCCGAGCGAAGGAAATTCTTCCCCGGCATTCCACGAGACGAGGCCTTCCTGCTTCCCGGCGCATTCATTCTGCCAGATGCGGCCTCCCAGCGCCATCACATCCACCAGGGCATTGCCTTGCGCTGCCTGCGGCACGGCGCCGGTTTTCCCTCGCGCCGCAGGAGCGGAAGCCGGCACGGGGCTGGTGCAAGATACGGCAGCGGCGGAAAGCAGAACGAGAAGCATCGTCTTCATGAGGGGATGATGGCGTTTTCGGCACGGGTTGTCAAGGAGCGCTGGCTTCCATAACCAATTATTTTACCATCTGACACACTCGAGGCTTGCTTCCGCCACTCCGTTCGGTTAAGTTTTTCCGCTCGCGGGCTCAGAATCCCGCTCGTGTCCCTTTTCTCATGAAGACTGAACTTATTGATAAAGCCGCCCAAGTGGTTCAAGATCCCCAGTTGTTGGTCAACATCGTCTCCCAGCGCGTTGCCCAGCTCAACTCCGGCCGATCCCCGCTGATTCCGACGACTCCGCACATGGGTGCCGGGGATATCGCCCTGACCGAGATTATCGAAGGCAAGCTCGTCTGGCAAAAGAAGGAAGAATCCGTCTCCGTATCTACCACAGACGAAGCTTCCGGCGACGACGATTTCCCCTTCGGCAGCGACAACTGATTGCCTCAGGTTTTTCCATGACGGCGGCCTGAGTCTTTGCGATTCAGGCCGCTTGTCGATTCATCACCCCACCTTCCTCCCGACCAATGGCCTCCGACATCTCCACCAATAAAAAAGCCCGCCGCGATTACGAAATCCTCGAGCAGCATGAGTGCGGCCTCGAGTTGAAAGGCACGGAGGTGAAATCCATCCGCGCCGGCAAAGTGAACATCTCCGATGCCTTCGCCCGCGTCGAGAAAGGGCAGCTCCTCCTGTACGGCTGCGACATCCAGCCGTGGGAAACGGCAGGCGAGTTCTTCCAGCATGCACCGAAACGCCCCCGGCGCATGCTCATGCACAAACGGGAGATCTTCAAGATTGAAATGAAGCTCGCCCAGAAGGGCTATTCCCTGCCCCTCCTCCGCCTGTACTGGAAGAACGGCAAGGTGAAAGCCGAGATCGGCGTCGGCAAGGGCAAAACGTTCCGCGACCAGCGCTACGATCTCAAGGCTCGCGTCGAACTGCGCGAAGTGCAGCGCGAAGTCTCCCGGTTCAACCGCCGCTGACGATCCGTCTCCACGGCGGTTTGAGCCACAGAGTGCGCAGATTGGCACAGACTTTGACTATGCGCATCCGGCTGACCGCCGGATAAGGAATAAAATCATGATTTTCAATATTTTGCAAAAATAACAATAAAATATTGAAAATAAATATCCATTAGCATACCTCAATCCGGCAATCGGCCGGATTTTCACTTGCTTCATCTCTGCCAATCCGTGTCATCTGCAGCTAACCCTCGTTTGCCACACGAAAAAGGCGGAGCCGGAGCCCCGCCTTGAACATAGAGAATGTAAAGCCCGTGCTTACTTGCTCAGGTATTCCGCCACGCCTTCGTGGCTGGGTTTCATGGCTTCTGCGCCCTTGTGCCAGCCGAGCGGGCAAACTTCGCCGAACTGCTCGAAGTGCTGGAGAGCGTCCACCACGCGGAGCGCTTCGTCCGTCGAGCGGCCGAGGGGCATATCGTTGATGAGCTGGTGGCGCACGATGCCCTGCTTGTCGATCAGGAAAAGGCCGCGGTAGGCAACGAGATCGCCCACGGTCTGCACTTCGCCGTCTTCATCCACATACTGCTCACCGGCAAGCACATCGTAGCTCTCGGAGATCGTCTTGTTGATATCGGAGACGATCGGGTACGTCACGCCCTGAATGCCGCCCTGCACGCGCGGGGTGTTGACCCATGCCCAGTGGCAGAATTCGGAGTCCGTGGAACAGCCGATCACGGCCACATCACGCTTTTCGAACTCGGGCAGAGCATCCTGAAAACCGATCAGCTCCGTGGGGCATACGAACGTGAAGTCCTTCGGGTAGAAGAACAGAAGCACGTACTTCTTGCCAAGATACTGTTCCAGAGAGAAATTCTCGACGATTGCGCCGTTCACAACTGCGCTTGCCTTAATTGCGGGTGCTTTTTTTCCTACTAACATATTATTGAATATGGCTTTTCTTTTGCCGGATGTAATATCGCATACATCTTCTTCATCCGTCAAGAGCAAATCGCGACTTTTTATAATCATTCAAAAATTTAACCGTCATCCTTCCGCCCTCCGGTTTCCGGGTCGCCGGCTTGACACCATACGCGGCTTTATGGTAGCCTGTCCTCCGCTTCATCGCTTCCTTTTCCCTTCCGATTCCATGAGTAACGATGCCACCTCCTTCTCTCCCCTTGAGCTGACGAAAGCTCCGGCGTCCTCACCGGAATCCCGCACCGTGCCTCAGGCGCCGCGCGTCGAAAAAAGCGTCCTCTCCATGATGACCATCGACCCCTCGTACATCCTGGGCCGCTGCATCACGAAAGGCATGGGGGAAGAATACTTCTACGTACCGGCCCACAAACTGCTCTGGAACATCTTCCTCGACCGCTACAACAAAAACCAGCCGCTCGACATCACCTCCGTCGCACAGGAATTGACGGACAAGCACCAGCTCGAAGCCGTCGGCGGGCTCGCGGGACTCACCGAAATCTACTCCTACACCACGAACACCGCGCTGTTCGACCCGCACTTCGAAACCCTGCAGGAAAAATACGTCCTCCGCTCCATCATCGCCACCACCTCGCGCTCGATGGAAAAGGCCTTCGCCGCCGAAGAGGAAATCGCCGAACTGCTCGACTCCGTGGAACAGGACGTCCTCGGCATCCGCGAGAAAATGAAACACGGGGAGGAACAATCCCTCTCCACGGTCATCGCCGAAGCCGTCACGAACATGGAACGCTTCCTCGCGCAAAAAGGCGGCATCCTCGGCATCACCACCGGCTTCGAAAAGCTTGATCGCATGAGCAACGGCCTCAAGGCCGGTGAACTCTTCGTCGTCGCAGCCCGCCCCTCCATGGGTAAAACATCCTTCCTGCTCAACATGATGGAGCACATCGCGCTCGACCTGAACAAGCCCTCCCTCATCTTCTCCTGCGAAATGCCCTCCGTCCAGCTCGTCGAACGCCTCATCTTCGCCCGCAGCGGCATCCGCCGCGCAGAAATGATGGCCCGCGGCTCCATGACCCAGCAGGAACAAAAACACTTCGCGCGCGTCGTCAGCGTCCTGCGCAAATCCCGCCTCGTACTGGACGACACCGCAGCCATCTCCATCAACGAACTCCGGGCCAAGGCACGCCGCGTCCTGCGCGACCAGGGGGAACTCGCCGCCATCGGCATCGACTACCTCCAGCTCATGCGCTCGCACACCAAACAGGCCCAGAACAGCCGCGAACGCGAAATCGCCGAAATCTCCAGCGGCCTCAAATCCCTCGCCAAGGAACTCAAGGTACCCATCATCGTACTCGCCCAGCTCAACCGCGGCCCGGAAAACCGCACCGGCGGCAGCCTCGGCGTACCCCGCATGTCCGACCTCCGCGAATCCGGAGCCATCGAACAGGATGCCGACATGATCGGCCTCCTCTACCGCTCCGCCTACTATGCGGAAAACGACGAAGAACGCCAGCAGCGCGCCGGACACGCCAACCTCCTCCTCGCCAAAAACCGCAACGGCCCCACCGGCGACGTCCCCCTCTACTTCGAAGCCGAACTCATGCGCTTCTCCACCCGTCAGGATGAAGAAGGCTCCGGCGAATAACGCCCCTTTTCATCATGACACCGCAGGAACAAACCTCCCACTGGATCGCGCAGGACCTCGCGCATTGCTGGCACCCCTTCAACCCCCAAAGCATCTGGGGGCAGGAAAGCGAAATCCTCATGATCGAACAAGGAGAGGGAGTCTGGCTCACAGACAGCCTCGGCCGCAAATACATCGACGGCAACAGCTCCATCTGGGTCAACATCCACGGCCACAGCCACCCCCGCCTCATCGACGCCATGAAGGCGCAGCTCGACAAAATCGCGCACAGCTCCTTCCTCGGCTTCGGGCACGGCCTCGCCTCCGAACTCGCCGCCCGCCTCGTCTCGTACTTCCCGGAAAACACCCTCACCCGCGTCTTCTTCTCGGACGACGGCTCCACCGCCCTCGAATCCGCCCTCAAACTCGCCTTCCAATCCTCCATCCAAACCCCCGGCAAAGAACGCCGCCGCCGCTTCATCGCCTTCTCGAACTGCTACCACGGCGACACCATGGGAGCCGCCAGCCTCGGAGGAGTCGGCACCTTCTTTGAAAAATTCCGGGGCTTCGGCATGGAAGTCTCCCACGTCCGCAGCATGGACGACCTCCGCGCCCTCGACGAAGAAACCTGCGCCCAAACCTGCGGCATCGTCATCGAACCCATCATCCAGGGAGTCAACCGCATGACCCCGTGGCCCGAAGGCATGCTCCGCGAACTCCGCGACTGGTGCGACTCCCGGGGCATCCTCCTCATCTTCGACGAAGTCATGACCGGCTTCGGCCGCACCGGCCACCTCTTCGCCTGCATGAAAGAAGGCATCATCCCCGACTTCCTCTGCTGCGCCAAAGGCCTCACCGGAGGCTACACCCCCATGGCCGCCGTCCTCACCACCGAAACAGTCTACAATGCCTTCCTCGGCGCACCCACCGAAGGCAAAACCTTCTACTACGGCCACAGCTTCACGGCCCATCCCATCGGCTGCGCCGCCGCCATGGCCTCCCTCGACATCTTCGAACAGGAACGCACCCTCGAACAACTGCCGCCCAAAATCCGCCTCATCGACGAACTCTCGCAGCAGCTCCTCCACACCAACCCCTTCATCTCCGCCGTCCGCGCCACCGGCATGATCCTCGGCATCGACCTCTGCCGCGAAAACGGCTCCCCCTTCACCCCCGAAGAACGCGCCGGAGAAAAAGCCTGCGTCGCCATGCGCCCGCACGGCCTCCTCACCCGCCCCGTCGTCCACGACACCGTCGTCCTCATGCCCCCCCTCTGCATCACCGAAGACGAACTCCGCCTCGCCTTCAACGCGCTTGATGCAGGCATCCGGGACGCCTTCACCTCCTGCTGACACCCCCGCATGCCCGCCCTCCGCCAAACGCTCCGCATCCTTCACCTCATCCTGCTCGGCATCGTCCTCCTGTGGAGCGCGGGCATCGTCTGGTACTGCCTCCCTCTCGTCTGGCTCTTCCTCACCCTCTACCTCGGCGGCATCGCCGCAGCCGTCTACTACCGCCGGTGGAAATGGAGCATCCCCGGCCTCTGGGCGCTCGCTGCCATCCTCAACATCGGATACCTCTGCATCACCCCCACCAACGACCGTCCCTGGCTCCCCTCATGGAGCCGCCTCCCCTACGGCACCATCCAAGGAAACACCCTCACCCTGCACGACATCCGCGACTTCAACTACCGCAGCGTCGACGACTACGACGTCCGCTACATCACCCAAACCTACGACCTCGCCCGGCTCCGCACCCTCGACTTCGCCGTCTGCCACTGGGACGGCATGGAAGCCGTTGCCCACACCATGCTCACCTTCGGCTTCTCGGACGGCCGCCAGCTCGCCCTCTCCTGCGAAACCCGCCTCGACTCCGAAACGCCCCAAGGCACCATCGCCGGACTCTACAAACGCTTCGGCTTCATCTACATCTTCGCCACCGAACCGGACATCTTCGCCCTCCGCTCCAACTACCGCCCCGAAGACCTCTACCTCTACCGCTTCAACATGACCCCGGCTCAAATCCGCACCGTCCTCACCGACTTCGTCGAACGCGCCAACGCCCTCCATAAACACCCCGAATTCTACAACACCCTCCTCCACAACTGCACCACGGAACTCCTCCCCTCCCTCAAAAAAGCCACCCCCGGCATCCGCACCAACCCCATCATCCTCCTCAACGGCTTCATCGACCAGAAAGCCTTCGACCGCGGCGCACTCCAGCACCGCCCCGGAGAAACCTTCGACCAACTTAAAAAACGCTCCTTCGTCCCCTACGACACCTCCAAAAACGCCCCGGAACACTACTCCGAAGCCATCCGGCAGCACATCGGCATCATGGAAGCTTCCTGACCGCTACCCCACGAAGCGACGACCCTCGCCTCGTTTCAAAAAGAACCTTGCTCGCAAGGCAATGGCAGCTTAAAACACCCCGTCACCGCTCTGATGACCGAAAGCCGGGTGAAGATCGAACCTCACCACCCCGACAAGCGCCTTGCCTTCAACTGCCTTGCTGATACGCGCCACACCATTGAAGCCGAACCCGGCACACAGCTCGATTGCAGTCACGCCCTGGTTCACCAAATCCTGAGCCACCCGTTCCGCCTCCTCATAATCCTTCACTCCGACAACAGCCAAGCTGACAACCGGAGAATCGATAAACGCATGATGCTCCTTATAGTCATTCTCCGGAGCGATATAAATGAAAGCTGCTTTTGTTGTTGCCATAATAAGTATTTTCAGTTAAAAAAACCCCAATGCCATTTCCGTTTTGGAAAAGCCATGTTCTTGGAATCCAAAAAACGAAGCCTGTATATATGCTTTCCTTATGCAAGTAAAGTCCCGAACATGACTTGAGCTCGATTCATCGGCATCGCCCATGAACATCAAAACTCCCACCCCGAAACATTAAACCCCACACCGCATCCACACATGAAACACATCCGTACAACCGCCGCCCTCGCCCTGCTGACCGCCCTGCACCCCGCCGCCGCAGACGAACCGAACCGCTTCAGCCTCGAACTGCTGAAACAGGCGGACAAACAGCACCAGGGCAACATCTGCATCGCACCCTGCTCAGCAGCCGCACCCCTCCTCATCCTGGAAAAAGGAGCTGCAGGCGCCACCCGGCAGCAAATTGCCGACACCCTCGGCGGCACCAAACCCTGGCTACCCTCCCTGCGCCAGCAAAAAGGAAACTCCCTCCAGACCGCACAAATCTATGTGGACGCCAGCTTCCCCCTGAAACAGGGATTCCGCAACGCATGGCCGAAACAGACCCTCATCAGCCTCGACATCCGCAATGCGCCGGACAAAGCCCGCACAGCCATCAACAACTACATCCGCACCTCCACATCCGACGCCATCCGCGAACTCCTCCCTCCCGACTCCGTCAGCGGCAATACTGCATTCATCGCCGTCTCCGCACTCCGGTACCGGAGCCATTGGCTCACCCCCTTCGCCAAACACTACACCGTCCCCCGCCCCTTCACCCTGCCCAGCGGCACCACGAAAACCGTGCCGACCATGCACAAGGTAGCCTCCTTCAACTACGTAATCGACCCTCAATACAGTGCCGTCGAACTGCCGTACCGCACCCCGCCCGAAAGCTCCGCACAGGCTCCCGGCAGCATGATCGCCATCCTCCCGCCCGAAGGCACAGCCATCGAAAACTTCATCTCCACCCTCACACCGGAAACCATCGCCGACATGCGGAAAAAACTCGCCGCATCGCAAAACGGGCGCAACCTGCGCGACATCGTCCTCGCCATCCCGAAATTCACCATCTCATCCACCTTCGACCTCTCCAAAGCCCTGCCCGCCATGGGCATGCCGAATGCCTTTCAGGACACCGCCGACTTCTCCGGCATCTCGCCTACACCCGGGCTCAAAATCAACGGATTCCACCACCAATGCAACATCGCCATCGATGAAAAAGGCACCGTCGTCACAGCAGCATCCAGTGCCGACGCCCCCTTCGGCGCACCGCCACGGCTCGACTTCAAACTCAACCGCCCCTTCCTCTGGCTCATCGTCCCGAACTCACCCGACCCCGCCACCCCCATCCTCATCCTCGGCATCGTCCGGGAGCCGTGATACCCGATCCAAACGGCGAGACCCTCCATTTCCTCCTTGATTGCCGCCAAGGAACATCTATTATCATACAGACACAGAAACTCTGTGCATTATTCCAAACTCCTGACAACATGAACAAAACCGCCCCACTCCTGCTCGCAGCCACCATCGGCCTCACCACCGCAGTTGCCGACGAAACCCGCAATTTCGGCCTTGAACTACTGCAACAAACAGCCAAGGCCCAACAGGGAAACATCTGCATCTCCCCCTATTCCGCAGCCGGAACCCTCCGGCTCCTCGAACCCGGAGCTGCGCACGAAACGCTGGCCCAGATAAAAACCCTCCTCTCCAGCACCTCCGGACTCCAGACACTGGCAGAAAAAACAACTCTCGCCCTTGAAACGGCGAACCGCATCTATGTAGACTCACAGCTACCCCTGAATGCAGCCTACAAGGCCGCAGTACCGAAAGGAGCGGTCACATCCATCGACTTCCGGAACAATCCCGGCGCAGCACGCGACACCATCAACCAATGGGTCTCGAAGGCCACCCATCGGCGCATCGACAACATCCTGCCCAGCGGCAGCATCGTACAAAACACCCGCCTCGTCGCAGTCAATGCCGTTTGTTTCAAAAACAAATGGGAAATGGAATTCCTTCCGGACAACACGAAGCCGGAAGCATTCACCCTGACCGACGGCACCGTGAAGCAAGTCCCCATGATGCACCACAGTTTCAGGTTCACCTGCAGCAAGACCGAGGCATACAGCGCCATCGAACTTCCCTACATGCCAGACGATAAAGCCATCGAGAACCGGGAGAAAGTCAAAAAGCCATGGACAAAAGGAAGCATGATCGCCATCCTGCCGCCCGAAGGGGTCTCCGTCGATGAATTCGTCAGCAAGCTGGATGCATCCAAACTCACCGAAATCCGCCGTCATCTCAACAAAACAAGAATCGAAAGTAAACGACCCGTCGTTGCTCTGGCTTTGCCGAAATTCAAATACACCATGGATATCGACATGCGACAGACACTGATTGCGCTCGGTATGAAAAACGCCTTCACGCCCAATGCGGACTTCTCCGGCATTTCTTCGGACAAAACTCCGTTGCAGCTCTCCGCCGCCTATCAAAAATGCCTCATTTCGGTGGATGAGGAAGGCACGGAAGCGGCGGCAGCCACGGCGGCGGTAGCATTTTGGGGAGACGGCCCGGTCGAAATGAGAACGGATCATCCCCTCGTCCTCCGGTTCGACAGACCATTCGTATGGATCGTCGTTGCCGACCGCGACGAGCCCACCTGCACCCCCCTCTTCATGGGCATCGTCCGCGAACCGTAACCGGACAGCCGATTGCGTGAAGCTGTAACACTCTTGTTACACAATCTTTTCTTGCCTCCGGCAGAAACAGCGTGCTACAACATGCATTGAACGCTGTCCGACACCCGCATGCACCAGCATCGTTCCCCGGCGGCACTCGGACAACGTTCAATCACGGCCTATCGGCCACACCTCAAGTCGCACGCTCCCTGCCATGAAACTCGCCATCCGCATCCTTCCCCTCCTCCTGCTTGCCGCCATTGCCCACGCGGCACAAACGGCTCAACCTGCATCGCCACCCAAACAAGCAAACACAGGAAGCCACTTCATCGTATCACTACTCCAGAATGCCGCCAAAGCAAATAGCGGCAACATCTGCCTATGCCCCTACTCGGCAGCGGAAACCATCACGTTGCTTGCTCCCGGAGCATCCCCCCAAACGCACCTCGAACTGGAAACCGCGCTGGGCGACCTCTCGCCACTCATCAAGGCAGGAAAAGCGGATTCCCTGTACATCGAATCCGCCAATCGCCTCTATCTGGATTCAAGGCTCCCCATCAGCCCAACCTATACAACACAACTGCCCGGCAGCAGCGTGACCGGAATCGACTTCCGCAACAACCCGGAACAGGCACGAACCTCGATCAACCAGTGGGTCGAAACCGCCACGCACGGACTGATCGGCGAACTCCTTGCACCCGGGCAAATCTCTCCCGAAACAACTCTTGCAGCCATCAATGCCTTTTACATCAAAGACCGATGGGACAATGAATTCGATGAACAATACACCACCGACGCCCCCTTCACACTCACCGACGGCACCACCAAACAGGTACCGGCCATGCACCTGCAAACCGCGCTTCCCTGCACCATCACCCCCGAATACAGCGCCGTCGCCCTCCCCTTCGTCCCGAAACCGATCAAGGGAACACACAGCTTGAGACCCGGAGCAGGCATGATCTTCATCCTGCCTCCGGAAGGCATGACAATCGACACCTTCGTCCAATCCCTGACCGCCGGCAAACTGACCGCCATCCGCAGAAGCTTGAGCAGCACCCCGGAAACGTCCTCCATCAGAACCATGCTCCTGTCTCTACCCAAATTCCAGATGGCTTCTGAAACGAACCTCATCCCCATCCTCAAAAACATGGGACTGAAAGCCGCCTTCTCACCAGACCACGGCTTCCCTCGCATCACGACGGCCCACCCCCCCCTTCCACTCGACTCCTTCATCCAGAAATGCTCCATCCGCATTGATGAACAAGGCACGGAAGGCGCGGCATCCACGGCCATGGTCGCCACCATGGGCATCCGCGATGGAGGCTCGGACGATCCGGTCCCCTTCACGATCAACCGGCCATTCGTCTGGCTCATTGTCCCTTCCATTGACCTTGCCCCCCTCTACTCCGATCATCTGCCAGAACAACATAACCATCCCGTCTTCATCGGCATGGTGAAAGAGCCTCATTTTCCCGTCACGACCTCCCCAAAAAACAAACCCGGCCGCACAACATCCACGGCTCATAAGTCACAAAAACTTTCAGAACCTCCTCATCCCAAACGAATAAAAATGATCAACGTCCCCATGAACACGAAAGACTGCGATATACCATGGGGTCCAGGACTTGAACTCGGAACACCCCTGCCGCCCCTGCCTCCACATTAGCCTCGTCTTTTCGGATTCATGCCTTTACTCTGGAAAACGTCAATCCTCCTTGCCATTTCCCATGACAGCAACATCCTTCCTGCGCACCTGCAGCCTCTTCCTTCTCGCGGCGGCCACATCCGCTGGAACTGGATCGGCGACGAACACCTCAACAAGACAACCGACATCATCTACATGAACGCCTCCGTGGCTGCCGACGGCACCCTCACGGGCGTTTCCGATTTCCGCGCCACGAAATTCAACGGCGTCACCTGGCTGAAAACCCATGCCGGGAGGGAAGGAGTCTTCGCCTTCAAGGGGCCCAAGGCCTTCATGTCCATCCCGGGAATCGTCCTCCCGCAGGATCTCAAGACATTCACCTTCGAAGCCTCCTATGCTCCGCAAGGCGCACAGAATGCCGAACTCATCCGCTCGGGCGATTTCCGCATCGCATGGAAGGGAGACACCCTCTCCATCCAGAACGGTGCAAACACCTATCAGGGCAGCATCCCCGCTGTACCCGCCGGGCAATGGGTGCAGCTTGGCTGCGTCGTCAAGGAAGGAATCCCGTCTCTCTTCGTGAACGGCAAAGCCGTCGCACTTCTACCCGGCCAGAGCCAGCCGCTCACAAGCATCGGCAATGCCACCCTCATCGGCTCCGGCTACACGGGCATGATGGATGAACTGCGCGTATGGAAGGAAGCACGCCCCGCCACGCGGCTGGGACGCGACATCTCCCCCACATGGGCGGACAGGCTGCTGTACTTCCACCTCCCTGCGGATACCAAGCGCAGCATGGGCGAAGACAAAGCCTCATGGGCATCCCAGATCGCATGGATTCGCTCCCGCCTTCGCAACCCCGCCGACCACATGGTACGGCTCGGCATCGCGGGCGGTGCATGGAAGGACATGCTCCGCGACCCGAAAGCCCGCCAGAAATTCGCCGGCGAAATCGCCTCCATTGTCAACCGCTACAAGCTGGACGGCGTCGACCTCGACTTCGAATGGATCGAAGGCCCCTACAAGGGAGACCCTCCCGCCCGGCAATGGGACAATTACGCGGATCTCGCCCAGCGCATCCGCAAGGCTCAGCCGGACATGTGCTTCACCATCTCCCTACACGTCGTCTGCTACCGCATGCCGAAAAAGGGCATCGACGCCGTGGACTACTTCACCTTCCAGAACTACGGCCCCAGCTCCGCCCGCTACCCCTTCGACGACTTCACCCGCTCGCTGGCCGCCTTCCGCAAGCAAGGCTTCCCGGACAGCAAAATCATGCTCAGCGTCCCCTTCCAGGGCACGGGCGACGCCAAGGCCGATTCCGTACGCCTCTACAGCGACATCGTCGCACAGCACCCCAACCTTCCGCCCACAGCAGACACCGCGGAATTCACCTATCCGGACGGCACCAAACGCAAAATGACCTTCAACGGCCCCGCCACCATCCGCAAAAAATGCGAATACGCCAAAGCGCAGAAACTGCGCGGCATCATGTACTGGGACATGGGCGGCGACGTGCGCACGGATGCCCGGAAAGGACAAACCGACTATCGGCACCCGAAGGCGCTCCTGCCCGTCATCAATGAAATTCTCAAGGGGCGCAGGTAAAAACGAAACGGCGCAGGCAAGCAATCAGGCGCACCCCGCCTCGCCCCCCATCAAAAAAAATCGAAGAAAAACATTTTTATTGAACAATTTACCTTTTCACGTACACTCTACTTTATGGCAAACATCAACCAACTGCTCATTTGCTCCATGGTGGGTCTCGGCACAGCCTTCGCATCCGATGGACAAAAATTCGACATCGACCTCCTTCAGCAGGTTTCCAAAACCGCCAAGGGCAACGTTTGCATATCCCCCTATTCGGCGGCATCCTGCCTCTCCCTGCTCACTCCGGGAGCCGGGGGCAACACGCTCAAGCAGATGCAGGCCGTACTTGGAGACACATCCGGCCTTGCCGCCATCTCTGATACCACAGGACTCTCGCTCGAAACGGCCAACCGCGTCTACATCAACACCGATTTCCCCATCGCCCCGGCCTATGCCGCAGCCCTGCCGAAAGACAGCGTGGTGAATATCGACTTCTCCGGGCAGCCCGATCCCTCCCGTCTCACCATCAACAAATGGGTGGAAGGAGTCACGCATGACCGTATCAAGGACCTGCTGCCTCCCAACAGCATCAACCCGATGACCCGCCTCGTCGCCGTCAATGCCATCTACATGAAAGACAAGTGGATGTCACCCTTCAAGGCGGCTCAGACGACGAACCGCGATTTCAAGCGGGAAAACGGCGCCGTGAAACAGGTACCCACCATGTTCCAGTCCTCCATCCTCCCCTGCGTCGTCACCAAGGAATACAGTGCCATCTCACTGGATTACCGCCCCGGTGAAGGCAAAAACATCGAGGGCAAAACCATCGGCGCGATGATCGCCATCCTGCCGCCCGAAGGCGTCTCCGTGGATGACTTCGTCCGCTCGCTCACGCCCGACTCGCTCTCCAACATCCGCAAATCGCTCAACAATGCGCGCAACACGGAAGGCGAGAAACCTACCGTCGAACTCTTCATGCCGAAATTCAAGTTCGAGGCGGACAGCGACCTCTCCGAACCCCTGAAAAACATGGGCATGGACGATGCCTTCGGCGAAAATGCCGACTTTTCGAAAATGACGACCACCAAGATGCCCCTGTACGTCTCGGCCGTGTACCAGAAATGCTTCGTCGCCGTCGATGAAGACGGCACGGAAGCGGCGGCAGCCACGGCCGCCGTCATGATGATGAGGAGCGCGATGGTTCCCAAAGAACGCATCAGCTTCGCGCTCGACCGCCCCTTCGTCTGGATGATCGTTCCCGACCGGGACTCGACGGACTCCCCCGCCCTCTTCATGGGCATCGTCCGCGAACCGTAACCCGCCCGTTGCATCCATCAAACACTTTTCAGGAGACCGGACCGCTTCCGGTCTCCTTTTTTGCGCGATCCCGCACCGCAAGCGGCCGCCCGGCACGAAAACAGCAGAAAAAGGCGCATAACGAACTCTCCTCCAACATTCAGAAAATGCACTCCCCGCCCCGCGCATTATACTTCATGCGACAACGGAACCCGCTTTTCCCTCCGGCCCGTTTTTTCGGGCTGGACAATCAGAAAAGCTTGTAGCATCATGTAGACACACGACGGCAAGCTCGGTCTGCCATCGTGGCCGATATACATTCAACCGAGACCCAATTGACTTCGCCATGCAACAGGGAAATGAAAAACAGGCTTCGGAGGTCAGCTTCGAAGAGTTCGCACCCGCTACATACGCCGAATGGCGTGACGCTGCGGTAGAGGCGCTGAAAGGCGCCGATTTCGACAAAACACTTTTCACCAAGCTTGTGGACGGGATTACTCTCAATCCCATCTATAACGCCGAGGACGTGAAAACCGCCATCGACGAGCCCGGGCAATTCCCGTACCGTCGCGGCACGCGCCCGCTCGGCTACCGCTCCAAGCCGTGGGACATCGCCCAGGGCATCCAGGCATGCTCCCCCGAAGGCTTCAACAAGAAAGCCCTCGAAGAACTCTCCAAGGGAGGCACTGCCGTCAACATCACGCTCAACTGCAAGAAAGGCGTCAAACTCTCCAACCTCGCAGACTGGAACACGGCCCTGAAAGGCATCGACCTCGCCGCTACCCCCGTCTACGTCTCCCTCGGCTCCTGCGGCCTCGCCACGCTCTCCATGCTGGCGGAAGCTGCCAGGAACAACGGCTACGGCTCCAGGACCCTCAAGGGCGGCGTCCTCTTCGACCCGCTGGGCAAGCTCGTCATGAAAGGCAGCATCTGCGGCGGCATGGGCTTCTGCGGCGCCAAGAAACAAATGGCCTCCATGATGAAATGGGCTCTCGCCAACACGACCGACGACTTCGCAACCATCGGCGTATCCGGCCTGCCCTACCATAATGCGGGAGCATCCGCCTTCGACGAAGTGGCCGCAATGATCGCCACCGCCGTCACCTACCTCCGCGCCATGGAAGCCGCCGGCTTCAGCGTAGACCAGGTCGCACCCCGCATCCGCTTCACCGTAGGCGTCGGTTCCAACCTCTTCCTTGAAATCGCCAAAATCCGCGCACTCCGCATGCTCTGGGCGCAGATCGTCGTCGCCTGCGGCGGCTCGGAAGAATCCGCCAAGATCAAACTGCACGCCGCCACCTCCTCCTGGACCATCTCCAAGGTCGACCCGTGGGTGAACATGCTTCGCGGCACGGCACAGGCCTTCTCCGCCGTCATCGGCGGCGTGGACAGCCTCGACGTCACCCCCTTCGACGCCGGAGTGCGCCGTCCGGACGAATTCGCCCGCCGCATTGCCCGCAACGTCCAGCTCATCCTGCAGGGCGAATGCAACCTCGACAAAGTCGTGGACCCCGCAGGCGGCTCCTACTACATCGAAACCCTCACCGACGAAGTCGCCAGGGAATCCTGGAAACGCTTCCAGAAAATCGAATCCGAAGGCGGCATGGTCTCCGCCCTCAAAACGGGTTCCGTCCAGAAAGACATCAACGCCACCGCAGCCAAGCGCTTCGAATTCGCCGACCAGCGCCGCCAGACCTACGTCGGCGTCAACCGCTACGTCAACCTCGAAGAAAAACCGCTTGAAACCGGAGCATGCCCCGCCAAGGGTGCCGATGCAGGCGCACCGAAGTGCTGCCATGCCGATGCGGCCGAAGTCGCCCTTCAGGGAGACAGCGTGGAAGACGTAACCGCCGTACTCGGCTCCGCCACCACCTGCGGCATCCAGAAAGCCCTCGCAGGCATCTATGCATGCCCCGTCGGCATCACCGTCGAACCCCTCCCCGTGCGCCATGCCACGGAACGCTTCGAACGCCTCCTCGACAAAGCCGTCGCCTACCAGGCGAAGACGGGCAGCCGCCCGAAAGTCTTCCTCGCCACCATGGGCCCGCTGCGCCAGTACAAGGCACGCGCCGACTTCTCGCAGGACTTCCTGCGCGCCGGCGGCTTCGACACCATGTACCCCGCCGGATTCAAAACCGTGCAGGAAGCTGCGGACGCAGCCGTGAAGAGCGGCCTCGGCGCATGCGTCATCTGCTCCACGGACGACACCTACGGCGACATCGCACCCGAATTCTGCGCAGCCGTGAAGGCAGCCAAGCCGGACATGACCATCATGCTCGCCGGGTATCCGAAAGAACAAGTGCCTGCCTTCGAAGCAGCCGGAGTGGACATGTTCATCCATGTGCGCGCCAACTGCCACGATGTGCTCGACACCCTGCAGAACAAGCTCGGCATCTGATCGGCACCCACCCCGGAACCATTAACAACAAAAACATTTCCATATTAAAATGAGCAATATCCCCGATTTTGCCAACGTTGCCTACCCCGAAACGAAAACCGGAGCGGCAGCCCCCTCCCATGCATCCGATGCGTGGATGAGCAACGAACAGATCGCCATCGACCCCGTGTACGACCAGGCCGTCTACGGCGACTGCAAGCACCTCGGCTACACCGCCGGCATCGCCCCCTTCCTCCGCGGACCGTACGCCACCATGTACGTCGCCCGCCCCTGGACGGTGCGCCAGTACGCCGGTTTCTCCACCGCTGAAGAATCCAACGCCTTCTACCGCCGCAACCTCGCGGCGGGCCAGAAAGGCCTCTCCATCGCCTTCGACCTTGCCACCCACCGCGGCTACGACTCCGACCACCCGCGCGTCGTCGGCGATGTCGGCAAGGCCGGTGTGGCCGTCGACTCCATCCTCGACATGGAAATCCTCTTCAGCGGCATCCCCTTGGACAAAATGTCCGTCTCCATGACCATGAACGGCGCGGTCCTCCCGATCCTCGCCTTCTACATCGTGGCCGCAGAAGAACAGGGCGTCGCCCAGGAGCTGCTCACCGGCACCATCCAGAACGACATCCTCAAGGAATACATGGTGCGCAACACCTACATCTACCCGCCGGACCCCTCCATGCGCATCATCGCGGACATCTTCGAATACACCTCGAAGAACATGCCGAAGTTCAACTCCATCTCCATCTCCGGCTACCACATGCAGGAAGCAGGGGCCACCGCCGACCTCGAAATGGCCTACACCCTCGCCGACGGCCTCCAGTACGTCCGCGCAGGCATCAAGGCCGGTATCGACATCGACGCCTTCGCCCCCCGCCTCTCCTTCTTCTGGGCGCAGGGCAAGAACTACTTCATGGAAGTCGCCAAGATGCGCGCTGCCCGCGTCCTCTGGGCCAAAATCATCAAGCAGTTCAACCCGAAGAACGCCAAATCCATGGCCCTTCGCACGCACTCGCAGACCTCCGGCTGGTCCCTCACCGAACAGGACCCCTTCAACAACGTCGCACGCACCTGCATCGAAGCCCTCGCCGCCTCCTGCGGCCACACGCAATCCCTGCACACCAACGCGCTCGACGAAGCCATCGCCCTGCCGACGGACTTCTCCGCCCGCATTGCACGCAACACCCAGCTGCACCTGCAGGACGAAACCGGCATCTGCAAGGTCATCGACCCGTGGGGCGGTTCCTACTACGTCGAATACCTCACCAACGAACTCATCCGCAAGGGTTGGGAACACATTCAGGAAGTCGAATCCCTCGGCGGCATGGCCAAGGCCATTGAAACCGGCCTGCCCAAAATGCGCATCGAAGAAGCCGCCGCGCGCCGACAGGCAGCCATCGACTCCGGCAGTGAACCCATCGTCGGCGTAAACACACAACGCCTCGAACAGGAAGCCGAAATCGACATCCTTCAGGTGGACAACGACGCCGTGCGCGGAGCCCAGATCGCCCGCCTCCAGAAACTCCGCGCCGAACGCGACGGAGCCGCCTGCGAAGCAGCCCTCGAAGCACTCTCCAAATGCGCCGAAACCGGCGAAGGCAACCTGCTCGACATGGCCATCAAGGCCGCCCGCGCCCGCGCCTCCCTCGGAGAAATCTCCCTCGCCCTCGAAAAGCACTTCGGCCGCCACAAGGCTCCGATCAAGCTCATCACCGGCGTCTACGGAGCTTCCTACGGCAAGGATCCCCTCATGGACAAAGTACGCAACCTCACCGACGAATTCGCCGAACGCGAAGGACGCCGCCCTCGCATCCTCATCGCCAAGATGGGTCAGGACGGCCACGACCGCGGCGCCAAGGTCGTCTCCTCCGCCTATGCCGACCTCGGCTTCGACGTGGACGTAGGCCCGCTCTTCCAGACCCCGGAAGAAACCGCCAAAATGGCCATCGAAAACGACGTGCACATCATCGGCATGAGCTCGCTCGCAGCAGGCCATAAAGTGCTTCTTCCCACGCTCATCGAAGAGCTCAAGAAGCAGGGTCGCCCGGACATCCTCGTCTTCTGCGGCGGCGTTATCCCCGCACAGGACTACGGCTTCCTCCGCGAACACGGCGCACAGGCCATCTTCGGTCCGGGCACCAACATCCCGGCTGCAGCGGAAGAAATCATGGACGTGCTCAACAAGCACCTCGCCTGACGCGAAGCCTCCGCACAACGCACTTTCACGCCCCCTGCCCCAACGGCAGGGGGCGTTTTGCATCCGCCAGAGGCGGCACATCTCCTGCCACAGAGTCCACCGATTTGCCCGGATTCGAATATTTTGTATGGAAGCAGCGTTGCAGAAACAACGTACCAAGCCAAGGATGAAATCGGACTGGCGGAACGCTCCGCACAAGAACACAACTGTTTGAATCATCAATAAAAACACGCATCTCCCTAATCAAAAATCAGTGCAATCTGTGGCTCTCTGTTCAATCCTTGTCCACACGGGGCAACTGAATGGCGAGCCGCCGCCCCTGTCATATTCGCCTTCCTGCTTGACAAGACGCTCGCCACTCTTTAGATTGATTCCTGAATGACTGGAGTGCGGCGCTTCATCCTGATACTTTTGCCCATGCTGTTCGGAATACTCGGCAGTATGGGAATGGTCTCCGTGTGCCCGTGCCATGATGAAATCTTTCAGGACACCTGCGCATGCAGCAGCAGCAATGCCACCTGCGACTCGCCTTCAGTGGCGATTGACGGCCAGCCTGCTCACCGATCCCTCATGGAGCACCATTGCTCCCACCAGCATCTGACCTCCGGAGACTGGAATGCTCCGGTCGCCTCGCCCGAAATTTCTGTACCCCGGCAACTCTGGTGCATTCCCCCTGCTTTCGCAGAACCGTACCTCCATCTCTGCGCCCTGCCTCAGGAGGCGGACAGCGAAGTCTCCCTGCCCGACCCTCCGCTACGGGTCGTCTCACAGCCTTACACGGGGTACCTTACCCCCCTGTTGATTTAACGGTTGAATGCCTGCAGCCCTCCGGCACCATTGCCCGGAAGGCGCTTCCATGATGGCGCGCTGTGCGCCTCCATCCATTCAGGAAATCCATGCGATTCCTCCCGGCCACCGCCGGAAACCCATTCAAATCAACCAATACATCATGTATAATATTGCACGCTATCTCGGCATGGGCGGCATCGGATTGTTAGGCGCATGCGCCGTTTACAACAGCCGGCCCATCGACCTTGAGACCGAAACCTCCCAATGGGAGCAGACATCCCGATCCATCGGGAACCAGCCCGTCAACATGCATCAGGCCCGCCAGATCGGCCTCACGCTGAATCCGGAGCTCAACAAGGCCCGTCTGAAACTGGCCAACAGCAGCAACGCGGCCATCCAAGCAGGATGGTGGAACGACCCGTCCTTCTCATGGGATGTCCAGCAGGTGCTGAACGCCAACCATGCCAACATGGCGGGCGACCTCAGCTTCACCATCCCCGTCACCGGCCTTCCGGCTCTCGCCCGCAAAGTGGCGGAGCAGTACAAGGAAGCGGACTTCTGGGCCTTGCGCCAGAAAGAGCAGGAATTCCTCACCTCTCTGGATCAGGCATGGAGCGAACTCTCCATGTCGAAACTGCGCCAATCGCTCATCCGGGAAAGATTGCAGACCATGCAATCGGAAGCGGACAAGATCGAGAAACTGGTGAATGCCGGTGAAGCCGACTTCGCCACCCGCCAGTTGGCGGCTCAGCGTTTCAACGACGCGACGCGCGAGCTTCAAACCGTCACGGAAGCGGAACAGGAACAGAAGCTGGCCCTGCTTCAACTGATGGGACTCCATGCCACCGCGCTGAACACCCTGAACTTCATCAACGATCAGACCCTCAGCATCCCGGCAGCCGTCTCCGCGCCATCGCCCGCCGCACTGGCGGCAGCACCCGGAATCAAAGCGCAACTGGCTTCATACGCCACCACGGAAACCCTGCTGAAAACGGAAATCCGCAAGCAGTATCCCGAACTCCGGCTGGGGCCCTCCTTCACCCGCGACGACGGCGAGAACGAACTGGGACCGACCTTCGGCTTCGACATCCCGCTCTGGAACCGCAACCGGAAGGCCATCGCGGAATCCGGCGGTGCGCGTGACTCCGCCCGGCTCGAAACCGTCCAGGCGTGGCGCGCATCGCTCTTCAAGGCGGAAGAACTTGCAGCCAACCAGAAGCTCGTCACCGCCCACTGCCGAGCCGAACAGCAGCGCATGAATACATTCGCCGCCTCCGTGCAGACCATGGAGAAACTCTATGCGCTCGGTGAAAGCACCCTTCCGGAAGTAGCGGAAGCGCGCCACCAGCTCTATGAAAGCCGACTGGCCTTTTTGAACAGCCTCGGCAAACTCCATTCCATTCAGGCGCAACTGCGCCACCTTGCCAACACCGACATTCAACCATAACCATTCGATACGATGAAAAATTTATACCTTTCCGTCCTGTACGGGTTCGCCGCCATGCTGAGCCTGAACAGCACCCACGCCGCCGAAGCCAAAGCCGACGAGCACTCCCATGAAGAGGGTGCAGCCGGCCACGCCGAAGAAGAACACGCCGACCACGACCACGAGGCCGAAGACGAACACCAGCACACGCACGCCGAATCCGGCCAGCCGGTACAGCTCAAGCTGGATGCCAAGGCTATCCACTCCCTCGACATGCGCTTTGAAAAGGCCGGAGCCGCTTCGGACGAAGCGAACCAAACCATCCACGGGCAAATGGTCATTCCGCCCCACGCGGTCGAAACCTACGCACTGCCGTCTCCGGGCCGCGTCACCTTCCATGTCAAATCGGCCCAGAACGTACACAAGGGAGACCTGCTCTACACGCTGGCCTCGCCCGACATCGTGGAGATGCAGGGCAATGTCGCCATGGCCCGGGCCGCTCTGGACCGTGCAACCGCCGAGCTGGACGCCCTCCAGCAGCGCCGCACGCGGCTGGAACAGATCGGCACGCAAAACAGCGAGCTGAACACCTCCATCAGCTTCAAGCAAGCGGAAGTCAACAGCCTGTCCACCGCGCTCACATCCGCCACGGACAAGCTCGGCATCGCCACGGCGGGAGGAGAGCTGAAAGACCGCATCCTCCAGATCCAAGCCGCGCGCGACGGCTCCGTACAATCCATCGACCTCAACCAGGGCGCATGGGGCGAGCAGGGAAAAGCGGCGCTGCTGATGACCAATGCCGGTGAACTCGAATTCGCCGCCACCGTCTACGGCTCCGTCCCCATGCAGCGTCAAAAGGCAAGGCTCGCGCTGGGCAACGGCAAAAATACCGAAATGCTCGACGGCACCTTGCGGGTAGCGGATCAGATTGATCCGGCGACCGGATCCCGCGCCGTCTACTTCGCCCCCTCCCGGCTCCCGGCCACGGCCTACGCCGGACAACCCGCCCGGCTCGACCTGTACTCCCGCGATGCCGATGCGCACGACTACATCTCCGTGCCCAACAGCGCGGTCGTCAAAGTAGGCGTGGACGATGTCGTCTTCCTGAAAACGGGCGACGACACCTTCACCATGATGAAGGTGGAAACCCTGCCGTCCCGCCTGGGCAAAACCCCGGTCAGGGGCATCGAGCCCGGCCAAACCATCGTCACCAAAGGCGGCTACGAGCTGAAATACATCCTCCCGGCAGCCGGAGGCGCACCCGCTAAAGCGGCAGGCCACTTCCATGCCGACGGCAAATTTCACGACGGAAAAGACTAACCTCCACAGGACAAGCACATGAATTTCCTCATTTCATTCTGCCTGAACAACAGAATCACCGTCATCCTGCTGACGATCGCACTGGCCGTCATCGGCATCTTTGTAATCAAAAACACTCCGGTGGACGTGTTCCCGGAGCTGAAAGTTCCGCGCGTCACCATCCAGACGGAATCCTCCGGCCTGACCGCCGAAGAAGTAGAGCAGTACATCACCATACCCATCTCCTCCGCCATGAACGGCACGGCGGGAGTCAAAGCCGTCCGCAACTCCTCCGGCAACGGCCTCTCCTTCGTCTGGGTGGACTTCGACTGGGATACGGACATCTACCGCGCCCGGCAGATCGTCACGGAACGCCTCGCCGCCGTACGCGACTCCCTGCCTGAAGGCGTATCCCCGGAGCTGACGCCCATCGTCTCCGTCACCGGTGAAATCATGCTCATCGCCCTGACCGGAGACAAGGACACCTCGCCGCTCGACATGCGCCAACTGGCCGAATACAAACTGCGGAACAGGCTGCTCGGCATACCCGGCGTCGGGCAAATCACCGTCCTCGGCGGCCGTCTGCCGGAATACCAGATCCTCTACGATCCCAACAGGCTCAAGCAGAACAAAGTCGATCTGAACGAACTGAAAACGGCCATCACCGAATCCCAGTCCACCATCCCGGCGGGCTATCTGGAAGACGTCGCCGGGCAGGAACTGCCCATCCAGCAGGACTCCCGCATGATGAATCTGGAGCAGATACGGCGCGCCATCCTCCCCGGGCACCCCTCCGGCACCATCCGAGTTGAAGACGTCGCCAGCGTCAGCATCGACGGCGCACCCCGCCGGGGCGACGCAGGCTTCATGCAGGAAGACGCCGTCATCCTCTCCATCCAGAAAGTGCCGGGAGCCAACACGCTCGCGCTGACTCAGGCCGTCGACGACGCCGTGAAGGAATTCAGCCAAAGCCAGCTCCCCAAGGGCATGAAGCTGCATACCAATGCGTACCGCCAGTCGGACTTCATTGAAATGTCGCTGGAAAACGGCATGGAAACGCTGCTCATCGCCGGAGCCGTCGTCATGATCGTCCTCTTCCTCACGCTCCTGAACGTACGCACCGCCCTCATCACGCTGATCTCCATGCCCCTCTCCGTCCTCTTCGGCATGGCGATGTTCCCCCTCTTCGGGCTGGCCATCAACATCATGACGCTGGGCGGCCTCGCCGTCGCCGTGGGCGATGTGGTGGACAACGCCATCATCTTCGTGGAAATCGCATGGCGGCACCTGAACCGCAATGCCGCCCTGCCTCCGGAACAGCGCAAGAGCAAATACGAAGTCCTGATGAAAGCCAAGGGAGAAATCATCGGCTCCATCTCCTTCTCCTCCGTCATCATCCTGCTCGTCTTCACACCGGTACTCTTCCTGTCCGGGCTGGAAGGCCAGTTCTTCCGCCCGCTGGGCATCTCCTACATGCTGGCCCTGCTGGCATCCCTGATCGTAGCCGTCACCATCACCCCGGTCTTATGCTACATCTGGTTCAAGAAAAGCAAGAATGAAGCCACGCGGGAAAGCGGAGACTCCTTCAGCGCACGCCTCATCAAGCGCGTGTACACGCCTCTGCTCGACCTCTGCATGAAATTCTCCAAAACCGTATGCGCCGTCATGGCCGCCATCACCCTGCTGGCGCTCTGGCTCGGCTCCTCCTTCGGCACGAGTTTCCTGCCCCCGTTCAATGAAGACTGCTACACCGTCTTCGTCAGCACCGTACCCGGCACCTCGCTGGACGAAACCACGCGCATCTCCCGGCAGGCGATGAAAGACATCCAGCATATCCCCGGCGTACTCAGCGTCGCACAGCGCACCGGACGCGCGGAAAACGATGCGCATGCGGAACCCGTGAGCGCCTCCGAACTCCTCGTCCGCGTGGACCTGAAGCAGGACCAGAAAAAACTGCGGGAAGAAATCAAAAAACGCATCGACAACATCCCCGGCACAAGCTCCATGATCGGCTACCCGCTGGCGCACCGCATCAGCTCCGCCCTGTCCGGTTCCAACTCGGAAATCGCCATCAACATCTACGGCACGGACCTCCCCCAGCTGCGCCTCGCCGCGCAAAAGGCACGGGAAATCCTGAGCAGCATGCCGGAAGTGGCCGATGCCCGCGCCAACCGTGAAATCATGGTCGACACCGTCCGCATCCAGTACAACCCGGAAGCGCTCGCGGCCTACGGCCTCACCATGGCCAACGCAGCGGAACAGGTCTCCACCGCCATGAACGGGCAGAAACTCGGTGAAGTCATCAAAAACCAGGACCACTGGAACATCGTACTCCGGCAGGAACCCAACCTGCGCGCCTCCATGGACGACGTCAAAAATCTGGAACTCATCAGCCCGGACAAGAGAAGCGTCAAGCTGGACGATGTCGCTCACGTATACAAGGAGGAAATATCCAACCTCATCCTGCGCGACAACACCATGCGCAAAGCCATGATCTCCTGCAACCCCGCCCCGGACTCCAACCTCGGAGACCTGGCGCAGGCATGCCGCGAGAAACTGGACCCCGTCATGAACGCCATGGGTTGCACCGTGGACTACGACGGCACGATCAAGGCCCGCGAATCCGCCTCCCAGCGGCTCTACCTTCTGGGCTCCATCGTCATGGTACTCATCGTCCTCCTGCTCTCCTCCGCACTGGGCAGCGTGCGGCGCGCCATGCTCACGCTGGTCAACATCCCCCTGTGCCTCGTCGGCGGCATCGTCGCCGTCTTCCTCGCATCGCCGGAAACCCTGTCCTCCCTCTTCGGAGACTCCTACATTCCGCCCATCCTCTCCGTCGCGTCCATTGTCGGCTTCGTCACCGTCATCGGCTTCGCCATACGCAGCGGCCTCATCCTGCTCAACAGGTACAGGGATCTGGAGCATCAGGGCCGCTCGCTGGAAGACGCCATCCGGGAAGGCTCGCAGGAACGCGTCGTCCCCATCATCATGACCTCGCTGACCACCGTACTGGGCCTCCTGCCCCTTATCTGGGCGATCGACAAACCCGGCGGCGAACTGCTCGGCCCGCTCGCCATCGTGCAATTCGGCGGCCTCGTCTCCGCCACCATCCTGAACCTGCTCATCATCCCCGCCACAGCCAAGCTGTTCGGCCGCTGGATCTCGGCACGCCGCAAGGAACTGATCAAGAAAGACGTCTGATCGGACTAGCCGCCACCCGCTTCACGCCCCCGCCCCAGCGGCAGGGGGCGTTTTTCGTCGACGCCGCCCATCTCATCCCCTTCACACACTCGCATAATAGACATGTAAAAAACGGATTACGTATCCGCGAGTCAACAATAAAAACTAACATTATACAACATTCTCATTGTTTTCACTGTAGAAACGACCCGCATCTCTACCTGTGGAAACCTGCATATTCATGAAAAACGCAACATATTTACCTCAAATGATTGGCAATTTCACACACAACAGCGGATACGTAATCCGGCATACTTCTTCCGGCGGCTTCCTTCTCTGAAACAACCGCACTGCATACCGACCAAACATCAACATCCATAGCCATGAACATCCTTCACCTCTCTATTCTCTCATTGCTGAGCTCCGGAACCCTCCTGCCTGCGGCCCAATTCTCCAGCGAAACGGAATGGGAATGCCTCATCAACTTCCAACGCGACGCCACAGGCACTCCATCCGGCAACTCATGGAACAATCTGAGCCTCGTGGCAACGCCGGGTTCTACATTCAACCAATCGATACACAACTCATCCGGCACATCCGTCGGCACGCTGACGACCACCACTCTCGTTGCCACTGGCGCAGGCCCCGACTGGAAACCGGGCGCCTCCAATCTCACAGACGGCAATCTGCTTCCGGCCGGCATCAGCGGCCCGGCGGGCTATGAAACGGCAGCAATCCAAAGCTTCTGGAATGCAAACAGCTACGCCAACCCCACAACCATCACGATTACCGGTTTGAGCGCAGGCTGGTATGCTCTGGACGTACTGGGCGCACGCAACAACGGCAATCTGGCAGGCGCCATGTCCCTGAGCGCCAGCTGCGATTCCATTACCTACTATTCCATGGGTTCCACCGGAGGGGCGGCATCCGGCACATGGTCGGCGGCCTCCACGCTGGCAAATGCCACCACGGTCGATCCCTTCGGGTTCATCGGCGGCAACCACAGCAGCGCCAACAACGGTTCCGCCGTGTACGCCTCCTTCCAGGGCTTTTACATTGAAGACGGCGGTTCGCTGACTCTGACCATGTACTCCAGTTCCAACACGGAGGGAGGAGGCGTCGCCAATAACAACTCGGCTCTCAACTACATGGTGCTTTCCAAATACGGCGCAATACCCGAACCGGCAGAGGCCAGCCTGTGCCTTGCCGGGCTGGGCCTTCTGGCATGGCGGCGAAGGCGCGCATGAAAACGGCAACCGAATCCGTTCTTTCTTATCCCTCTGCACGGTTATCCGGCAGAGGGATTTTCGCATCGTCAACACACCGCATTCATCTCATCACCATCATTTTATATATTATCCAAAATAATACGAATCTTGAAAATAAAACATATATTCAACACTAAAAACGGATTATTAATCCGTAATGTTTTATGATATTTATAATAAACTTTTTTTCATTGGATTGAATTATTTTTTGATATTTCAATCAACATGAAACCTTACCTTTTCCAATCTGACAATTTCCATGAATGATTGAAATGTGAAGCAGATGAGTTTTACCGCTTGACAGCGGATTAATAATCTGCGATTCTGATCCTGTCGCGCACTGTAAAATATTATTGGCGCGGCAGCATCTTACCAATGCATCTGCTTGATCATATGAAAAAAACACTTCTCTTCGTCTCCCTGCTCTCTCTGTTTGGAGGAACACAAGCTTTCGCTCGTGTGCAGGAAACACGCATCAATTTCACGGCCGGAGGCGCCGCTGCCAATGCCAGCACGCCGGCTGCCACAGTCACCATGGATTGGTGGAATGATGTGTCAATTACCACAGGAGGCCCGGCTGTCCGCCCATCCGGCACGGCAATCGACGGTCTCTCTCTCATGGATACACAGGGGGTCACAACACGCTATACCTTCGGCTATACCAAAACGGGTTCGGCCGGTATCTGGGGTTATAATGTTCACACGTCCCCCGTCAACCCCAATTATAACGTTCCCGAACAATACCGCTCCGGCTACATGCCCGGCGGCAACAACGGCACGATTTCCAAATACTCCGTCTCTGGATTTACTGTCGGCGATACGCTCGACCTGGCTTTCGGCGGCCTTGTCAACGACGGCACCATTACGACCCAACAAAACCGTTACGTCATTACCATTACTGGTGCGACGATCGCCAACATCAATAACGACTCGGAAATCTATTTCAGCAAAACGACCGCTTCCTCCTGGAGCACATCCGGCAACTCGATCACGCTGACAATCGGCGACGGCAATACCTATGCTCAAGCCGGATTCGCCGCCATGCTCTCCGGCCTGACCATGACGAGCAACACACTCGACATCCAGATCGATGCCAGAAATAAAACCACAGGCGGCGTTGCCAGCGGCAGCGGTGCGACGTACGGCCTGTCATACATGTCGATCATCCCCGAACCGGCCACGGCCAGCCTCAGCCTCCTCGGCCTTGCCGTGCTGACGCTCCGTCGCCGTCGCAAGTAAACATCTCTACAGGAAACATCCGTTCCAATACACCCCCTCCAAGGTGCCCGTCACTCTGGAGGGGGTTTTTATGATGTGGTTCCAGCCGATTGCGCGGCACGGCTTCTGCTGCATGGTTGTACCGGGCAGTTCGTCCATGCAATCCGGATTTTTCAAAAGCCGAAGAGCAGAAAAGAAAAAAGATTCTCAATCTATTCAATTCCAATTTAAAACGCAATGAATAGATCATATTTTACATACATCTTTCAATATTTTCCTTCACAAATCAAAAAAAATATTGACAAGATGAAAGCTTATCCTTAATCTACAATCAAGATTGCTATTACTGCAATTTGTTTACAATAAAACAACATATTATCATTCACTCCTCTGACATATGAAGAAAACACTGATTTTCGCAACGCTTCTCTCCGTGTTCGGCAGCACGGCCTCACTGGCACGCGTGCAGGAAACACGCATCTACTTCACAGACGGAGGAACGGCTGCCAACACGAGCACTCCCGCAGCTACCGTTACCATGGACTGGTGGAACAAAGCGGCCATTGCCACCGGAACTCCGACTGTGCGTCCCAACAATACGACCATCCAGGGACTCTCTCTGATGGATACTCAGGGAGTTACCTCGCGCTACACCTTCGGCTATACCAAAACGGGGTCGGCCGGCATCTGGTCGTACAACAACCAGACTATTCCTGTCAACCCCCATTACAATGTTCCCGCTGCATACCGCACGAGTGGTGCTGTCGGAGGCAATAATGGCACCATTTCCACCTACTCCGTTTCGGGATTCTCTGTCGGCGAGACGATCGACCTGGCCTTCGGCGGCCTCGTCAACGACATGTCCGGTTACAGCAACCGCTACGTCATTACCATCACAGGAGCAGCAATCGCAAACATCAATTCCGATACGGAGCTCTATTGCAGCAACACCACGGCCTCTTCATGGAGCACAAACGGAAATTCCGTCACTCTGGTATTGGGCAACGGAACATCTTCCGCACAAACGGGATTCGCCGCCATGCTTTCCGGCCTGACCATGACTGGCAATAAGCTCTCCATCCAAATCGATGCCCGTACAGGTACAGGCGGAGCAGCCGCTACCGGCGGCGGCTCTTCCTACGGGCTGTCCTACATGTCCGTCATTCCCGAACCGGCTACGGCCAGCCTCAGCCTCCTCGGCCTCGCAGCGATGGCATTCCGCCGCCGCCGCAACGCATAATTTCTCCGGAAAAACATCTCTCTATGCCGCCCTTCAGGATGCTCCGCGTCTTGGAGGGTGTTTTGCATGGCGGAAGCCGCCCTCCTGCCCGCAACGCACGCACACGGCAAATGCGTCACAAACGGCTTTTCCGTTGACTCGCCCGAGCCGCGGGCGGTATAATATCCATTGATGAAGATTTCCCGTTCTTTGACGATACCGGCACTGGCGGCGGCAGCCCTTTGCTCCTCCTGCCAGTGGACACAGGACCGCCCCGACGAAGCCTTCATGGCGCAGGATTCGGGCACGGGCGCCTATCAGGGAACCTCCGCTCTGCGGCAGGCCGCCCAAAACTGCACGGCCATCGGCATCGCCAGGGCCGGAGGCGGCATGCACATCCTTTCTCCGGAAGATACGGCGGCCATGCGCTCCGTGCTGCAGAACGCGAAGGCGCGTTCCCGGAAAGCCGATTCAGTCACCGACTTTTTCGGGGAAAGCTGGAACCGCCTGCTTCTGCTGGGCAGCAAGGGCGAAGTGCTGGACAGCGTCGGCATCTGGCTCACGCCGCTCGATGCGCCCAACCGGTATGAGCTCAACTGCACCGTCTCCTTCTTCGGCAAAGAGGCGCGCAGCCGTTTTCTGGAACTGGTCAAGCCGTATCTGGGCAGTAAGGGAGCCCATGTGCAGCCCGAGGAATAATCACCCCGGGCTGTCCGCTCCTAGGACAGGCAGCTGATGATGATCTTCGCGAAAACGGTCATCAAAATCAAGGCCGCCGGATAGGCCGTCGCATAGCTGACGACGGGGCTGTGCGCATCCGTCTTGCTGGTGATGGCCCCGAGCGCGGGCGTGGATGTCATGCTGCCGCAAATGCCGCCGAGGGATTCCAGCAGATTCAGCTTGAGAAGCTTCGTCGCCACGAAATACCCGATCAGCATCGGAATGAAGGTGATGGCCACACCGACGAGGAAAATGCTCAGGCCGGATGTTTGCAATGTGCTGACGAGTTCCGCACCGCCCTTCACCCCAGCCCAGGCCAGGAACAGAATGAGGCCGAATTCCATCAGCAGCGTGCGCGTAGGGCGAGGAATATAGCCGACGATCGGCCCCACATGGCCGAAGTGGCCGAGAATCAGCGCAACGATCAGCGGGCCGCCCGCCATGCCGAGCGAAAAGGAGGAATCCGTGCCGAAGCTGAACTTCAGCGAACCGAGCAGGATGCCGAGCGCAATACCCCCGGCCAGGGAAAGAATATCCGTCGCATTGATGGCCGTGCTCCGGTGGCCGACGGCCTTCTTGAAAGCTTCGATGTTGGCGGGTTCGCCGACGACCGTCAGAATATCGTTGCGGATGATGGTCGTATCCGGCGTCGGAACGAACGAGAAGCCGAGTCGGCTGATGCGGGAAATCGTCACGCCGTATTTCTGGAGCGTGCGGAGTTCGCGGAGCGTGTGGCCGCAGAATTTCTTCTTCAGGGCGATCACTTCCGTACGTTCGCGTTCGGAATTGCGGGGGTAGTTGTGGTCCTGAAGTACGCCCAGCATCAGGGCTTCGCGTTCGATGTCCTCACGTGCGCCGACGAGCAGTATCTTCGTTCCCGGCTCGAACTTGTCTCCGGGCGAAAGCGGCACGAGGCGGTCGTTCTTCACGATGCGGGTCATGCGGCAGTCCATGCGGTCGGTCACTTCGTGCGCATCGATGGTATGCCCGAGGAGCTGTTCGTTCGTGACGGAGACAAGGCGGGAAATGATCTTTTTCGGGTCCTTGTGGGGATCGATAGCCGTCGCATCCTGTGAAATGTCCGTCTTCAGAATGCGGGGCAGAAGCTGGACGAACAACACCACGCCGACGACGCCGAAGGGATAGGCAATGCCGTATCCGATATTCACGCTGCCGGAATTGTGCATCGCTTCCGCGGCTGCGGCCAATGCGGGCGTACTGGTGCAGGCTCCGGCGAACATCCCCGCAGCCACGCCCGGATCGATGCCGCAGGCATAGCACAGGCCGATGGTCACAGCCGCCGCCAGCGTGACGACGATAATCGCCAGCAACGCCAGTTTGTTGCCCGACTGGACGAGAGAACCGAAGAAGCGGTTGCCCACGCTGAGGCCCACGCAGTAAACGAACAGAGCCGTCGCCATGCCGCTGATGCCGTCCGGCACATGCAGGCCGAAATGCCCGGCCGCCAGCGCAACGAAAAGCACGCCCGAACTGCCGAGCGAAAGGCCGCAGATTTTGATATTGCCCAGCAGGAGCCCTGCAAACAGGATTCCAAAGAGAACGAATGTCGAATTGGTCAGGAGATCATCCATAATGTATCGGTCTGTCTTAGCGGTATTGTTCTTCGGGGAAGTTGCGGTAGCCGAGGGGAAGAGGGGAAAGGGAATCGAGCATGGCGCGGTCGTAACGGCGGGAAGGGCCATCCATGCGGCCGGGCGTCCGGTCCGTATGAAAATAATGCTGAAGGTAATAGGTGCCCATGTATCCGCGATCCCGTATCTCGTGCGCCATCGTCAGGATATCCTCCTCCCGGAGGAGGTCCGGATGGCAGGTCGTGCGTATCTCATGAGAAGGGCAAAAATGCAAGATTAACCCGAGACATTTTTCAAATTGTGAGAACAGGCTTCTGCCGTCCGGAAGGCGCGGGCTGCCATACGCCGGGGTTTTGTGATCGAGAGCAACGTAATCGACCAGTTTTTCGCGCAGCAGAAGTTCGAGCCGTTCGGGATTGCTGCCGTTCGTATCGAGTTTGACGAGGTAGCCCATGCTCCTGATTTCACGGCACATATCTTCAATGCCCGGACTCAGCGACGCTTCGCCGCCGGACAGAACGACGGCATCGAGAAATCCTTTTCTCTCCCGCAGGAAATCGCGGAAATCCTTCCGGGTGTTCCCTCCCGAACCGAACAGATGCGTATTGTAGCAATAGGGGCACCGCAGATTGCATCCGCGGAACCAGAAGATGCAGGCGGCCTTGCCGGGATAGTCGAGCAGAGTAAGCGGGGTAATGTCCGCCGGTTCTTTCATCATGGGGGAAAACGGTTTGAGTTTCCGAATGAACCGGGGAAACGGAAGGGACTTCGCAACCCTTCCGCTCCCCCGGGATCAACACACTATAACCACCTAAGGGGATCATGCCGGAGGCGCGCTTCGCTCGCGCCGCAGCGCAGTGGCAGGTGTCGATCCGCCCGGAATGCCGGAAAGCCGATATTTCCCGGCATCGGGGAGAATGGTCAAGCCTGATACTGCTCCCCGCGGTCGCAGGGGCAGCCGGGTTCGACGAAATGCACGCGGTCGTGGAATTCGCCCTGCTTGCCCGCATTGAAGGTTTCCACCGGACGGTGGTAACCCATCACGCGGGTGTAGACGGTGCACTTCGTGCGCTCGTCGCGGTATCGTTCGAGTATGTCTTTATCGCTCATTGGATGGAGTATTCTATTGTTTGGAAGATCTTTCCCTTCAATTGCCGAAGGGAAGCAGCGGCTGCTCTTCGCGCCGCACGCGGGCGACCAGTTCCTCGTCGCAAAGGGGGCAGAATTCGTGGTTGCCCTTCAGGTAGCCGTGTTTGGCACAGACGGAGAAGAGGGGAGTCACCGTCAGATACGGCAGCCGGAAGCGCGTCAGCACCTTCCGCACGATGTCGCGGCACGCCTCGGGGGAGGAGATGGCCTCGCTCATGTACATGTGGAACACGGTGCCTCCGGTATAGCTGCATTGCAGCTTGTCCTGCATCTGCAAAGCCTTGTACAGATCCGCCGTGTAGTCGACGGGCAGCTGCGAACTGTTCGTGTAGTAGCGGTGGCCGGGAGGGCCTGCCTGCAGGATTTCCGGGAAACGCCTGGCATCTTCGCGGGCGAAACGGTGTGTCGTCCCTTCGGCGGGAGTCGCTTCGAGATTGTACAGATTGCCCGTCTCCTCCTGATAGCCGCGTATCCGTATACGCATGAATTCCAGCACTTCCACCGCCAGAGCGGCGCCCTCTTCCGAGGCGATGTCCATCGAATCGCCCGAGAAGTTGCGCAGCATTTCGTTCATTCCGTTGATGCCGATCGTGGAAAAGTGGTTCCTCAGGTGCGGCAGATACCGCTTCGTGTAGGGATACAACCCCCGGTCATACAGCTCCTGAATGAAGACGCGCTTCTTTTCCAGCGTACTGCGCGCCATATCCATCAGCTCGCCGAGCTGCTTGAAGAGAAGCTCCCGGTTGCCCTTGTACAGGTAGCCGAGCCGGGCCAGATTGATCGTCACCACGCCGATGGAACCCGTCATCTCCGCCGAGCCGAACAGGCCTCCGCCGCGCTTGAGCAGCTCGCGCAGATCGAGCTGCAGGCGGCAGCACATGGAACGCACGGCATCCGGCTTGTAGGCATCGTCGTCCGGCACGCGCTCGCCCTTATCGTTCACCGTGTACTGGCTGCCGATGAAGTTCTGGAAATAGGAAGAACCGATGCGGGCCGCATTCTCGAAAAGCAGCGGCACATTCTCCCCTTCCCAATCGAAATCCTCTGTGATGTTCACCGTCGGAATCGGGAAAGTGAACGGCTGCCCCGTACTGTCACCTTCGGTCAACACCTCATAAAAAGCCTTGTTGATGAGATTCATCTCCGGCTGGAAATGCTTGTACGTCATCGCTTCCGGCGAATCCGCCCCACGTTCGGCGGCACGAGCGTTCAGCACCTCATCGTCCAACCCGGCCAGCAAATGGCCGCCGCCGGAGAAAGGAATCTGCTCGCGCAGATCGCGCGGCACCGTCCAGTCGATCGTCACATTCGTGAAGGGGGACTGCCCCCAGCGAGAGGGCACGTTCAGATTGTACACGAAACTGCGGAGATCCTTCTTCACGCGCTCGAAGCTCAACCTGTCGCGGAACACATAGGGGGCCAGATACGTATCGAACGAGCTGAAAGCCTGCGCCCCAGCCCACTCGCTCTGCAAGATGCCGAGGAAATTGGCCATCTGCCCCAGAGCTTCGCGGAAATGGCGCGGCGGGCGACTGTTGACACGGCTGCGGACTCCGTTGAACCCCTCGTTCAGCAGGTTGCGGAGGCTCCACCCGGCGCAGTAGCCCGTAAGGCAGTCGAGATCATGGATATGAATATCCCCGTTGCGGTGCGCCGCTCCCTCTTCGGGGGAATACACCTGATCGAGCCAGTAGTTCGCGATCACCTTGCCTGCCGTATTATTGATCAGCCCGGCGTTGGAATACGTCGTATTGGAATTGGCGGCAATGCGCCAGTCCGTCTGTCCCACGTACTCTTCCACCGTCTGGCGGCAGTCCACGAACGTATTGCCGTGGTACACGCTCCCCACCTGCTCGCGCTGCAGCTTGTGCAGGAAGCGGTATTTGATGAAATTGCGCGCCGTCTCGAAAGCTCCTTCCTGAAAAAGGGCCATCTCGATCATATCCTGCACCTTCTCCACGGCGATGAAATCCTCGCCTTTCAATTGCTCGAGTACTCGAGTGTAAACCAGCGGATTGTATGGCTCGTGCGAAGCATGGAACGCCTTTTCGATGGCCTGCTGAATCTTGTAGGACTCGAAGTTCTCGCGTTTCCCGTTGCGTTTGATGATAGAAGGCATGGTGGTGTGAATGCTGCACCCCGCTGGCACAAAGATACGGGACTTCACACCCTCCGCCCCCCGGAAACGAACAGCCCCTCACGGAAGCTGCGGCCATGAGGGGGTACAAACGGGTAAAACCGTATGTCTATCATGTCGCGAGATAGTGATACTCTTGCTCCGGGTCGTCTCCCGACTGATGGCTTCTGCGAGCCAATCACGGTAGCGCGTCTGTGGAGGATTCCCACCCCCTTCCGTTACCCGGACGCTGGAACGGACTGTAGCACCGCCTTCACGGCCCCGCAAGCACAAAATACGGTTTTGTTCAAAAAATAATTCCATGCAGTACAACATACCGCTTCACAATAGGCTATGAGCAACAACATGTTGTATTCACCACAAACATGCATCGTTCACGCAAGGGGTAGAACCAACAAAAAGACTTACTCTACCAAACGTGAGCGACTCATCCACAATTCTATTCGATCATCGCTACAGACGACGGCCCACATCGTTACCCGAACCAACAAAAACAGAAATAAAACATCCCCTCAAAACGGTATGCGTCTTGAAGGGATGACAAAAGCAAGAACGACCATTTTAACGCCGCCTGCGAAGCATCAGCGTAGAAAGTCCGAAAAGCCCCAAAACCGCGGTCGATGGCTCCGGAACCTGCGAAACATCCATCCGAATCACCGACGCGAAACTTGTGGAAAATCCGCCCGTATTCGTGTATAGCCCCTCCCCTGCCGGATAGCCAGAGCTGGGCGGTACACTTGTACCCATTGTCGCTACCTTAATGCCTTGCTGCTGTCCGGTATTCCCAACCGTCGACGAACTTGTCCATCCGCTGGCATCGGAAATACTGGTGAAAAGGAATGTGTAGGTCTCTGTCGTATCCAAAAGCAAACCGTCTGCAAAACTCCATGTTCCTGTACCATTATCATTGTTTTTAACAGATGTAAACCCGACCACATTTGATGTGCCTGCCGTGGTAGGATCGCCGCTCAGAACAATCAAATTGAATAGAGTCGTATTGCGGAGGGTAATGGAAAGCGAATTTAGCAACACGTTTGCCGGCAAAGAGGCCCGGCTGCCATCACCGCCTTGTATGGTTGGGAAAAACCAGTCGGACCCCATGCCGAAGACAAATCCGCGCACATACGCATTATTAGTGTTAGAGGACATGTTCGCCTGTCCTGTTTTGTCGGCATTTGCCGTCACCAGATCGTAGGATGCCGCCGTAGCGGACATGGAAAACGCGGACAGGCACGAAATAAAAGCACAAATTATTCTTTTCATATAAATGTAAATTAAACCTCGCTCTTTATACGGATTCACAATCTGTTGTGCATAAAAAATATATATACCTCAGACAGCAAATACGATTTGCAATATATAACAAATAGTTGGCATCGCCGCCTTTATGATAACCAATTCTCCCTACCGATTAAGACTAATGAATAATTTGCATGAAATTTGTTTTTTGATTGACGTACGGATTGTGAATCCGCAAATCAATCAATAGCAATACAAACATATTCAATATAAAAAATATGCAGCATCATCTGCCAGAAAAACTGGTTGCAAAAAAGCCCGGCACCGTTTCCAGTGCCAGGCAGCGTTACACCTCAGAAATTGGCAGAACATACTATATAAATAGTATGTAATTATGATGAATAATGCAAGAAAAAACATTCCCCTTCCTAATATTTGTCCACAAAAATATTCCCCGAATGGATGACGAATCAAGGAGGCGTTCTGAAGCTCACTTCCATGATCCGATCTGCCGAGACTGTCACGCACGAATGCCATGCCTCTGCACTCGAAACACCAATTATCCATAACAGTTATCTAACGTTAGAAATACTTCGAACATCATCATTGCATGATGTTACGACAACTTTCTATCCTTGGATGCTCCATCCTTGCTCTTTCCGGCTGCAAAGACAAGGCCAGGCCGATGGAAATGCCCGAATTCACCGTCGAAGTGGCGACTCCCGTACGCGGCGATGTCGCCGAATTCCGGCAGTGGGTCGGCAGGCTCGACGGCATGGTGGACGCTGAAATCCTCCCACAGGTGACGGGTTATGTGAAGGAACGCCTTTTTGAAAACGGGCAATCCGTCAAAAAAGGCGATGTCCTGTACCGCCTTGACGATGTACAGTACCGCGAAGCCCTGCAGCGAGCCGAAAACAATGCCGTCGAAGCCGAAGCGAACCTGGTCAAGGCAAAGAAGGATCTCGACTTCTACGAACCGCTCGTCAAAAACGGCTCGGTCTCCCGCCAATCCTACCAGGATGCTCTGCAGGCCTACCGGGCCGCCGAAGCATCGCTGGCTGCGGCCAAATCCTCCGTCGCCCTCGCCAAAACGAACGTCGATTACTGTGTACTCACCGCTCCCGTGGACGGCATCGCCGGCTTCGCACAGGCGGAAGTCGGCGACTACGTAGCACCGAACAGCCAACCGATGGTACTCGTCAGCTCCTTTGACCCCATCCGCATCTACTTCGACATCAGCGAACAGGACTGGCTGAACCAGAACGGTCCGAAAGGCCCGCTCGGCCCCGGGGCTCAGGTGAGCCTCATCCTCTCCAACGGTTCCGGATACCCCGGCCATGCCACCGTCACCGGAGTGAACAACACCGTCTCCACCTCCACCGGCAGCCTCAAGCTGGAAGCCCGCGCCGCCAATCCCGATGCGCTGCTGAGGCCCGGCATGTACGTCAACGTCCGCGCCAAAACAAAGGAAATCAAGGATGCGCTCCTCGTCCCGGCAGAATCCATCGTCACCATTCAGGGGCAAAACATGGTCATCGCCGTCGATGACAAAGGCCGGCCACATGTCGTCCCCATCGTCAAGGGTCTTCCACAGGGAGACAAGGTATCCGTCACCGGAGACATCGGCCCTGACACCGTCATCGTCGTCACGGGCACCCAGCAAGCCCTCATGACCATGGAGGGCCGAGGCAAACTGAAAACCGTGCCTCAGCAACCGACCGCCTGATCCCGCACCTCCTCGCGCCCGACAACACGCCAACGACACCTTTCCGCCATGATCGAATTCTTCATCCGCCGCCCCATCGTCGCCATCTGCATCTCGATCATGATCGTCATGCTCGGCACCATCTCCATCCTCCGGCTGCCGATCGCGCAATATCCTGACATCGTCCCCCCGGAAATCCAGATCTCGACCAGCTATCCCGGAGCCGACTGCAACACCGTGGTGGACTCCGTCGCCACACCCATCGAGCAAGTCATGTCCGGCGTGGACGGCATGGAATACATGACCTCCACCAGCACCAACACCGGGGGCATGAACCTCAGCGTCCTCTTCGACGTAGGCACGGAACCCACCACCGACCAGCTCCTGAGCTACCTCCGCTATGCAGAAGCCAACTCCCAGCTGCCCGCCGAAGTGAACGCCATGGGCATCACCATCCGCAAAGTCAGCGGACCGCCCATGCTCCTGTACAGCCTCACCTCGCCCACCGGAAAATACGATGACCTCTGGATGGCGAACTACGCCTACATCAACCTCGTGAACCGCCTGCTGCGCGTACCGGGCGTAGGAAACGTGCAGGTCTTCGGCGCAGGGCAGTACGCCATGCGCGTATGGCTCGACCCCGACAAACTGGCAGCCCTCCGGATCACCATCCCGCAGGTTCTCTCCGCCATCCGGGCGCAGAACACCGTGAACCCCATCGGCCAGATCGGCGGAGAACCCTCCGTCGAAGGCCAGAAATTCACCTACACCGTCATTGCCCGCGGCCGCCTGAAAACGCAGGAAGACTTCTCCCGCATCATCGTGCGGGCGGATGGCGATGCCATCGTCCGCCTCTCGGATGTGGGCCGCGTGGAACTCGGCGCCGAAACCTACAACATCAAAGGCCAGTACAACGGAAAACCCTGCGCCGCCCTCGCCATCTACCAGTCTCCCGGCTCGAACGCCTTGCAAACCGTCGAAGGCGTCCAGAAAACCCTCGCCGAATTCAAACTTGCGCCGGGCCTTGAACTCACCGAAGCCCTGAACACCACCACCGCCGTCAAACTCGGCATTCAGGAAATCGTCACCACCCTGCTCTCGGCTCTCGGCCTCGTCATCCTCGTCGTCTTCGTCTTCCTCAAAGGCTGGCGGGCCACCCTCATCCCGCTGGCGGCCATCCCCGTCTCCATCGTCGGCACCTTCGCCCTCCTCCCCGTCTTCGGGCTCGACATCAACACCATCTGCCTCATGGGCCTCGTGCTGGCCATCGGCCTCGTCGTGGATGATGCCATCGTCGTCGTCGAAGCCGTGCAAACCCACATCGACAAAGGCGAACCGCCCGCACAGGCCACCCGCGCCGCCATGAAGGAAGTCGCTGGCCCCGTCGTCGCCACCGCCCTCGTCCTCTCCGCCGTCTTCCTGCCCAGCATGCTCCTGCCGGGCATCACGGGCCTCCTCTTCAAGCAATTCGCCGTCACCATCGGCGTATCCATCGTCATCTCCGCCTTCAATGCGCTCAGCCTCAGCCCTGCCCTGTGCGCCCTCCTGCTCCGCCCCAAACAGGAGCGCCGCGAAAACATCCTCACCAAGGCAGGGAATGCCTTCGAAGCCGGATTCACGAAAGTGCGGGCAGGATACGTGCGAGGCTCCGGCTTCCTCATCCGCAAGGCCGCCATCACCGGGCTCGCCCTGCTGCTCATCACCGTCGGCATCATCCCGCTCGGCAAGGCCGTACCGGGCGGCTTCCTCCCCGACGAAGACGAAGGCTACTTCTACGGCACCGTACAACTCCCGTACCAGACGGCTCTCGGCGTCACCCTCGACACCTGCCGCCAGGTCGAACAACTCGTCTCCGCCATGCCCGAAGTCGCCGGAATCACCACCGTGGCAGGGTTCAACATGATGACCGGCGTCCAAAGCGCCAACAACTGCTTCTTCTTCGTCAACCTCAAACCGTGGGCCGAACGGCAGGGCCCCGGCCAAAAAGCGGGAGAACTCAGCGCCAAACTCCGCATGGAAATGCGCACGCGCATCCCCGGAGGCATCGGATTCTCCATGACTCCGCCACCCATCCCCGGCGTCGGGGCATCGTCCGACATCACCTTCCTCCTCGAAGACCGGGAAAACCGCGGCAACGCCTACCTTGCCAAACAAACGCAGGCATTCATCGAAGAACTCAAAAAATCCCCGGAAATCCTCGCCGTCGAAAACTTCATGGCGCCTTCCACTCCCCAGTACTACCTTGAACTGGATCAAGAAAAAGCCCTCCTTCAAGGGGTGGACATCGCCGAAGCCAACCAGACACTACAGGCATTCATGGGAAGCCTCTTCGTCAACTACTACAACAACTTCGGCTTCCAGTGGCAGGTCTACATCCAGGCCGACGCCGACGCCCGCAAAAACATCGAAGGCATCAAAAAACTCTACCTCAGCGGCAGAAACGGCGTACAGGTACCACTCGAATCCCTCGTCACCTCGAAAAGCATCGAAGGCCCGCAATTCATGATCCGGCAAAACATGTACAACGCCTCCATGCTCGACATCGTCGCCCGCCCCGGATACTCCACCCAGCAGGTCATGAGCGCCGTCGAACGCATCTTCGACCGCACCATGCCCACCGGCATGGGCTACTCCTACTCCGGCATGAGCTATCAGGAACAGAAAGCCGCACAGGGAATCGGCATCGGCACAATCTTCGCCATCTCCGCCTTCTTCATCTACCTCGTCCTCGCCTCCCTGTATGAAAGCTGGAGAATGCCCATCGCCATCCTCCTCTCCGTACCCGTCGCCGTCATCGGCGCGCTGGGAGCCTTGTACATCTACGGGCTGGACCTCAACATCTACGCGGAAATCGGCCTCATCATGCTCATCGCCCTTGCCGCCAAAAACGCCATCCTCATCGTCAAATTCGGCATCGACCGGCTCGAAGAAGGCATGGACCTGAAAAAAGCCGCCCTCATGGCCGCACAGGTACGCTTCCGCCCCATCATCATGACCAGCTTCGCCTTCATCCTCGGTTGCGTCCCCCTCGCCATGGCCTCGGGAGCAGGAGCCAACGCCCGCGAAGTCATCGGCATCGCCGTCATCGGAGGCATGCTTGCCGCCGTCTTCATCGGCCTCTTCTTCCTGCCGTATGCCTTCTACATCATCACACGCATCAAAAAATCCCCCCGGCAGGAACCTCAGGAAGCAGCCGCCTCCACGCCACCCGGCGCCGCCCGATAGCCGGACACACGCATACCGTCTCCTTCATACAGTCCCTTCGCTCGTGGCGGGACTGTATTTCTTTACCTGACTATTCCATTCCCTCCAGAGAATGGGCATACGCAACAAAACCGGGTTCATCAGGATAAACCGCACCGCGGACTTTGCCATGCCGGAACACGAAAACAGACAACAACAATCATTCAACACACTCTTTTTCAGCATGAAAGTCAAATTTTACCATGCTAGACGTGAAAACTTGCTTTTCGCCTCCTTCCTTTCTACAATCGAACGACATATGGAATTCATCGCCAAAATGCGCCCCATGAACTTCCTCTCCTGCAATCGCCGGCATTCATCCGCTCTACCCGGAAAACACCGCCTCCCGGTCTCAGCCCATGGTCCGGCCATCCACTCGAACAATCATACCTATGAAAACAAACCTCATCAAACGCGTCGCCTTCGCCGACTTCTGGCAGGGCTTCGATCCCCATGACAACCTGTTCCAACACCTCTTGCACGAACGGTTCAACATCGCCGTCGTCAACGACATGGCACAGGCCGACTTCCTCATCTACTCCGTCTTCGGCAACAAACACAGAAACTTCCCCGGCCCACGCCTCTTCTACACCGCCGAATCCGTCATGCCCCGGTGGAACGAATGCGACGGAGCCATCACCTTCCTCCGAGACGATGCCCCGCTCCCCGGCCCACATCTTCGCCTGCCCAACTGGGTCGTCAACTACGACATCTTTCACGCCCGCACCGTCGAACGGCAATCCCTCCAACCCGACGACATCCTGCAACGCCACACGAAATTCTGCAACTTCATCTATTCCAACCCTCATGCACAGGAACGCATCTGCTTCTTCAAGCATCTCTCCCGCTACAAACGCATCGACAGCGCAGGCAAAGTCCTCAACAACACGGGAACCCTCATCGGCAATGCCTTCGACTTCACCAAACACTACAAATTTTCCATCGCTTTCGAAAACGTCGCTTCACGAGGATACGTCACCGAAAAAATCATGCGTGCATTCTCCTCGGGAAGCCTCCCCATCTACTGGGGAGATCCAGACATTGCCTTGGATATCAACCCACGCCGCTTCATCCATGCAAGAGACTTCGGCAGCCCCGAAGAACTGTCCGATTACATCGCCGAAGTCGACCGGGACGACCGGCTCTACCTCTCCTACTTCCGCGAACCACTCTTCCTCCCCGGCCAACACGACTTCGATGCCTACCTCAACGCACTCGAAACCTTCATCAGGCAGACTCTGGATCAAGGAATCGTACGCCATCAGCACCCGCAACACGACAACCGCCAGCCTTCTGCACACGGCTACCCCGCCATGCCCTCCTTCGACGACGGCAAACCGTGGAAACGCCTCCCCGCAGAACAAAAACCGCACACTCCTGCCCACCCTGAAGAACGCCTTGTCGACTGCATCCACCCTCAATGGCGGGACACGCTCAAAATACTCCACGGCAAAGCCGAACGCCTGTCTCCTCCCCACGATACGGCCGATGTATTCGACATCAAGGACGACTCCTTCAGCCTAAAATGGAACCGCTGGGGCACGGAACGCTTCGTCAAATCCGGAACAGCCTACCGCCTGCAGCCCGAACAAAAACAGGCAACCCCCGCTCACCCGAAGGAACCGGATAACCGCATCGCACGAATCAACGCCCCATCCCGGCCTCCGCTCGTCTATCTCTTCGGTACGCCGTACCACTCCAACCTCGGCGACCAGGCACAAACGGAATGCATCCTGCACCTGCTACGCGACAACCTGCCGGCACACGGCGTCATCCTCTCCACCCTCCGCAACTCCACGCCCGGCCTCCTTGCCGCCATACGAAGGAAAATCCGCCCGGAAGACCTCTTACTCTGCCACAGCGGCTACCACATGACCGACCTCTACAACGAACAAAGCATCTACCTGAAACTCGCCGAACTCTTCCCGGATCATCCGCTCCGCATCCTCCCCCAGACCATTTACTACAAAAACCCACGCGTCGCGGATAAGACTGCCGCCATCCTCAACAACCACCCGGACTGCACCCTGTTCTGCCGCGATGAACACTCCTTCCGCACCGCACAACACCTCTTCCACCGCTGCAGGCTCCTCCTCTATCCCGACCTCGTCACCGCCATGATCGGCAGAACGGAACTTCCTCCCCACGCCAGAAAAGGCGTACTCTTCTGCATGAGAAACGACAAGGAAACCAAGCATCCAGCCGACCGCATCCTCTCCATACGGAGGGAAATCGATCGTATATCCACCACGTCCGCCACCGACACCACCATCAACCATACGGGCAGCTACACCATCGCCCACAGAACGGAACTCCTTCATGAAACCATCAGCCGATTCTCGCATTACCAAACCGTCGTCACCGATCGATACCACGGCATCATCTTCTCCCTGATCGCCAACACCCCCGTCATCGTCCTTCCCTCCCGCGACCACAAACTGACCTCGGGCCTCCAATGGTTCCCTGCCCCCTTCCGCCAACACATCCACCTCGCCGAAACGCCGGATCAAATCCCCGCCCTGATCCGGACAATCCTCCGGCAAGGCCCCCTGCCGCCCCTGCCGGATTATTTTGCCACCCGCTATCACGACCATTTCATGGAATACCTCACACCAACCGCTCCAAACCATATCCGGAAACAACCACATATGCATGAGAACTCATAAAAATCTTGCGACCCTCCACAGGACAAAGTAAAAATAAAACTGCCCGTTATCTCTATCTCCCCCCACTCCGCCGAAACACGCCAAGATGAAAAAACTCGCTGCCAGCTGCCTGATGCTGGGTATTTTATCTCCCGTCCACGCCCGGCAAAAAGCCACAAACAACCCGCCGTCACTAACCGTTGCGCTGACATTGGAACCATCTACGGAAAGCCCGGTCTTCTATGTACAATGCGACAAAACAGGAACAGCCAGACAACAAAAACAGGCTAAAAACAAGGAACTCGCATCACCATACACCTGCTCCTTCCGTCTGAAATCGACAGGAACGCACATACTCTCGATTTCCCAGCTTTGCGAGGCCTCCCTGCCGATCGCCATTGCGGGTGCCAACTATTATCAAAAGGTCGAAATCAAACCGGAAGCCAATCGTGTGGAAGCCTACCTGATGCAGGCAACCGTCGAACTCGTCTGGAATCAGGATGAAGCTTTCCCCTATTTCTTTCCCGGAAACAGCAATGTCATTGTCGGCAAACTGGAAAGCATCCCAGCGCCGCCAGACAACATATTCTTATCCGACGAAAATTTGAATACCCCCACGGTCATCCCTCAGTCAACCAGTCCGTGCATCGCCATGAAGCACCCGGAAAAGAACAACACCTACACGGCCGTGACTGAATACCTGCAGCCGAATGACTACATTCTGACGATCTATGAAAGAATCCCCGTCGGAAATCGTCAGATCGAACTGATCCGCACCCAAAAGGCGATTCGTCTGGAAAAAGGCAAAACACATTACAGCATCGTCCTTTAACTGCGGCACCAGACAAAAACAACACTCGCCGACCATATCCAAACACCCGGTGCGCCGCTTCGTTTCATCATCAATCAACCCATCACCCGATATGCAACCGACCATCATACGCCTGCTCCTCCTCTGCGGCCTGCTCTCCGCCACGGCACAGCCCGCCGCCAGCCAAAACACGCCCGCCCCGGAAAACCGAACTCCGGTAGAAGCCAACGCCTCTGACATGGAGCCGAAAGACTGGGATTTATTCTATGGCAGGAAACCCGGAATTCCCGACATCCGCCATTGGTTATCGGCTGAAATCATCTCCTTCCAGCCGAATGGCGACACTCCCGTCCTCACTTGCAGATACACCAACCACTCCCGCTATGACCTCACCATACTTGGAGGCGAAGATCTGGAGCGGCTCGCTGCACAGGAATGGAAAGAAGCCTTGGCGCGCCCCAATGGAGGGGTGGGTCCCAACGTACTTTTCTCTTCCGACTTCGGCAACGACTCCTTTTGGAAAGATGGAACCAGATATTCCCTCGACGAAGATCTGCCCACCATGAAGCTGCCAGCGCATACCGACACGATCGTCATCCGCAAACTGAGGAAAGGCCATTACTCCGATGATGAAGTCCACGAAATCACGACCGAAGCCAAAACAAACGGACAAGGCCAGGTCTCGGCATGGTGGCCTCTGTATGGTGATTTTGTGAACCAGGGGGAAATCTACCCGGCTGCCGCCTTTCTGACGGAAACGATTCACCGCATCGCGCTCCCATCGGGCAAGATCATCCTGCCGCTTCAAAACTCTCTACCGATCCCTCTCCCGCCGGAATACCGTCGCCCTTTGCCCTGCCCGCCCGGCATTTTCCTCGACCCGCTTCCCGTAGAAACATGGAAGAAAGAAACATCCAACATGGGCGGCTACAACACGAAAGATACGGAGAATTTCCTGTTTCTCGCGCCGGTCAACCTTCTGCTACTGGCAACGGACAAGGAATCGGCCGACCGCTGCGCCCGCAGTATGGAAATATGGTTGGAAAACGAAGACATGCAGGATAAAATCAAATCTTTCCGAACTGATCTTCAAGAGGATGAATACGATGGACACGGTTTTCTTCCCTACCTGCAAAAACGTTGGGAGGCCATGCAGCAACAGAAAAAAGCAGTCATCGACGAGCTCCGGAAAAAAGGCTTCTACGGATCGAACAGACTCCGGCAAATTGCGGAACGCATGGAAACCGTCGATGAACCCTTCGTCGAAGCCCTCAAACAAAAAAACGGGCATCCCACCGCACCTGCTGCACACCCATGAAATTCCTTCCTCTTCTTCTCGCACTCGCCTGCTTCGCCCATGCCAAACAACCGGAACTCTCTTTAGCGCGTCTTGACGGCATCGAATTCAAAGCCAGGGAACTCCCGCAGAGCCACATCAACATCATCGACATCTCCAGCAAAGAAATGGCGAACAAAACAGGGCTGGACCTCTTCCCTGCCTTCTACGCCGCCTTCACCATCCTGCCGATGCACCCTTTCAAGCCAACCGAATTGCGGCTGGATGGTCAACCCTTCTTCACCTACCAGCGGTTTGAAGAACCCCGCGACGGCGACAGCAGCCTGCAAGACTCGGGGCACCATATCCAAATCTTCCTCAAACAAGGAATCATCGAAATACTCTTCCACAAAATCGAATATCCGAGCAACAGCGGCACTTATGCCTTGAGAGACATCTCCTTCATCCCTCATATCTTCCGGGTTGCCGACGCCAAGGAAATGTCCGCCTTTCGCCAACTCTTCCTTGCCGAGAAAGAAATCGTCGCCCTTGTCATCGACTGCAACGAAGCCGCCCTTCCTCTCCTCCACTCCATGAAGAAGCTGGCGCAGCAATGCCCCGGCACGCACTTCGTCATGCCGACGGAAGCCGGAGAAAGAATCTACACCACACCCGGCGACTCCCTCCCTACCCTCGACCGCCGCATCAGGGAAATGGGCATCTCCACCTTGCAGGAACTCCACACATACAATCGCCTGATGAGCGAAAAAGAAGCCAAGGCATACGGAGGCGATATCTCCAGCGGCCGGAAAAAAATGAAACAACGGTATTTGGATGCCAGAGAACAACTCCAACCATAGCACAGATGCCGGAAACTTGCCCCATCATCATCACCGGAATACCGATCAAGCATCCTGTTTGAAAGAATTCCCTGCAGACTGCGTATAATTGATACCGTATCTGCATGCAGCAGTACAGCCATCCTTGCCGCCATGTTCAAGAAATCCACATTCCTTCTCGCATCTCTCGCCTGTTTGTCCGGCTCGCTCCATGCAAACGAAAACGGCGGACCTTCATACAACATCATTCCCGAACCCGTCCGCATCGAGCAGAAACAGGGGATGACCCAGAATCTCCGCTTCGACATCAAAAATGCCAAGCTCGATCCATCCCTCGGCGCAGAAGGCTATGCCCTCGACATCACGCCGCAAGGCATCAGCATCCGCTACGCCGACAAACGCGGCCTTGAAAACGCCAAAATCACCATTCTGCAACTCGAAGACCAGCTCGGCGCATCGCCGGCCGGCATCCCCTGCGGCACCATCACGGACAAGCCCGCCTACGCATGGCGCGGCATGATGTGCGACGTCGCCCGCTCCTTCATGCCTCTGGAGGATCTCAAAAAGTTCGTGGATGTCATGCACTTCTACAAATTCAATGTCCTTCACCTCCACCTCACGGACGATCAGGGCTGGCGCTTCCCTGTGCCGGGATACGACCGCCTGAAGACAGTGGCATCCACGCGCGGCCCCGGCGATGGCGGCGGCCCCGGCTGGATGCCCGCCTCCAGCGGCATGTACACGGCACAGGAGCTGAAAGACCTCGTCGCGTACTGCAAGGCAAGGGGCATCGACGTCGTGCCCGAGATCGACGTACCGGGCCACAACCAGGCTCTTTGCGAAGCCTACCCCGAATTATTCTGCCAGAATCCCTCCGCGGACAAGGTGGAAGCATTCAAGCAGACGCAAGCCTACACAAGCAAAAACGACGCCCAGAAACAGGAACTGCTGACCGCTCCCCAGGATGTCAAAACCCGGCGTTCCGGCGGCGTCAGCTACCATCTGCTGTGCCCGCAAAGCAAGGAAATGTGGAAGTTCTACGAAGCCGCAGTCAAACAGCTGGCCGACATTTTCCCCGGCAAGATCATCCATCTCGGCGGCGACGAAGCCCCGGCAGAACGCTGGGAACTCTGCGCAGCCTGCACCGAAGCACGCAAGGCCAAGGGACAGAAAAATACGAACGAAGAAATGCGCGGGTTCTTCAAGGATATGACCTCCCTCCTCGCCAAATACGGCAAGGAAGCCCAGTTCTGGTTCGAGCTGGAAGACGATTTCTACCAGAAAGGGCAGACCGTCTACACATGGCGCCTGGGCAAAACGCCCGCCACGGTGAATGCCACGAAAAAGGCCGGCCTCAAGTTGGTACTGACCCCGGGCGAACACTGCTATCTGGACTACCCGCAGCTTCCCGGCCACAGCAACCGCGGATGGATGCCCATGGTCACTCTTGAAAAATGCTACCAGCTCGACCCCACGCAGGGCAAACCCGCCGACCAGGTGGATCACATCGTCGGCGTGCACTGCACGCTGTGGGCAGAACAGCTTCCCACGCTGGAACACACGCTGTACCGGGCCTACCCGCGCGCCATGGCAGTAGCGGAAAAGGGATGGAGCCCGAAATCCGCATGGAGCTGGGAGCGATTCCAGCAAAAGATGGAAGCCCACAAAAAGCCCTTTGAAAAACGCTTCGGCTACACGCTCGAACGCACCATGGACAACGAGCCCGCCGTCAAACCCTGACGCGGCTACATACCCTTTATCCGAAACGGCAGGCCATGCAAGGTCTGCCGTTTTTGCTGCCCTCACCTCCGCATATTTCCGGGCGACTGAGGGGATACATGGGGCGGAGGTTCCGTCGTCAGCAGCGGAAATGCTTCCGGGTATTGATTCCATTGCGGGTTGCTCAGGTACAGATAAAGATTCAGTTCATTGTAAGGCTCCCGCAGCTTTTCCTGCACTTTTTCCCACAGCAGGTTCCATGAATGGCTCTTGTTCCCGCTTTTCCAGCCGGCGCCGAGGCACACACCCTCGATCCTGAGAAAATCGTTTTCGCTATCGTAACAGAATTGCCCCGTCTGGACGAACTTCTCGATCAGCTGATTCAGCCTCTTGTCCGGCACAGGAAGGCGGCGCGTTTTTTTCACCATTTTAACCCCGGCAGCCTCATTCGTATCATGCATTTTCCCATCCTCCCATGTTTCCATCTCGACCGTCTGCACTCCATCCTGCAACCGGATATGGTACGACCGTTGATGCGTGGACAGCCAGAATTCGTAATCCTGCTTCTCCTCGGGAGACAAACGAACTTCTTTCCACGCATAATGGGTGCATTGCACCAGTCCGGCCAGCGATAGCAATCCGGCGGTGACTATCAGGGCATTCTTGATTTTCATAGGTGTTTCTATCAGGAGGAAGCGGCGCATGCAACATGCCGTGCATGCACCGCACGCGGTCTATGATGCACGACTCAGCATGCCCCGACAAGGCAAAAAAAGGCCGCCTCACCATGCGGGAGGCGGCCTGTGAAAATCCGGATGAACAGCGAGCCGTTTATTCCGCAGCGGGTTCCTGTGCCGGAGCGCTTTCGCCTCCTTCGGCAGGTTCTCCTGCTGCATCGGTTTCCGGCAGTTCGTCTTCATCGTCGGGGATGACGATGGAGATGTCCTGAATGCGTTCGTTGGAGGCGAGAGTCATGAGTTTGACACCCTGCGTAGCGCGGCCCGTTTCGCGGATGGTGGCCACCTTGATGCGGACGGATTGCCCGGCGGTGGTCATGAGCATGAGTTCGTCTTCATCCGACACGACGGTGGCCGAGACGACCTTGCCCGTTTTCTCCGTGCAATTCATGGTCTTGACGCCGGTGCCCCCGCGGCTCTGGACGCGGTATTCGTCGAAGGGAGTACGCTTGCCGAGGCCGTTTTCGGAGGCCACGAGGAGCGTCTTCGTCGGATCAACAATGGCGAGAGCCACGACGTAGTCGCCCGTGCGAGGACGGATGCCGCGCACGCCGATGGTGTTGCGGCCTTGCGTGCGGAGATCGTCTTCCGGGAAGCGGATGCTCATGCCGTCGTGCGTGACGAGGACAACTTCGTTTCCGCCCGTGGTCAGCGCGGCGTTGACGAGGCTGTTGCCTTCTTCGAGGTTGATGGCGATGATGCCCGCCTTGCGGTAATTGACGAAGTCGTTGAGGCTGGTCTTCTTGACGGTGCCGTCCTTCGTGGCGAAGACGACGTTGCCGCTGCCTTCGGCGAAGGTGATGTCGTTGCCGTTGTCGTCCACCTTGCGTTCGAGGCGCAGAATGGCGGCGATGGCTTCTTCGGGCTGGAGGTCGAGCAGGTTCTTGATGCTGCGGCCCTGTGCGCTGCGCGCCGCTTCGTCGATTTCATACACGCGGTCCACATACACGCGCCCGGTGTTCGTGAAGAACATGAGGTAGTCGTGGTTCTGGGCGGCGAAGAGATGCTCGATGAAGTCGGCTTCGGCATCCTTTTTCGCCCCCTTCGTGGTGGCGGCCTTCACGCCCTTGCCGCCGCGCGCCTGCACGCGGTATTCGGCGGAGCTGGTGCGCTTGATGTAGCCGCTGTGGGTGATGGTGACGATCATCGTGTCGTTCGGGATGAGGTCTTCGATCGCCATATCTCCTTCAAAGGGGATAATGCGGGTAATGCGCGGGGTAGCGTATTTGTCCTTGATGGCGATGAGTTCGCTCTTCACGATGCCGAGCACGCGGGATTCGTTGGCCAGGATGTCGAGGTAGTCCTTGATGCGGACGAGAAGTTCGGCATAGTCGCCGGAGATCTTGTCGTTTTCAAGGGCGGTGAGCTGGTAGAGGCGTAGGTCGAGAATGGAGTTGACCTGCCGGTCGGTGAAGACGTAGCGGTCTCCCTGTACGGAGGCCTGCGAGCGGATGAGGATGCCGAGCTGCTCCGCCGTCTGGGTGGAGAAGGTGTAGGCCTGCAGGCGTTCGCGGGCTTCGTCGCGGTTCTTCGATTCGCGGATGATACGGATGAAATCGTCCATGTGGCCGAGGGCCAGCAGGAAGGCTTCGAGGCGTTCGGCATCCTTTTCCGCTTCGCCGAGGAGGTAGCGCGTGCGGCGCACGACGACTTCGCGGCGGTGCTCGATGTAGAAGTTGATGGCATCGAGCATCGTGAGCGTTTTCGGGCGGTTGTCGTGAATGGCCAGCATGTTCACGGAGAAGGAGGTTTCCATGGCCGTGAGCTTGTAGAGCTGGTTGACGACGACCTGCGGACGGGCATCGCGCTTGAGCTCGATTTCGATGCAGGTGATTTCGTCCGAAAGGTCGCGGATGCCGGAAATATCCGTCAGGATCTTTTCCTTGTACAGCTCGGCGATGCGTTCCTGCAGGGCGGCGCGGTTCACGCCGTAGGGAACTTCGCGGATGATGAGGAGGTCCTTGCCGCTGTCGGTCTGCTCGATGTCGATCTTGCCGCGGATGCGGACGGAGCCGCGCCCGGTACGGAAATAATTGTCGATGCCGGAATAGCCGAGGATGTCGCCGCCCGTCGGGAAGTCCGGCCCCTTGATGTAGGCGCGCAGGTCGTTTGCGGTCATCTGGGGGTTGTCGATGGTGGCGCAAATGCCGTCCACCACTTCGCCGAGGTTGTGCGGAGCCATGTTGGTGGCCATGCCGACGGCGATGCCGGTGCCCCCGTTGACGAGGAGGTTCGGGAAGGCGGACGGGAAGACGACGGGCTCGGTATGCTCGTTGTCGTACGTCGGCACGAAGTCGACGGTATCCTTGTCGAGGTCGGCCATCAGGGCCAGCCCCATGCCGGAGAGCTTGGCTTCGGTGTATCGGGAGGCGGCGGCGGGGTCGCCGTCCGGCGTGCCGAAGTTGCCCTGCCCGATGACGAGGATGTCGCGCATGGACCAGTTCTGGGCCATGTTGACGAGGGTGCCGTAGATGGCCTGGTCGCCGTGCGGGTGGTAGTTACCCATCGTATCGCCCACGATCTTGGAGCATTTGCGCGTCTTGCCGCCGGGGCTGAGGTTCAGCTCCTTCATCGCGTACAGGATGCGGCGCTGCGAGGGCTTGAGGCCGTCGCGCACGTCCGGCAGGGCGCGGGAGATGATGACGGACATGGAGTAGTCCAGGAAGGAGGTCGAAAGCTCGCTGGCTACGTCCACAGGTCTGATTCGATTGTTTTCCATGATAGAAAAGGTGGATGGGGGTTAGATGTCGAGGTTGCGGACGTTGAGTGCGTGGTCGACGATGTAGTTCTTGCGAGGTTCGACGACGTCTCCCATCAGGATGGTGAACATTTCGTCGGCGCGGACGGCGTTGTCATCGTTCAGCACGACGCGCAGCAGTTCGCGTTTTTCCGGGTCCATCGTCGTCTTGAACAGGTCCTTGGCGTCCATTTCGCCCAAGCCCTTGAATCGTGTGATCTCGACGCCGCGCTTGCCGATGTTGATGACGGTTTCGAGGATGTCCGTCACTGAGAAGAGGGAAACGACTTTCTGCTTGTCGCCCTCGCCTTCGACGAGTTCGAAGAGCGGCGCATCCTCCGAAAGGATCATGCTGCCCGGAATACCGAGTTCTTCAAGGCGCACGAGAAGGCGCGCAATGGCCTTGGCCTCATGCAATTCGTGCGTGAGGGCGCGGCGGCTCGGGCCTTCGCGCACCGGGAGCGGATTCGCCAGCAGTTCTTCTTCCGACGGCACGCCGAAGATGAAGAGGTCGCGGTTTTCATTCGAGAAGGCGGCGAGGGCTTCCGTATCGTGGAAGTACTGCACTTCTTCATCGTTGCCGCAACGGATCTTGACGAGGTATTCGGGGAAGTCGCCGCAGGTTTCGCGGTGCTTGAGCAGCGCGGAGAACTCGCCGCCCTGCGCCTGCATGGAATCGATGTAGCGCTGGAGGTTGACCAGCACGTCGAGAATGGTGGAGAGCTCTTCGGAGGAGAAGGTACGTTCTCCGTCCGCGCGGCGCAGCGTCACATCGTTCACAGCCAGCTCGATGAGCTTGCGGTTCAGTGCGATATCGTCCTGCACGTACTCTTCCTTCTTCTTGCGGATGACGCGGTACAGCGGGGCCTGCGCGATGTAGAGATACCCGGCGCGGACGAGCTGCGGCATGTGGCGGCAGAAGAAGGTGAGAAGCAGCGTGCGGATGTGCGCGCCGTCCACGTCGGCGTCGGTCATGATGACGATCTTGTGGTAGCGCACCTTCTCGAGGTTGAAGGAGCCTTCGTCCTCGCCGTCACCGATACCGGCACCGATGGCGGTAATCATATTCTGGATTTCCTTGTTGGACAACGCCTTGTCCAGACGAGCCTTTTCGACGTTCAGCACCTTGCCGCGCAGCGGAAGGATGGCCTGCGTGCGGCGGTCGCGTCCCATCTTGGCGGAGCCGCCTGCGGAGTCACCTTCCACGATGAAGAGTTCGCACTTCTTCGGGTCGCGGTCGGAGCAGTCCGCCAGCTTGCCGGGAAGGCCGCCGATGGAAAGCGCGCTCTTGCGCACGGTTTCGCGGGCCTTGCGGGCGGCTTCGCGGGCGCGGGAGGCGGTAATGCTCTTGTCGATGATCTTTTTGGCAATCGCGGGATTCTCTTCAAAGAAGGTTTTGATTTCTTCATACACGACATTGCCGACGACGCCTTCGATCTCGGTATTGACGAGCTTGTCCTTCGTCTGCGAGGAGAAACGGGGGTTCGGCATCTTCACGGAGATGACGGCGACGAGACCTTCGCGCACGTCTTCGCCGCTCAGGGAAGGGTCCTTGTCCTTCAGCAGGCCGTTGGCCTTGGCATAGCCGTTGATGACGCGCGTCAGCGCGCCGCGGAAGCCGGAAAGGTGGGTGCCGCCGTCGCCGTTGTAGATGGAGTTGGCAAAGCAGAGAATGTTCGTTTCGTACGTATTGTTGTACTGGAACACGACATCGACGAGAACGTCGTCATCCATCTTTTTGCCGTCGTATTCGACTTCGACCTTACGGAGGCCGGAAATGCAAATGGGATCTTCATTGATGACTTCCTTGTTCGTGCCGAGCTGGCGGACAAACTCGATGATGCCGTCCCTGTAATAGAAGGTTTCCTTGCGATGGGGCGCATCGCGCTCGTCGCGCAGTTCGATGATGAGACCGGGATTCAGGAATGCCAGCTCGCGAAGACGCGTCGTCATGCGGTCGAACTTGAACTCGATGGTATCGGTGAAGATAGTCGCATCCGGGAAGAAGGTGATCGTCGTACCGGTCACGCCCGCCGGTGCTTCACCGACGACGCGGAGAGGCTCGATGGTGTGGCCGCGCTCGAACTTGATCTGGTAGCGCTTGCCGTCGCGGCGCACTTCCGCCTTGAACCAGTCGGAAAGGGCGTTCACGCACTTCGCACCCACGCCGTGCAGGCCGCCGGAGTATTTGTATGCGCCCTGCCCGAACTTGCCGCCCGCGTGCAGATTGGTCAGCACCAGCTCGACGGCGGGAATGCCGAACTTCGGATGAACGTCCACCGGGATGCCGCGGCCGTTGTCGATAATGGAAATGGAGCAATCGACATGAATGGCGATTTCGATCTTGGTGCAGTAGCCGGCGAGATGTTCGTCGATCGAGTTGTCCAACACTTCAAACACACAATGGTGCAATCCTCGTTCGTCAGGGTCGCCGATGTACATTCCGGGGCGCTTGCGCACCGCCTCAAGACCTTCCAACTTGTCAATCTGGGCCGCACTGTATTCTTGCTGAGCGCCGGTATCCACTTTGGGGATGCCGGCCTCATGGTTTTCATCAGTCATACGCGCGCAATTATACGCGCGCGCGTATGAAAATACAAGAAAAATCAATCGTTTCGGCGAGAAACACCCCCTGCAGGCCCATCCTTCTCACACACGGGCGAAAGCAAAACGCATTTCTCTTTCCATCAACGCTTAAGACACCCCTCCGGCCACGCGTCACGGATAGTAATTCTTCACCTTGTCGTCAACCTGGTGCGTAGCGGCCCAGTCCGCGTACCGTTTCTTCAAATCGTCCACCACATCCTTGTGCCCGGCAGCCACATCCCGGAGCTCCGCCCGGTCGTCGACGGCATACAATTCCCACGCCTTTTTCTGCTTCGCATAGACGAGCTTGTACTCCGGCGTCATCACCATCCTGTTGCCCTCGTGTTCGCAAAAAATAGTCCTTTTCGCCCCCGGTTTCTTCCATGGCTCCGCCATGCCGTCCATGGGCTTTTCCGGCTGTACTCCGGCCCATCGCAAAATGGAGGGGGCAATATCCATAAAGTGCATCGGCGCATGATACAGCGCACCTTGCTCCATGCCCGGCATGCGGATGATGCACGGCACGGCCACGCCTCCTTCATAGGTCTGGATCTTGTAACCCTTATACGGCGTATTGGACACGCTTGCCCATGCCTTGCCATAACCACTCGTTTTGCGCGGATGGCCGGGATACGGCTCGTAATTCCGCCCGGGCATCTCCTTCGTCGCCCCGTTGTCGGAAAGGAACATGACGACGGTATTATTCCACTGCTTCTGCCGCTTCAATGCGTCGATCAAGCGGCCCACACCCTTGTCCATCTCCACGATCTGCGCGGCATACAGCGCCATATTCACATCGTCTTCCTTCGAACAAACGGCAGGCAGAGTGCGCTCCGCAGGAATGGCCGCATCCTTGCGGACAAGCCCCAGCTTCTTCTGCCTGGCAAGCCTCTTGTTCTGCACAGCGGCGAACCCCTGCCGGGCGTAGGAACCGATATACTTGTCCACCGTCGCCTTGGGAGCTTCGAGCGGAGTATGCGGAGCCGTATAGGCCACATACAGGAAAAACGGCTTGTCCGGCGTCTTGGCGGCATCCTTCAGGTACTCGATGGCCTTTCCGGTAATATCGTCCGTCATGAAGAAATCCTTGGGCAAATCTCCGGCTTCCAGCATGCGGCCGTCTTCCGCCATCTTGCGGCCGGGATCGAGCGTATAATAGCCGTTCGCCCCGCTCAGCAGCCCGCGGTAACGATCGAATCCGCGCTGCCACGGATACCAGCCGTCTCCTGTGCCCACATGCCACTTGCCGGACATATAGGTGCGGTAACCCGCCTTGTTGCGCAAGAGTTCGGGGAGAGTGGGAATGGACGGGTCCAGATGCCCGCGGTAGCCGGGTCGTCCGAGATCCTTGTCCAGATGGCCCACGCCAACGCTCTGCGGGTACATGCCCGTCAACAACGAAGCCCGGGAAGGAGAACAGCGCGGCACGGTATAGCAGCGCGTCGCCAGCATGCCTTGCTTCGCCAGAGAATCGATATGCGGCGTCGCAATCTCCGACCCGTAGCACCCGAGATCGGACCAGCCCATATCGTCCGCCAGAATCACGACGATATTCGGCCGTTTCGGCGAGATTTCCGTCGCGGCAAACGCCATGCTGCACACCGACAACAGAAAACAGAACAGGTAACGCACCATGGCCGTCATCATGCATGGTTTGTCAGAAAATGGCAAGTCCAAAGCCGGGAACAGCCTGATTTTCCGGCCTTTGCTCCCTGCATTCCAACACCTCTCCGCCACCCCGAGGCATGCAAAAGCGGCTTGACTTTCACCATCGGCTGGCGGATACTGCGGAACAGCCCGCATGGCCCTTTGTTATGCTCAAGACCGTTTTCCCCCTGCTCAGCATCGTTTCATGCTTCCTTTGCCAAGGCAAGGAAGTACTCATTCCGATCGGCACCTATGAAGGATCCATCGTGCCGGAACAAATGCGCCCGTTCACCCTGCCCGAAAAGGGAACCGTCACCAACCTGATCGATCCCGAAGGCCGCATTGCGAAGGGAACCGTCTTCGCCAAGCTCAACGACGAACAATTGAAGCAGGAAAAGGAGGACATGGAAACGCGCATTCGGACCAACAAAATGACCAAGCGCGACGACATCCGCAACATGCAGAAGCAAAAGCGCGACATCGAATTCTACTTCTCCCTGCCCGAAGAAGAACGCAAAATGGCACCGAAACCGACCGGAGCCGACAACAAGGACGTCATCAAGGATACCGATGAACGCATCGCGCTGGCGGAGAAAAACCTCGAAACCTCCGAACGCCTCGAACGGGAAACCTACGACAAGAAGCTCGACAAGTATGTGATGAAGATGCCCTTCGACGGCCGCCTGCAATACAGCTTCCCCCTGCCGAAGGATCTCGACGCGCCCATGGAAATGGAAATGATGCCTACCCAGCCCCAGTTCGCCACCGCTTACGACGACTCCTCCTTCTACATCACCTGCCCCATCACCAATGCGGAAATCACCCAGCTCGACGGCAAAAAAATCTGCGCCCGGATCACCCTCTCCGAAGGCAAACTGATGAAGGGCGAGTTCGACCGCAAGCAGGTATCCTCAGCAGGCGGTTCGGCCAGCAACACCTCCATCCTGTACTTCTTCAAGCTCTCCCCCGAGGACAACGAACGGGCCTACGACATGATCGCCTCCCGCCCGCGCGTCACCCTCTATTACAAGAGCGACGGCAACGACACGGTCGTCTCCCGGCTGGAACTCGCCAGAAGACCGGAAGCCGCCACCGCCTACAGCTGGGAAAATCTCGTCGAACGGGTCTATCCCGACTACAACATCGTCCTCATCGCCGAAAAGAGCATCATTCTCCGCCCCAAATGAATCTCGTCTGCGATCACATCACATTCGGGTATTCGCGCAAAGCTCCCGTCATCAAGGACTTCTCCTTCACCTTCCCTCCCGGTATCACCATCCTCAAGGGATACTCCGGCAGCGGCAAAACGACGCTGCTCAAAATCCTCGCCGGGTACCTCAAAATCAACAAGGGCAACATCATCACGCCCAGCGGCGATAAAGTCACGAGCCGAGCCTACCGCCGCAAGCACGCCTCCTACATGTTCCAGGGCATCAACCTGCTGCCCCTCGTCAGCGTGGAACGCAACCTGCGGCTCTGCGCCGAAATGGCCATGCTCCCACGCAAGGACTGGCAACCCCGCTGCAACCACCTGCTCGAAGCCCTCGGCCTCGCCGACCTCCGCAAACGCCGCGCGGACAAACTCTCCGGCGGCCAGTCCCAGCGCGCGGCCCTCGCCCGCACGCTCATGAAAAACTCCGAAATCGTACTGCTCGACGAACCGACCTCCGGCCTGGACGACGGCAATACGGACATCATCAAAAACCTGATCCGGAACGACATGGCCGACAAAATCTGGATCATCAGCACGCACGACGTGCGCCTCTTCGACACCGCCGATGAAATCATTGATTTTGACATGCCTGTATCTCGCTAAGGATACGTTCCATCGGTGGATAACCCGACTCTCGAGCCCGCTGGCTCGCCTCCTCGTCGTCTTCTTCCTCTCCCTGTGTTCCTTGTGTTTCATGGCGAACTACGTCCTCACCGCCAAAAACGTATCGAGCCAGATACGCCAGCAGGGAGGCGACTTCGCGAGCATCATGGAAATCACTCCGCAAAACGCCACTTCAAGCCTGACGGACGACCCTCAGTTCTACGAAGAAACATTCGGATGCAAGGCCGTCATCCTGCACAGCGTCGGATCGGCCAACATCGGCACGGACAACTACCCCATCTACACCTACTCCAACACGCAACTTGCCGAATTCTACCCCATCAACGAAGGGCAGCCCGTACTCCTCTACCCCAAAACACAGAACGCCACGCTGCGAGACGGGCCGGAACGCCTCACCATCAGCGGCAATGGAGGAAGCATCGTGCGCGACGTCCGCATTCTCGGCATCCCGGAGGACAGCCTCGTCTGCGCCCAATTGAGCGGCAACTCCCGGGGATTCATCCTCGTCGCCCCCGAACTGGCCGCCACATTCAATGCCCGCAGCAACCTCACGAGCGTTCTCCTCAAGCTCGATGAAATGAGCTATGCAGCCCTCAAGCGCGTGGAAGACTACTTCAAAACCCTGGGCAGGCTGGACAACAAACGCCTCAACGTCACCACCATCTCCAAACTGCTGAAAGACATGGAGCTCATCATGAGCAACCAGGCGGAATGCCGCGCCGGCTTCTCCATCGGCATCGCCGTCATCGTCGGCATCCTGCTCACGGCGCTGGCCTCCATGGAATACCGGCAGAACGAATACATCTACACGCTCATGAAGAGCTTCGGCATCCATCCCATCCTGCTCGTCGGCTCCTTCATCATCGAAAACCTCTTTCTGGTCGCCATCGCCTTCGTCGCGGCAGTCTTCGCTTTCATGGAAGCACAGAAGATCGTCCTGCGCGAATTCTTCAGACTGGGCAACAAAACTCTCACCCTCCCGGAAATCATGCCGGACGTGCAGCTGCTTGCCTGCGCACTGATCGCCTGCGTCCTCATCTCCTCGATCCCCATCGTCTTTGCCGCCCGACGTGAAATCGGCCGCGTGCTGAAATAAAATTCCTCCGCCTGAGAGCACAAAAACGGCCGCCCTTGATAGCGGCCCTTCTGTGAACCGGGCGGTTCAACGATCATGCAACGCCCTACTCGACGTACAGCTTCATGCGGGTCAGCTGTTCCTTCAGCTTCGGAGCCATCTCCGAAGAAGGAGCCGCATCGTAGGCGGCCTTGAGAATCTCGTAGGCCTTGCGCATATCCTTCTTGCGCACGGCGTAGCGGTGCATCTGGTAACGGGCCAGCAGCTTCTGGCGCATCTCGGGCAGGAGATCCGTGCTGGCGAGCATCTCATCCACCATCACATCCGCTTCATCGAACTTCTGGTCCGACACGAGATCGCGCAACGTGTCGAGCCTCTCGCTCTGATCCCGGTGCCGCACCAGCTTATCCAGCTTTTTGGCGAAACCCAGCATATCATCCGGATCCATCTTGACGATTTCCTGCATCACCGGCTCATAGCAAAGCTGCAAATTCTCCGGAATAAGCTCCACGCCATGCGCCAGCAAAGTCGCACGGGCCATGCCGCTGGAATGCCGGGCATCCTGCATCAGGGCATCGAACTTCTCCTTCACCCTGAATGTGAGCTTCAGCTGGCCGATCCACTCGTTCGCATCCAGCAGCTCCTCGCCGCCAACCACCTGGGCATAAGGCAGGCCGTTGGCATCCAAAAGCACCAGACTGGGGTATGACCCTACCTGAAAGCGGTTCTTCAGCTCCGTATTATACTTGCAACGCTCGGGCGATATCGGGCGGAACCCCGGAAACCTTATCTCAACGCAGACGAAACGTTTTGACGCGTATTCGGCAAACGCCGGGGTATGCAGCACTTCCTCACGCACGGCTCGGCTGGTGGCATCCCAATCCGGGCCCAGAAAACTGGCCAACACGGATTTATGCTCCACCTTCGCCTTCTGCACAGCCTGTTCGATATTCTCCAACCACACAAGATCTGTACGAGGCTCATCCACGACACTGATCGTGCAACAGAGAACAATGGATGCGGCGGAACTCAACATAAAACTTGCTTGCTATTGGTTAGAGTCAAAAAAAACACATTGCGTTCAATCTATCTGCCATGAAACTGCAACTCTTCCGTCATTCTCCCCTGCCTGGTCCCGGAGCATCTTCGCCGCTCACGGCCTGACGCTTACCGACGACTTCTTTTCATCGTCCGGAGCATTCTGGGAAAACCATGATCCCGAACGCTTTCCGGCCGCCTCCGCCGCACCGCCCTCCTCCACGGCTCCATATTTCCCCTCCACGATGGCTTTCCGGTAGGAATTGATATTCCGCACCCAGCGACCCGTACTTCTCCGGCAATAACGGCGGCCGATCGACTCGACCGAGGTCAACCCGGAAGCACGGTATTTTTCCAGCAGCACGGCCACGGCCTCCACGCCCTGCTCGGGCGTCTCGAACTTCTGCAACCCGCCGCGCTTCCTCATCAGGCCGCCGAAATTGTTCTTCTGGCGCGCGGCCTTCGACTTTCCGTTGCCCGACTCGAAGCGAATGATCGCCTCCATCAGCACGGGGTCGATACCGTGTTCCACAGCCGATTTCCGGATGGCTGGGCGCAGGTCGCTGATCGTATCGGCGAACAGCGGCAGGCACAGCAATGTCACGCAAAAAGCGGCAATAAAATTCATCCGAATACCATACCACAAAAAAACGGCTACTCAAGCCGAAAGCTCCTCCCCCGGCTCCACCCGCCTCCGGCACGTCGCCGAACCCTCGAAAAAAGGGCGCATCCGAAGATGCGCCCTGTCAAAAAAATCCGGTACTTCGTTTATTGCACCGTCTTCGCGCAGGCTTCGGCCACTTCGCGGAAAGCGGCGGACACGGGATTCGCGGCAGGATCTTCCAGCGCGACCGGATGGCCTTCATCACCGCAGGTGCGCGTATCCACATCAAGGGGAATCTGCCCCAGCAGCGGCACTCCCAGCTTATCCGCTTCCTTCCTGCCGCCGCCTTCGCCGAAGATGAAATACTTCTTGCCATCGGACGGACACAGGAAATAGCTCATATTCTCGACCACGCCGAGAATGGGCGTTTCCACCTTCTTGAACAGGCCGATCGCCTTGCGGGCATCGATCAGCGCCACTTCCTGCGGAGTCGTCACGATCACGGCGCCGGCCAGCTCCACCGTCTGCACGATAGTGAGCTGAATATCGCCCGTACCCGGAGGAAGATCGAGAATCAGGAAATCGAGGCCGCCCCACTCCACATTGCGGAGGAACTGCTGCACATAGCGGGTCGCCAGCGGGCCTCGCACGGCCACGGGGGAATCCTCTTCGATCATCAGGCCAAGGGAAAGAAGCTTGATGCCATGAGCCTCGATCGGAAGGAACTCATCATTATCGTTTGCGCCGGGACGCTCCTTGGTGCCGAACATCAGGGCCATGGAGGGGCCGTAGATATCGAGGTCAAGCAGGCCGACCCTGTAACCGAGCTTCGACAGCGCGACGGCGAGATTGGCAGACACCGTGGACTTGCCCACGCCGCCCTTGCCGGAGGCCACGGCGATCACATGCTTCACGCCGGGCACGGCCGCCTTCCAGCTCGCCGGGTCGTCATTGGTCGCCTGCTTCACTTCCGGAGCCTTGTGCTCGATGCGGATATCCGCATGCTTCACACCGGGCAAGTGCTTCATCACACCCTGCACGCCTTCGTAGATGTAGCGCGGAATATCCGCATTCTTGCTCTCGATCACGAGATCGACCGTCACTTCATTATCGGGAGTCACGGCAATATTCTTGACCAGTCCGAAGGCCACGATATCCCTGCTGAAGCCGGGATATTTGACAGTCGTCAACGCGGCGCGGATCAGTTCCGGTGTCAATGGGGGCTGCTCGCTCATAAATCGTCCTTATTTGGTTTTTTTGAAAAATCTCCAAGGCATGATAACGGATTCGACCGCAATTGTCACGCCGGAACAAACGGCCCGGAAAACGTGAACGACCGGATGCAGGGCGCGGTATAGTGCGGGAGACTGCTCATACCACAGGCTCGACACGACGATAGCCATGATACAGGCGAACTTGAGCGGAATGCCGAGATGCCATTCGATGCCGAACTGCGCCAGAGACATCTCCGTAATCAACGCCATGCCGACGAAGCCGACCAGCAGGAAAGCCGTATACTTCAGGATCGGATGCTTCTCCAAAATGCCGATGCACCAGCCCGCCACGACGCGAAGCGCGATAATGCCGATGAACACGCCAAGGCAGACAACCCAGATATGCAATTCCGCAGGAATGCGCTTCTCGCCGTTCACCATGGCGACCGCCGCCACCACGTTATCGATTGAAAGGGAAAGATCCATCAGCTCAATACTGCAAATCGTGGCAATGAAGCTCTTGCCCGCGAGCTTCGCCACCTGCCCGCTCTCATCGTGCGATTCCTCCTTCGGATGCAGCATCAGGTGCTCGCAGGCCAGATAGATCAGATACGCAGCCCCGAACCACTTCACCCACATATTGTGCATGAGCCATGCCGCAGTCGCCAGAGCGATACCGCGGAACAGATAGGCGCCGATGATCCCCCAGCGAAGCGCCGGCTTCTGCTGGTGCTTGGGCAGGTGCGCCGCCATGGCGGCAATCCCCAGCGCATTATCCACGGACAAAAGTCCTTCAATCAAAATCAGGCCGAGAATCAGGAGGCCCGCTGCCGTATAAAACCCGTCTGGCAGGTTTTCGAACGTCGTCAATATATCCGCAATCATTGCTGGCGCGAGAATAACAGGACACGGGAATACTGGCAAGCTCCTCTGCCGTCATCTTTTGCAGGCGGAGGAGCTGCATTTGTTTTACGGCTTGACCGTGACCGCCGAAGCCGGAGTCATCTCCAGCTTGCAGCTGTCGATCGTCCATGCGGGGCGGTTCACCTTATTGCCTTCGATCAGCACATCCGCGCAGCGGCGGAGGATGAAAGGCTTCGTGTTCCAGCTGCGGTACTTATCGTCGTACGTCACCTTATTGTCCCGGAAAACGAGATCCTTCGTCGAAATGGCGAATACCAGCGGCACGTTCTGCGTCACGAACTCATTGCCCTCGATCAGCACATTGTGGTGGTAGTATTCCTTCTGATTCGCCAAATCCTTCACTTCTGGATAAATGGCAATAATGCCTTCCGTGAACTGGTAGCGCGACGTCAGATTATGCAGGAACCTGTTATTCCGGATCACCACATCCATGCAGCGGCCGCTCTCGTACCAGCCTTGCGCATCCCCGGCCAAAAGAATGGCGGAACCGGAAGAATGGTCGAACAGATTATTCTCCACGACCACCTTCTTCGGCGTGGTGAACAGGGAACCCCGGGCGCGATTGTTGCGGATGGTATTGCCATTGAAAACCACGGAAGGATAATAATCCGCATTCTCCACGGCATCTCCGGCCTTCACTCCGGCAGGCAGATCTCCTTCCAGCGTAACCAGCAATTCGTTCGTATTGAGCTTGCGAACGGATTTCACCTTCGCCGTGCTGCCGTTCTCCAACGTGCGCCCCGAGATGAAACAGAGATTTTCACCCGGCAGGAACACCTCGAACCCGACGGCCTGATAATGCATATAGCGGCATTTGATCGTATTAGGGGAAACGATTTCCTTAATCGACAAACAAGTCGAATGCACATTGATCGCATCGTCCATCATCCCTTCGTACAGGGCTCCCTCCACCTTGATCAAGCCTTTCGTATTGGAAAAATGCGTCGCATCCGCACTGGCCGTGTACACCCGCTCCGAACCGGGGCGAATCACGCAACCGCCACCGTGGATGGTCACATTCTCGCACCGCTGCGCCAGCAGAGCCATCCCCTGCGAGCAGTGGAAGGGCACATCGTTCAGCACGGTATCGCTCGCACGGTAAATCACCATCGCGGGGTGAGGGCGTCCCCAGTTGCGGAGCACCAGCGTATCGCCCGGCTTCAACCCGCGGGCCTGCGTATCCCACTCCATCCGCACATTGCCGTTCTCCAGCTGTTCGCAGCGGCCATTCCATGAAATATCGCTCGTATCGGGGGCGATATGCAGCGTATCCTTCTGGAATGCCATGGCCGTCTGAATGCCCGACCTGCTGCCGTCGTCGTAAATGGCTTCAAACCTCCCGTTCTTCACTTCGTATGGAAACAGCTTCCTGTCCAGAGAAAGCTCCGTACTGCCGCCCTCGTTCTTCACGATGCGGCCTTCCGAATAGAAGGGCCGCGCATAGTCGATTCCGATGCCTTCCACCTTCACGCCGCTGCTGTCCATCACCAGAAAAGGCATCATCCGGCCATGAAACACGAACACGGAACCGTTCCCCTTCAACGTCACATTCTGCAGATCCACCATCGGCACGCCGACGGGGTGAATCTCCGGCTGGTCGTGGTTCGACACATGGAAACTCATCTCCAGCGCCTCCTCACGGTCGAAATGGTATTCGCCCTTCGGCAGCTCGATCACCACCGGCCTTGAACCGCCCGCCTTGCGAGCGGCGGAGATGGCCGCGCGCAAAGCCTTGCCCGCGCCCTTCCCTTCGCCGGGTTTGATGCCGAAATCGGCCGCAGAAATGCGCACCGGGGCATCGCCGGCTGCACGCTGACCTTCCTTCCATGCAAGATCGACCCAGTCGGCGTGGTCGTTATCGCTGTTCTCTACCCAGTGAGCCATCAGGTACAGCTTGCGGGCTCCTGCAGGCAAAGCCACCTTGAACGCCTCGGCAGGCATGCCCTTCTTCATCACGGCGGACTGCCACAACACGGACGAACCGTCCATCACACGGAACTGAACAGAACCGCCTTTCGCCTCGTCGTCGATGCCGCAGGCGCCTTCCAGCACGGCGGCTGCCGCAGGCACATCCACCGGGATCATACTGATGGCATGCGTGCCGATACCGGAGGCGTACACCTTGCCGCCGATGGTCAGCGGCTTGCCTTCGACGGAAACATCACGGCGAGCCTCCCCCCACGTCTGGCGGGTCATCACGAGATCCTGATCCGAAACAACGGGCGGCAGCGCAGCGCCGGCTGCCGTACCGGCACAGGCGCACATACTCAAAAACCATGTACGAAGCATTCCATGAATACGCGTGCATGCCCTCCATTCTTTCACCTTTCCGATCATGCCTCTGCGCCCTTTCATGCAAAAACCCCGCAGAGACTTGCTCCACGGGGTTTTCCAAAGATCGGATAAATCCGGTTCTTTACCAGAACTTCCAGTAAAGAAGAAGCGTACAGATAATCACGAATACGCCGAAGACCTTGGCCTTCGAAGACGATTCGAGGCTGACTTCGTTCTTGGCAGGCAGCACGATGGCTTCGCCGCCACGGGCTGCATTCACGATGGTGAAGATGAGGCCGACCACCACGATCACGCCGAAGCAGACCGCCATGCGGTTCAGGAACGCCATATCGGGATAGGCCAGAGCCAGGGAACCGTACAGCACGGCATTGATCACGATACCCATCCAGCCGAAGCAGCGCGGGCACTTCGGCACAAAGAAGCCGAAGAGGAACACGCACAGCGCACCGGGGCTCAGGTAGCCCTGGAACTCCTGAATGTAGTTGAAGATGCCGTTGAACGACGGACTGCCGAGGAACGGAGCGATCATGAAGGCGATCAGGGCGCAGATGAGCACGCCGAACTTGCCGAAACGCACCAGAGAACGGGACGAGGCATCCTTGCGGAGCTTGTTGTAAATATCCATCGTGAGGATGGTCGATGCCGAGTTCAGCATCGAAGCCAGCGAGGACACCACCGCACCGAACAGGGCGGCCAGCACGAACCACGTCCAGCCCGTACCGGGCAGAAGCTTCTTGAGCAGCGTCGGGAAGGAAGCATCGTAGTCGAAGCCGACCAGCTTATCCGTCACGGCGTAGGTTTTGTCGTCCTTCTTGGCTTTCTTCACGAACTCTTCATTGATCTTGACGATCGGCTTGATGAGCTGGGAACGCTGTGCCATGGTCGTCGACTCGTCGGCCACGTCGGCCTGCAGGGCGGAAATGGCCGTATCCAGTTCCTTGACGACATCGGGAGACGCCTTCATCAACTCGGCGTTCTTCTTCACGAAAGCACAACCCTCCGTGGAATTCTCCATGAGATAGCTGTCCGTCACATGAATCACGGTCACGGCCCTTTTCTCGCTATTCTCGAGCTTCTTCATTTCGACGGCGTTCTTCACCACGGCTTCCGCACGGAGATCGTCACGGTACAGATTGTAGGCGAGAATGCCGGGAATCACCACCACGAACGGAATGATCAGCTTCAGGAAAGCGGCGAACACGATGCCGAGCTGGCCTTCGGCAAGGGATTTGGAAGCCAGCGTGCGCTGCATGATGTACTGGTTCAGGCCCCAGTAGAAGAAGTTCGGGATCCAGAGGCCGATGCAAAGAGCCGTCCAGGGAATATCCGGATCGTTTTCGGGACGGGCCATGTGAAGCTTGCCGCCGGCGCTGTTCACCCCATCGACCACATCGCCCGCATTGAGCTGCATCAGGCGGCTCCACGCATCGGCATCCTTGAGGGAATCGACGGTCGCACCGGAATTGGCGGAAGCGGAATGGATCAAGTGAGCCGGATCGGCGGAACCGAGAGCCTGCATGGCGAGGTAGGCCACCACACCGCCGCCCACGATGAGGCCCGCGCCCCAGATGAGGTCGGTCCAGGCACAGGCCTTCAGGCCGCCCACGAACACATAGATGGTGCCGCAGAGGGCGATGATGATACAGCCGATCAGGATCGGCCACGGGAACGCGATGCCAGCAAGGCCGAGCTCAAACGAACCCATGTCGCTGCTGAAGAAGAAGACGGAAATCACCTTCGCGCCGGAGTAGATCACACCTGCCGTCGGCACGCCGACGAGAATGACGAGAGTCGCCAGAGCCATGATGGCGCGGGCTCCCGTATTGTAGCGGTATTCGAGGAATTCCGGAATGGTGTACACACCGCCGCGCAAAAGCTTGGGCAGGAAGAAGAAGGCAACGACGACGAGCGTGATGGCCGCAAGCCATTCATAGGAGGCGATGGCCATGCCGAGCCAGTCGGCGGCCTTGCCCGACATGCCGACGAACTGCTCCGTCGAGATATTGGCGGCGATCAGGGAGAAGCCGACGAGCCACCAGGACAGGCCACGGCCTGCAAGGAAGTAGTCGGACGCGCCCTTGTCCGTGTCTTCGCTGTCTTTTTCATCACGGCTTTTCCAGATGCCGAGGAAAATGACGCCGATGACGACGACGCAGAACACGATGGCTTCCCACACGGAAATCATGGGTTGCTTGTTGGCTTCGACGGCAGGAACCGGAGCAGCCTTGGCTTCAGCGGTTGCCGCCTGTTCCACAACGGCCGCAGCAGGTGCGGGCTGTGCGGCAGCCGGAGCGGCGGCAGGTGCCGCAGGCGCAGTTTCGGCCGCTACTGCCTGCACCGGAGCCGGATCGACCGGAGCGGGTGCAGCTTCCTGAGCCCATGCGCCCATCCCGACGAGGGAGAGGAGGCCCAATGCGAGTTTGATCTTGTTCATATGATCACAGGTATAAGTAAAAAAGTTTTATTTTCTGGAGAGAACCCGGGCACCGTCGCCTGCGCGGGTCACGAGATAAATCGTCTCGATTCCGGTGGCGGCACGGTAGGCATCCAGCAGTTCCTGGCCGACCTTGTCCACATCCTTCGTCTTCACGAGAGCCACGATGCAGCCGCCGAAGCCGCCGCCCGTCATGCGTGCGCCGTAGATGGAAGAGGCGGAGGGAATACTGTCGCACAGGGAGACGAGCGTGTCCACCTCGGGGCAGGAAACTTCATAATCGTCGCGCAGGGAGGCATGGCTTCCGCGCATGGCGACGCCGGCGGCATCCCAGTTGCGCGTGGCGATCGCTCCGGCAAAAGCCTGCACGCGGTTGTTTTCACCTACCACGTGGCGGGCGCGGCGGTAGCGCACATCGCCGAGTTCGGCCTTGGCTGCTTCCACCATCTGCAGGTCGGCTTCGCGCAGGGAAGGCACGTTGAGAATACGGGCGGCTTCTTCGCACTGCTTGCGGCGCTGCCCGTAGGCTCCGTCCGCGAGAGAGTGCTTCACCGCGCTGTCGAGCACGAGCACGGAAACTTCAGGATCGTCCATCGGAATGAGCTTGTATTCCAGATCGGCGCAGTCGAGCATCAGGGCATGGCCCTTCTTGCCATGGGCGGAGACGAACTGATCCATGATCCCGCAGGGCACGTTGACGAATTCGTGTTCGACGGCCTGGCCGATCAAAGCCTTGTCCTTCGAGGAAATATCGGCGTCGAACTGGGCGGCGAGAGCCGTACAGACGGCCACTTCCAAGGCGGCGCTGGAGGAAAGGCCGCCGCCGCGCGGCACATTGCTGTCGATCAGCATATCGACGGGGCCTACTTCGATGCCGCGGCGTCCGAGCAGAGCGACCACGCCGCGCACATAGTTGGACCAGAAGGGTTCACCCTTTTCGGAAGCTTCTTCCACGGGGATTTCATAAATGGTATCGCCCAGAGAGCCGCACCAGCGGTGCTTGCCCGTAGGAGACGGGGCGACGGCAACGACGCAATTGTTTTCAAGAGCCATCGGAAGGACAAACCCGTTATTGTAATCCGTATGCTCCCCGATGAGGTTCACGCGTCCGGGAGAGGCGGCCACCACTGTCGGCTTATGACCAAAGTATTGTTCAAAATAGGGACTGATTGTCCCCACGTTGATTTCGCGTTGCTCTAAATCCATAGCGGAGTACCTATAACACAAATGAACCCGGCGACTCAATCCCAAAGTACGCACCTTGAATAAAATGTTGAGGCTTCCGCATGATCGGCGGGAAATCAACACCCGGAAAAACCAACAAAAAAAATCCGCAGGGCGAACCCTGCGGACTGACAAAACGGGAAGGCTGAGAAGCTTACTTCGCTGCACCCTGCTGCTGGGCTTCGAGAAGCTGCTGCAGCATTTCAGGCGTGAGCTGACCGCCGCCGGCCGGAGGCGTGGCGGGGGAGTTGCCGGGAATGATTTCCAGCAATTCGATGTCGAAGATCAGCGTAGAATTCGGCCCGATGATACCGGGACCGGCTTCCTTGTAGGCCAGTTCGGAGGGGATGAACACCTTCCACTTCGCACCGACAGGCATCGCCTTGAGCGCATCGGTAAAGCCGGGGATCAATTGCAGCTTGAATTCGACGGGCTTTTCCGACTTGTCGAACACGGTGCCGTCGATCAGGCGGCCTTCGTACATGAGCTTGAAGGTAGGATCGTCCCCATCTTTCTCAACATTGTATTTGACGTCGCCGCCGGGCTTCACCACGATGTACTGAACACCGGAAGGAAGGGTCTTCACACCGGGCTTCTTGGCATTTTCCTCCATGAACTTCTTGCCGGCTTCGAGATTGGCCTCGGCCTTGGCTTCATAGCGTTCGTCCATGCGCTGGCGGAAAATGTCGAGAGCGGGCTCGACTTCCTTCATCTTGTCGTCCACCTTGTTGTTCAGGCCATCCTTGATGCCCTGAAGAAGGGAGTTCGCGTCCACATCGTCCAGATTGAACGTCGGGATTTCCGCAAGCTGCTGCCCCATGCGGTGGCCGAGGAAATAGCCCACGCGCTGCTTGACAGTTTCATCGTCCAGCTTGGGGGCTTCCGCTTTCTGTTCCTTATCGGGAGCCGGAGCTGCGGCAGGGGCTGCGGGAGCATCCTGGGCCATGCCATTGAGGGAGACGGCTGCCAAGGCAGTCGCGCACATCATCTTGCGAATTGTTTTCATGTGATATCAGGAATGAATTCTTGAAGGTTGTAGGTGAGACATTGAATCACGTCCCACGTTCAAATAAAAGAAGAAAATACGCAATATCCGGCACAGGCCGCACAACGACGCAAAAAAGGCCGCAGCTTGTGCTGCGGCCCGGTAAAAAACGAGAGGAACGGAATCAAACGTCGTCCGGATCGAACCCGGCCGGCTCCTGGCGATCGGCGGGCTGCCTGTCGTCCTGGCGTTCCTGCCTTTCGTTGGCGGCGCTCACCATGAGCTCGCGGCCCATGAAGGGCTGGCCATGAAGAACTTCCACGCAGCGGGCAGCATCGCCCATCTGGTACATTTCCACAAAGCCGTAGCCCTTGGACTTGTGCGTGCGGGGGTTGTAGATGATTTCCACGCTCTTGACATCGCCGATACCCTTGAACAGTTCTTCGATATCGACTTCCGAAGCTTCGTAGGAGAGATTGCCGATGTACAGGCGGGGGCTGGAAGTCGGAGCCTTGGAGAAGGAGGCGCGGCGTTCCTTCTGCGGGGGCCTTGATTCGCCGGCGACCCGCGTATTGGTGCGGGGAGCGCTGCGCTTCACGGGCGGGGCCGGCTTGTAGAGGCCGATCGCCTTCAGCAGCTTCTGCCAGAAAGTCAGTTTGACGGGAGGCTGTTCCGGGCGAGGCATGCGGTGGCTTCCTTCGCCACGGCGGTAGTTGCTCTTGTTGTAGGAGCGACGGCGGGAACCCTGCCCTTGTCTTCCATGTGTTTGGTGTTGCGACATGTTATCGTTGGAATATGGTGTTTTGGTCGGTTGCACTGGCCGGGATGCTCATGCAAGGATACCCGGCATTTGGGGCTTCAGATACCGCTGCATACGCGGCACGGCGCGGAAAGGGAGAGACGCATGACAATACCTAACATACGCTTATTCCCGCGGAAGCTTGCTCATGCTACCCCATCGCGTCAGGATGGCAAGCACGCTTCGAGTCATCCGGCCGGAAAAAAATCGACACCCCGCATCTTACCAATCGACGGCGATTTTGACGATATTTCCGTTCCTGTCGTCGTAGAGGACATAACCGTTCTCAACCCCGAAACGGTGCACGGCCATCGTCACCTTCACATCGTAGCAGCAATAGTAGGCAATATCGATCAGCTTCGACACTTCCTTCGTCTGCTCGTACTCGGCCCACCATTTGAGGGCATCCGTACCTTCCGCCGTCTTCGTCAGGCCGAGGCTGGCCGTCGCGACGGAATCGAGCTTGAGGCGATGGCCGATTTTTTCCGACAAATCGGTGCAAAGGTCGAGGTTGCGCGTCATCTCGCCGATATTCCACAAGGTATGGGGCTGCACGACGCCGTAGTCGAAGCCGACGTGGTTGTACCCGACGACGAGATCCGCCCCGCGGAGCTGGTCGATCAGCGCACCGGTTTCCTCTTCGGTATAAATCCTGTATTCGTCGAGTTTCGTCGAATAGGTGACGGAGACGGAAATACCCATCTTGGCCGTCTGGTGCCAGCCGCCCACCTGGGCAGCCGAACGGCGCGTTTCCAAGTCGAAATAGACGATATCTTGCATGGCGTTTATCGAGGTAGGGACAAGCGGCGCATCCCTTCGTAAAGGACGACGGCCACGGCGGTGGAAAGATTCAGGCTGCGGGCATGCTCCCCGCTCATGGGGATGCGCAGGGCGGTCTCAGGATGTCCGTATATCCAGCTCTCGGGCAGGCCGCGGGACTCGGGGCCGAACACGAAGTAATCTCCATCCCTGATCGGCGCATCCCAGTGCGCCACGCTGGCCTTGGTGGAGAGGTACCAGAAACGGGCGTCCGGATCGGCCGCGGCACAAAGCTCATCCAGCGAATCCCACAGGTGAAGATCCACATACTGCCAGTAATCCAGCCCCGTGCGGCGGATATGCTTCTCGTCCAGGCTGAAACCCAGCGGCTTGATGAGATGCAGAGCCGAGTTTGTCGCGACGGCGAGCCTTCCGGCTGCTCCTGCGTTGTGGGGGATTTCTGGCTGAAAGAGGACGATGTGGTACACGCTTGCTTTTCTGTTCTATTCGGCGCCCCTGCGGAAAAGGACTGCAGGTATCGTACGCAAGAGCAGCCGGATGTCGAGCCAGAAACTCCATGTATCGACATATTTCAGATCCTTGGCGATCAGCTGGTCGAAATCCGTCGTGGACGAACGCCCTTCGATCTGCCAGTAGCAGGTCAGGCCGGGCTTCACGCTCATGCGGCGGCGGTCCTTGATGTTCGGCAGGGCCGCCGTTTCGTACACGGGCAGCGGGCGGGGGCCGACGAGGCTCATATCGCCCGTCAACACATTGAACAGCTGGGGAAGTTCATCGATGGATGTTTTACGGATGAAGCTGCCGAAGCGGAAAATGCGGGGATCGTTCTTCAGCTTGAAGATGGGGCCCGACATATCGTTGCCATATTCGCGCTTTACTTCCTCCAGCCGCTGTTCCGCATCCACGTACATCGACCGGAATTTCCACATATTGAACGGCTTGCCATACAAGCCGGAGCGTTTCTGCTTGTAGAAGACGGGGCCCTTCGGATCGGACACCTTGATGCCGATGATCGCAATCAGCCACAAGGGGCTGCTCACCAGCAGCAGGCAGAGCGCCCCCACCTTGTCCAGCACGTTCTTGAAGAACATCTGCCACGACAACACGGGCGCATTGCGGAAAATGAGGAAACCCTTGTTCCCCACGGTTTCATAACGGGGCATCTTTTCCGTGGCGGAGAGATTATCGACGCACAGGCAAACATCGATCCCCTGCAGATCGCACAGTTCACAGGCCTCCCTCGTGAGCATCGCCTCGGCCAGCTTGCCGAACACGACCACCTGCTCCACGCTGTGCACGACGATCAGCTGCTCGAACTCGTCGAGCGTCATCATGTCGGGATCGTAAACACCCACCACGTTGAACGACTTTCTCCAGTCGTCCGGCAACGATTCCCACATCGCCATCTGCTTGGAATGCTTGCCCATCAGTACAACGCTCGTCAACTGCTCCGCATCGGCATGCTCGCGGGTCATATACCGGTAGCAGAGATAGTACCGCACGAACAAAACGATCGGCACCAGCGCACAACCGACCCACAACAGGCGCTTCACATTGAGGTCGATGGACTGCAGCCACAGCAGGTACAGAGACAGCAGCACGCCCACACAAACCATGAACTTGCACAATTGCTGGACGGCGCGGGCCGGCCGCTGCAAATTGCGTTTCCGGTAAAATCCGTACCGCTCCAGGATCAAAGGCACAGCCACCACCACCGTCCACACCTTCCACGGAGCCCAGTCGAACGCATCCGGATAAAACACCCCTTCCCAATGGAACAATGGCGCAAGCAGCACGACAAGATGGCATGAAACCCAAATGGAAAGAGCCACAAGCCCCATATCGAGCACCTTGAAAAAGCGGATGTAAAACGAGCTGTCTTTTGTCATGAAAAATATAGAGAGAGAAACCTGCGAAAAGATTAGCATTGTTGCAACAAATGTCAAGACTTGCCTGCACACGCGTATAACAGAATACGGAACTCAACATGAGGACCATAGAAAAATAACCGGACAAACTCCTGTTTTCCGGAGCCGCCGAGCGGCGCAGCTGCGGTCAGGCAAGCCCCAGCACCCGCCTGATGGCAGCGCGTTTCAGGCCGAATTCGCGCCATTCGTGCGTCACGGACGACGCTTCCACAATCCCCCCGCCAGCCGTCAGCGACAGGCGGTTCCCCCTCCACTCCACGCCGCGGATGGCGACCAGCATGATTACCTCCCCATCCATGCCGAGGCCGAACGGGGCCCCGAAAGACGCCGGGCAGCGCAGCCTCTCCCGCCACTGCTTCAGCAGGCCGAGAGTCTCCGGCGTGCAGGGCTGGCACCCCAGTGCGGGAGTGGGGTGCAACAGATTCAGCCAGAAACCGGGCGACAGGTCTTCATCGGCATCCAGAGCCAAGGGAGTCAGAAAATGCACCAGAGAACCCAGCTCCATGATCCCCCTAGGCGCACGCACCAGATTGCCGTGCGGCGAGAGACGGGAGAGGAGCGCCCGAACGACGATCTCATGCTCGTGAATTTCCTTGGCATCGTCGCGGAACACCTCGATATCCTCCGGCCGGGCGGTTCCCGCCAGAGCCATCGTCTCCAGCCGCCTGCCCCTCTGGCGGAACAGAATCTCGGGAGTCGCGCCGCAGATACCGCGATCGCCCTCCCAAAAGGCATAGGGATACAGGTAATCCGGCGCAGAAGCCGCAGCAAGCACGATTTCCTTTGGAGAATGCCCTTCGCCGATCACTCCCTTTTCCGCCACGGCAGGCACCGTCTTCACCAGTCGTCCGGATTTCAACTCGCGGGCAATTTCTTCAAAGACCTGCACGAATGCCGCAGGGGACGGAGCCTCCCATTGCACGGGCAACGGCTCCTTCCGGAGACAAGACTCGGACAGGACGACAACCTCCGAAGGAATCTTCCAGGGCTTTGCCGCCGAGAGGAAAAAATCGTTCACATAAAAGGCCGTCCTGCCTTCCGGCCAGTCGGCGCACTCCTCGAACGGCCCCACACCGATCACAAGCCCCTTCTCCGGGTGGCGGAACATCGCGCCTGCCGGGCATTGGATGATCTCTTCCGCCTTCATCGCCTACTTCGTCCGAGGTTCATCCTCCAGCAGGGCGTCCACGCGGGCGCGATCCATATCGGCCGGGCACAAGGTCAGGCGCACCCGGTCGCCGGGTTTCAGCAGATCGCGCAGAGGGGCCTGTTTTTTCTCCACGAAAGCCACGCACTCCTTGCCGTTGGGCAAGCTGGCATGAAACGCCGTTTCGGCGAAACGGTCGATCACAATGCCCGTGCATTCGATGAAATTCGACGGATGAATGATTCTTTTCATAACTGGGACTTTCGTTCAAAGAGGAAGCTTTTTCAGCGCATCGCTTGCGGTATCAAGAGCCTTTCCGGCGCCGTCCACAGCCTTATTGAGCAAGCCGCCGGGCTGGTCTTCATCCTTCTTGCCGTCTTCCTCCTCTTCACCGGCTTCCTTATCGCCGCCCGAGGGCGAGACGAGATTCTTCAGAGTACCGGCAGCCGTATTCGCCACTCCGGCAGCAGCATTCGTCGCGGCGCCGAGAGTCGCCGAACCGAGAGCGGAAAAAGCCCTCACCACGAGATCGTCTTCCGGAGCGTCTATCGTACCCGAAAGGTTCATATTGGCCCAGAGCATACCCCCGTCAGGCTCGTGACGCACATTGAACACGGCCTCCTTGAGCATCGGCACCATCTCGACGTAACGGGCCGGAATGCCGATCTGGAGCGTGCCGCTCAAGCGCCTGTCCTGCCCGATGATGGCATAGCCCTTCACATGAATCATCCCCTTGCTGACGACGTTGATATTCCGAATCATCCACGCATTGCGGATATTCTTCTCTGGATCGTTGTACGGGAAGGAAAAAGTCGCCCCGGCCTCGTCCAGCGAAAGGCTCCGGTAACGCTCGTCCCAGAGCGTCGAAAGGCGTTCAAGCACGGGCAGAGCCGTCAACCGGCCGCCAACCAGATTCACCTTGCCCGAAACGTGGCGGATGCCCGAAGCATCGCCGTCCATCCGCACATTCCCGAGGAGGGAGCCAGTCAGCTTCTTCTTCCAGTCCGGATTGAGCAGACGCTCCACATTGGCATTGTTTACGCGCAGCAACAGGCTCCAAAGATTGTCGGTGCGATCCCACGAAGCACGCTCCAGCACGATATTGCCGGGATTCGTCCGGAAAATACCGTCGCGCAGCTCCAGATTGCCGTTCGTGTAGGAAGCGGTCATGGATTCCAGCTCGGACTCGCGCACCCATTCCAGAGGAAGCTTCAACGTGCCGCCCTGAATGGAAGCCGAAAAGGAATCCAGCTTGAGGCCCGGCTTGACAGTCACCCTGGCATTCTGCAGGGAATAGGAGCTGGGGCCGTCCACCGCGTCCACATCCAGCTGGCGGATGATAACCCGGTCAACCCGCGTCTTATTCGGGGCGAAGGAATCGAAGAAACCTTTCTCGACAGCCTCGTAGGCAGGCAGCTCGACATCGCGGCGGGAGAGATCGAGCCGCACATCCAGCGACCTGATGTTCAGCATCGGGATATGGCACAGACGGTCCCACAGGGCGGAGCGGTTGAGGCTCACCTCGATATCACGCGCATCGGCCATATTCAGCGCGCCGCGCATTTCCACCTGCGCCTTCGGCATGCCGATCTTGCCGCCTGCCCAGTCGAGATTGCCCAGCGCCACGTGGTCGGCGCGCAATTCGCGCATGAAGCGGTCTTCCAGAGAAGAGCGGAAGGAAGAGCCGGAAAGATAGGAAGTCAGCCACAGGTAGCCGCCCCCGACGGCCAGCAGGCAAACCAGCACCAGCGCGGCCGCGATGATCGTCAGCCTGCGTTTCCAGTTCACGCCCGTCTTGGGTCCCTTGCTCTTTCGTCTGCGCCGTGCCATAGTGTCGTCACAGCCTAGCATGCGCCCCAGCCGTTTTCAAGCATGGAATTAGCGCTTTTGAGGCAATGCTTCCGGCTGGCGCAGAATCGTTTCTCCGGGTTTTGCCAGATTGGCCCGGTCGCGCGCCACATTTTCAAAATACTCAGGATCAGCCATCCACCGGAACTCGTTGCGGGCCTTCTCGTGGTCGGCCTTGGCATCCTCCAGCTTACCCTGCATCGCAGCCTTGTCCTGCTCCAGCCGCCGCAGATCCCGCAACGGGCGGAAGACGATCAGCGTCAGCAGGAAAAACAGAATCACCAGCAGAATGATCCCCATCACCGGAAGAAGGCTTTTCAGGCCGTCGGCGCGTGCCGCGCGGCGCATCTCCACCTCTTCCAGCGTGGGGCGTTGCCGGTGTCTGTGAAACAGTCGAAACATAACTTGCTGCTCGACCGCATTATAGACTAAAACTTCATGATGGTGCCAGCATAAATGGCGTCTTCATAAAGATCTTCCTCGATACGAAGAAGCTGGTTGTACTTGGCGAGCCTGTCGGAACGACTCAGGGAACCCGTCTTGATCTGCCCCGCATTCGTCGCCACGGCGAGATCGGCGATGGTGGAATCCTCCGTTTCGCCCGAGCGGTGTGAAATCACGGCGGTATAGCGATTCGTGCGCGCCAGCTCGACGGCATCGAGCGTCTCCGTCAGCGTGCCGATCTGATTCACCTTCACGAGAATGGAATTGGCCACCCCCTGATCGATGCCCTTGCGCAGGAAATCGACATTCGTCACGAACAAATCGTCGCCCACGAGCTGCATCGTCCTGCCGAGCTCGTCGGTCAGCACCTTCCAGCCTGCCCAGTCGTTTTCCGCGCAACCGTCCTCGATCGACACGATGGGGAACTTCGCCTGCAACTCCTTGTAGTACGCCACGAGATCGGCGGCCGTCCGGCGGCTCTGATCCGATTTCTTGAACACATACAGGCCGGATTCCGCATCGTAGAACTCCGAAGAAGCCACATCCAGCGCAATCGCGATATCCTCGCCGGGCCGGTAGCCCGCCTTCTCGATCGCCTTCATGATACATTCCAGCGCATCGTCGGCCGATTTCAGCGTCGGGGCGAAACCGCCTTCGTCGCCTACGGTCGTTGCCAGCCCGCGGTCGTGCAACACGGATTTCAGAGCATGGAACACCTCCACACCATAGCGCAACGCCTCCTTGAAAGTCGGCGCGCCCTTCGGCACGATCATGAACTCCTGGAAATCGATCGGAGCGTCGGAATGGGCTCCGCCATTGATAATATTCATCATCGGCACAGGAAGAACCTTCGCATTCGGGCCGCCGAGATAGCGGTGAAGAGGCACACCGAGCTGCTGGGCCGCCGCGCGTGCAATAGCCAGAGAAACGCCGAGAATGGCGTTGGCACCGAGGCGAGCCTTGTTCGGCGTACCGTCGAGATTGATCAAAAGATGATCGAGATAAACCTGATCCGTCGCCCGCATGCCGGCCAGCTCGGGAGCAATGATATCGTTCACATTATCCACGGCCTTCTGCACGCCCTTGCCGAGATAGCGGCTCTTGTCCCCATCGCGCAACTCCCATGCCTCATGCTCGCCCGTAGAGGCTCCGCTGGGCACCGCCGCACGGCCTACGGCGCCGCCTGCCAGGCGGACATCGACCTCGACGGTGGGATTGCCGCGAGAATCCAGAATTTCGCGGGCTTTTGTTTCTGTAATGAACAGATCTTTTTCCATAGTACCGCTTGGACACGAAGAACAGGAGAGGCGTTCAAAGAAAGTTTGTTCTAACTAACTCTCATTCCCCTGACTTCTCTCCCTGAAAAGCAACGGGCGGAGCCGCCCCTTCGGAACAGGCCCCGCCCGGAAACAGGCAACTGTTTGACCGCATCAGGCCATGCGATTGTGCGCATCGGCTTCCACAGCCTTCCACAGCGAATCCTCCGCGGCCTGCACGGCCTTGCGGGATTCCTGCACATCGGCACCCGGCGCACCGTGGCCGAACAGGTAATACTTGATCTTCGGCTCTGTACCGGAAGGGCGCACGGCAAAGCTGCGGCCGTCTTCCAGATCGACAAAAAGCATCTTCTCCGCCGGAATGGGATCGCCTTCGGCATCCACCATATCGCCCTTCGAGAAATCGCGAATCGCCTTCACCGCAGAACCGTCCACCTCCACGGGAGGATGATCGGCGTAGGACTGCGCCAGAGCGGCAATCTTCGCCGCACCGTCCGCACCCTCCATCACGATGGACTTGCCGCCTTCGAGATGCACACCGTACTTCCCGAACAAATCGTCCAGCAGAGCCGTCAAATTCGTACCGTGGTTCGAGGCATAGGCCGCCAGCTCGGCCACCAGCAGCGCGGCGGCATTCGCATCCTTGTCGCGCACGAAATCCTGAGCCAGATAACCGTAGCTCTCCTCACCGCCGAACACGAAGAAACGGCTGAACTTGAGGCGCAGGGCGCGAGTCTCGTCCTCGCTCATGCGGCGGTAGCCGCGGCGAAGATCCTCGGGAATCGCGGCTTCGTACTTGCCGAGCTTCGCGGCAATGTACTTGAAACCCGTCAGCACATTCACCACGGGAATACCGTAGCTCTCGCCGATCGCATCCTGCAGGGGAGTCGTCACAAACGTCTTCACCATCACCGTGTGATCGAGATTGTCCGGAGAAATCATGCCCAGCTCAAGCATCGTCATGCAGCGGTACCAGGCCAGCAGAGAGCCGATCTGATTACCCGTCATCAGCTTCATCTCGCCCGAAGCATCGCGCACGGCAATACCCATGCGGTCCGCATCAGGATCGGTCGCAATCACGATCTCCGCACCGATGCGGTCGGCCTGCTCAATCCCCATCGCAAGGGCTGAAGCATTCTCGGGATTCGGAGAAGCCACCGTCGGAAAACGCCCGTCCAGCACATCCTGCTCGGCTACCGTCGTCACCTTGCAGCCCAGCTCGCGCAGCAAAGGCACGATACAGCGGCCGCCCGTGCCGTGAAGATTCGTATAAACCACATTCGCGCCGCCCTGCTCGAACTCGCCGGGACGAAGAATAATCGTCTTCAGGCGATCCATGAACACGCGGTCGAACTCCGGGCCAAGCACGCGCACGGAACCGCGCTCCGCCTCGGGAAGAGGCTCGTAGGAATCGGAAGACAGAGCATTCACCTCCTGAATCACCCCCATGTCATGCGGAGCGATCAACTGCGAACCGTCGCGGAAATACGCCTTGAAACCGTTATCGTGCGCCGGATTGTGGCTCGCCGTCAGCACCACCCCGGTATCTGCGCCCAGCTCGCGGATGGCGAAGGACACCTCCGGAGTCGAACACGGGCCGTCGAACAACGCCACATCGCAACCCAGATCGCAGGCGATGCGGGCGCAGAACTCCGCAAAATCGCGGGAGAAATGGCGAGTATCGTGCCCGATCACGATCAGGGGCTTGCGATTGCCGCCTTCCGCCGCCACGAAACGGCTCATATAAATAATCAGGCCGCGCATCGCGCGCCCCACATTGAAATAATTCATCGACGCCGTACCGACGCAGGGGAACTCCGGCCTGCCGTTCGGGCCGCCATGCCCCTGCTCCGCCTTCGTCACCGCCTTGCCGATCGTCCGGCCCCGCAACCCTCCGGTCCCGAAAGCCAGAGTCTTGTAAAAACGGTCGTTCAATTCCTGCCACTCCCCGGCCTCGGCCAGCTCCCGGATGGACACCGGAACCACGGGATCCTTCGAACCCGCCAGCAAAAGATTGATATTCTCAAGAGACGAGGCCAGCAGCCTGCCATCGGCCACCGCCTTTTCAAGCAACGGATGCAATATGCTTTCCATGGAGCGAATCATACAGATTCACTCACTCAACACAAGAACAAGCTGCGGCAGCGACGGCGAAAGCCGCCGCCCGGGATATCAACGGCGAACCTCCCGCCATCCCTTGCAAACGGCGACTCCCGCATCCGCGATGTCAAACGACAGTCACACTTCGATTGCGTTTTCGCTTGACCTTTGGCGCGTATCGGTATTTGATCCCTCCACGCGAAATTTTCCGACGCCATGCTCGTTCAACAACTCAAATCGAAAATTCACCGCGCCATGATCACCCGTGGCGATGTCGAATACGAAGGCAGTATCGAGATTCCGCAGGATCTGATGGAAGCCGCCAACCTGTGGCCGGGAGAAAAGGTGCTCGTCGCCTCCGTCACCTCCGGCAACCGCCTTGAAACCTATGCACTTGTCGGCCCTCCCGGCACGGGCAACATCATCATGAACGGCGGCGCCGCCCACCTCATCAAAACAGGTGAACGCGTCGTCATTATGAGCTTCGCGATGGACGACAAACCCATCATCCCGACGAAAATCGTTTGCAACGAACTCAACGAAATCATTTCCTAGGCTTTACAAAATCTTTTTTTTCAGTTAATCTGTCCTGCCATGCTTGTTATCGCCGATCTTCTCAATATCAGCATCTACATTTCGTTTGCCGTGCTGTTCGTCGTCAGCGCCCTGCTGCTGCTTGTCGTCCTCATGCAGAGGCCCAAGCAGGAAGGCCTTGGCGCAGCATTCGGCGCAGCCATGACCGACCAGGCCTTCGGCGCACGTACCACGGATGTCCTCAAGAAAGCCACCGTCCTCTTCGGCACGCTGTTCTTCATCGTCTGCCTCGCCCTCGGCATCATGCTGAGCAAAGCCTTCAAGAAAGAACAATCCTCCCTGAGCAATCGGGCGACCGCCACCAAAAAGGCCGAACCGGCCAAGCCTGCCACGGAAAACATCGGCGCCCTCCTCAATCAGCAGCCTGCCGCTGCCGATGCCGCCAAACCGGAAGAAACGCCCGCACCGGCTCCCGCCGAAACACCTGCACAGCCGGCAGCCCAGCCCGCAGCTCCGGCTCAGCCTGCTGCACCCGCAGCCGAAGGAGACAAAGCTCCGGCCACTCAACCGGCAGTAGCCTGACATCCGAGACATTCCGCTTTTTTCTCAGGACGGGTTTACCCCGTCCTTTTTTCTTGATACAACAGCCATGAAAACACCATCCATCCTGATTTCCGACGACCGGAGCAAACTCCAGTTCGACGTCATCTGCCGCTTCCTGAACGACCACTCCTACTGGGCCAAAACGCGTTCCCACGCCATGATCGAAGAAAGCTTCGACGGCTCCCGCTGGGTCTTCGGCATGTACGACGAGGAAAACGGAGTCCAGGTAGGAGGAGCGCGAGTCGTCAGCGACGGCTGCACCTTCGGCTACGTAACCGATGTCTTCATCGTGCCGGAATTCCAGGGCAAAGGGCTCGGTTCCCGCCTGCTGGCCGCCGTCATGGAAAATCCCGAAGTTGCCCGCGTCGGACGCATGGCCCTGCTCACAGAAACTCCGGAATTCTATGCGCCGTTCGGCTTCTCAGTCCACGGTGCCGGCGACCCCATGGAATTCATGCAGCGCAAACTGCCGGACTTCCTCTAAACCGAACCCTGACCACTTCTGCGGATACTTCGGTGCCCTCCTGCCTCCGACGCTAAAATCCCCCTGCCCGGACATGCCGGACAAGGGGATCCGCACAGAGCCAGCCTGCAAACTCAAAGATTCACAGGGCTGACAGACAGGTGTCTCATCTCTTCCGCAGCTTCCGCAGCCAGCGGGGTGGACAAATAGCGCTCCGTAGCCGAAGCGGCAATCGCCACGATCTTCTTCCCGGCATATTCGGGCTGCCGGGCCAGCTCCAGAGCCGCCCACACATTGGCTCCCGTCGAAATGCCGGCCGGAATACCTTCGCGGGCCGCCAGGGCGCGAGCAGTACGCAGAGCGTCTTCATTCGTCACTTGCACGATCTCATCGATCAGAGAACGGTTCAGATTCTTCGGAATGAACCCCGCTCCGATCCCCTGAATGCCGTGCGGTCCAGGCGCGCCACCGGAAATGACCGCGCTGGCGGCAGGCTCCACGGCCACACCGCGCACACTCGGCTTGCGCTCCTTCAAATACTCCACTGTGCCGGAGAAGGTACCCCCCGTGCCGACGCCGGCAATGAACACATCGACCTCGCCGGAAGTATCGTCCCACACTTCCGGGCCGGTGGTGAAATAGTGGGCTTCGGGGTTGGCAGGATTATCGAACTGGCCGGGGCCGTAGGCATGATCGCCATACTGCTTCAACAACTCTTCCGCCTTGGCGATAGCGCCCTTCATCCCGAGGGAGCCCGGCGTAATCACGATCTCGGCCCCCAGCATGCGGAGAAGCGTCCGGCGCTCCAGAGACATGGTCTCGGGCATCACGAGAATGCATCGGTAACCGCGGGCAGCGGCGATGGAAGCGAGGGCAATACCCGTATTGCCGGAAGTCGGTTCAATAATGATGCCTCCGGGCTTCAAGGCTCCGCTCCTCTCGGCGGCGTCGATCATGGCGCGGCCGATACGGTCCTTCACACTGAAAAGGGGATTGCGGAATTCGCACTTGAGCCAGATCTCCGCATTCAGGCCTTCGGCCAGGCGGTTGAGACGAACGAGAGGAGTGCGGCCGATCGTCTCCACGACGGAGGAATAGGCCTTCTTGTCTGCTGATGTTTCTGGTGTACTCATGGTTTTCTTATTGGCTGAGGGCGTGCGGCGCTGCCGACGCCCGGGTTGAGGCCGCGCGGGCAGCCGGGCCGGAAGGGCTACCCTGCCTTGCAGGTATAGACGCCTCCCGACGCAGCCGCGTTCACGGCTTCCTTGTTTTTTACAGAACTTCGTCCAGAGCCGCGATAATATCATCGACGTGTTCCAGACCGATGGACAGGCGCAGCAGATCAGGCGTAATGCCGCCTTTGAGCAGGGCCTCTTCGGAAAGCTGCGAATGAGTCGTACTTGCCGGATGGGCGATCAGGCTCTTCGCATCGCCCACATTCACGAGGTGCGAGAACAGCTGGATATTGTCGATCACGCGCACGGCCTCTTCATAACCGCCCTTGTGGCCGAACACCACCATACCGCCGAACCCGTTCTTCAGGTACCTGGCTGCAAGCGGGTAGGAAGGATCGTCCTCCAGCCCCGGATAGCGCACCCATGCCACCTTCGGATGATTCTTCAGGAAACGGGCCACCTTCAAGGCATTCTCGCTGTGGCGCTGCGTGCGAAGCGGCAACGTTTCGACTCCTTGGATGAAATTCCAGGCGGAATCGGGAGAAAGAGTCGCACCCAGATTGCGCAGAAGCACCGTCCTCATGCGGAGAATATAGGCAAGCTGCTGCAAACTGCCGAGATCATGTCCGAAACGCAGCCCGTGGTAGCCGCCGTCCGGCTCGTTGTACAGGGCGAACTTCGGATCCGTCCAGTCGAACTTGCCAGCATCGATCACGATGCCGCCGATGCCCGTACCATGCCCGCCGATCCACTTCGTCAGTGAATGAATCACCACATCCGCACCATGATCGATCGGGCGGAAAAGCGTGGGCGGCGTAAACGTCGAATCCACGACGAGGGGCAAATGATGCTTGCGGGCAATCTCGGAATAACGGTCGATATCCGCCACATCAAGGGAAGGATTCCCGATCACCTCAATATAAATGGCACGCGTCTTCTCATTGATGGCGGCCTCCACGGCGGCAAAATCGTTCACCGGCGTAAAGCGGGCCGTAATCCCGTAATTCGGCAAAATGGCGTCGAACATCGTGTAGGTGCCCCCGTACAGATTGTTTGCCGTCACGAACTCGTCTCCGCCCTTCAGAATATTCAACAACGCATACTGGATGGCGGACGTACCGGAAGCCAGCGACAGGGCGCCGACTCCGCCTTCCAGTGCGGCAATGCGCTGCTCCAGCACATCGTTCGTCGGATTCATCAGACGGGCGTAAATATTGCCCAGCTCGCGCAGGGCGAACAGGTCGGCGCCATGCTTGGCGCTCTTGAACAGGAAGGATGAAGTGCGGTAAACGGGCACAGCGCGGGAAAGGGTATCGCTTTCGACGGGCTGTCCGGCATGAATGGCTAATGTTTCAGGCTTGTAACTCATAATGGATCTATTTATTTCTATGTTAATTGTGAATGAATGAAAAAGGAAAGAACGGAAAAATCACCTGCCGGTTACGGCGCGGCAAGAAGATGCGGAGACATGATACTGGACCGCACAAAAGGAAGACACGGATGCCATGCGGGAATCAACAAAAAAAGCCTCCTCGAAATGAAGAAATATCCTGTCAAGGATCGGAAGCGGAAAAAACCGAAAAGTTGAATGAAGGATGAACTTGGTGCGCCGGGATTCTGCCGTTTTTTAGACTGATTCGCAAGAATAATTTGCGTACAGACTATTTTTTTCATGCCGAGGCAACGAACGAACATCCATTTATATTAATAATCAATATCCTACAAGAAAACAAAGTATGACACTCCCTTGTCAGCCTGCCTTGTTTTCCGCCCTTTTCTGCTGCTGCGACCCGAATTTAAGGCAACGGTCATAGTAATCGACTCGCGAAATGAAGCCGGCCCAGGTCGCCCCCAGGCACCCGTCATCCAGAAGAGGGGCGGGGCATTTCTTCCCCGTCCAGAAAATATGGCCGACCACGCATTTCAACGGAATCCGGTACTCGTACATCAGCAAAGCCGCCAGCTTGGCCGTTCGCTCGAACGTCGCCGGCATATCGTTCCCCTCGTTCTCGCACATCTCAATGCCGATGGAATACAGATTGCCCGGCTTGTAACCGTATTCCGCATGATGCCCCATTTCGTTGAGAGGCAAATGCTGGCGCACCTCCCCGCAATCCACGGTAAAATGCCAGCTCAAATACCCCACCGCACCGCCCGTAATGCGCCCCATCTTCAGCACGGAGGCATGCCGCGCCGCATTGGCGGAGGCATTCATATTCCGCGTCGCATGGATCGTGATATAGTGCGGCACCAGCTCACGCGGCTTGCAACGGCCGAACTCCCCTTTCGGAATCAAATCCTCACAGATATTGATCTCCTCGCGCAACTGCTGCGGAGTCAGACAACGCAGCGGAGCAGGATCCGGCGTAAAAATAACCAGCGGCGGTTCCGGTAGACGATCGACCGCATCGTCGCATCCCAGCAGCAGGCAGCAGCAGAGAAAAACCACAAGGTAGAGAAAGGGCATGGCGTATCCTTCTACACGGACATCGGAATGTCAAGGCGCTTTTCGCCCATTCCGAAGCTCCCGCTGCCATAAACAACAAGGCGCCCTGCACGATGCAGAACGCCTTGTGAAAAGTTCGGTTCAGTATCTACCCGCCTCTTTAGAGATTGGGAGGCATGACAATGTATTTGCTGCCATTGTCACGGCCTTTCTTGTCCTCACCGAAGAGACTCTTCTTGGGAGTACCATAATCGGTATTATCTTCTTCTTCAACAAGTTCCTTCTGTCCACCCGAATTGGAAATCGTATAGTACAGGAGATTGCCGCGGAAGCTGTTCATATCGTAACGGGTATCGGCAGCCTTCGTCGGAGCCTTGCTGGCCACCGAAGAAAGGAGAATCGGAGTAGCGTCGTTGCCCGTCACGGGCGTACGCACGTCCGCATTGTCGGGGTCGGTGCGCATCACGTAACCGAAGCCACATTCGCCTTTGGAAAGAGCTTTGCCACCGCCTACCTTTTTATCGGCTTCCTTGATCTTGCGGCCATCGGCAATAGCGATTTTTGCATAGAAATTGCCTTCAAAGGAAGGACCAACATTGTTCAGGAAAAAGAGCTGGCGAAGATAATCGTTCGAATAGTTGCCTTTGATTGGGCCGTACTGGGTTGCTGTCTCGCCATTCTGCTCCTCGATATCCAGCGCCGTACTATCGCACGGGAAGGAACCGTATGAATTATTGAAATCCATCAGGGTGGAATACACGTTCCTCATGTTCGAAACACCGGCAGTGCGATCGCCATCGTTCAACTTATCGAGAATCGGACCCCAGGATACGGCGGCCAGAGACGCAATAATAGCAACGACGACCATCAGCTCGATCAGCGTGAATGCCGCTGCGCGACGGACTTTATGTGCAAATTTGAGTTTCATGGTTGAATCTGTGATTGACGGTTATTTATAGCATTTACAAGTATAGTTGGCAAGCGGTAAATTCATTTTTCCCGACCATGCCGATCGCCCCTGCCCGCACTTCCCTTTTAGCGGGCAAACAAAGCCTGCAGAGCCGATAAATCCTCGGCCGCCGGGCGGTCTGCAGCAGCAATCGCCTCGCGCTGCAAAGCGTTCAACTCCCGGATGCCCTTGCCAGCAAGAGCAAGCATGGCTGCCATCTCATCGGCCGTGAACACCGCTTCTTCCCCGGAACCTTGCACTTCGACGAACTGGCCGCCTTCCGTCATCACCACATTCATATCCACATCTGCATCGCGGTCTTCCACATAGCAGAGATCCAGAAGAGGCGTACCTTCCAGCATGCCGACGGAAATAGCGGCAACGAGCTGCTTCATGGGCATTTCAGCCAATTTCCCTTCCGCTACAAGCTTGTTCAGCGCCATCGCGAGAGCAACCGACGCTCCGGAAATGGAAGCCGTCCTTGTACCGCCGTCAGCCTGCAGCACGTCGCAATCGATCCAGACCGTGCGCTGGCCGATCTTCGAAAGATCGACGGCGGCGCGCAAGGAGCGCCCGATCAGTCGCTGGATTTCCGAAGAACGCCCGTCCAGTTTACCGGAAGTAATATCGCGGCGCTTACGATCCAGCGTGGAATAGGGCAACATGGAATACTCGGCAGACAGCCAGCCGCCCTCAACCTTCTGCACCTTCATCCAGCGGGGCACATCCTCCTCGATTGTCACCGCACAAATCACGCGTGTATTCCCGAACGATGCCAATACGGAGGCCGTCGCATTCGGGGCGATATGCGGAATAAAGGAGATGGGACGCAATTCGTCCGCCTGTCTGTGATCGTGACGGTTCATGCCGTTAGAATGCCCTGTTTCCACGAATTTGACAAGGCAAAAGGCAACGGGTTGTCAAGGAAATCTTCACATTGAACAAACCGAACACCGGTTACATGCCGTTCTCGGAAAAAAAGCTGCGCCACCTCTACCCAGAGGTGGCGCAGCTCTCTCTCTATGTAACTTCCATTTACCTGTGGAAGAGGGGGATGCCTTGCTCCTTCGCGGCACGACAGGAATTGCAAGCGCATGAAGCAGATGTTGCCCCGGCGAAGTAAAAACGTCAACAGAACAACAATTGAACCATTGGGATATTTTGCCCATCCGGAACAAAACCTAGAATACGGATTATCAATCCGCATGACATACCCATTTCACATTCGTCAGACATTCAGCGTCTTGATGCACTTATGAATAGATATACCGTGAAGGCATCATGCACACAGATCAACCATGTAGCAACAGGAAGCATAAAAAATGAAGAAGTTGTATATTTCAGGATTTTATTATTGACAAACGGATTGATAATCCGTTAATTTTCATTAATCAGCACATCATAAATAATTATTTCACATCCTTTTTTCCTCTCTTTTTCAGCCCTTTTCTCCGCCACAAAAAATACCATCATCCGTTCTTCCTCTCCAACAAGAAGTGCCACCCCCTTACGGAGGTGGCACTACTCTCTCTATGTAACTTCCATTTACCTGATGGAAGAGGGGGATGCCTTGCTGCCTTCTCGACAGGACAGGATACGCAAGCACAATAAATTCCACTTGTTGGCGTTCAGCTTTCAGATTTGGAACGGCATTATTCTACGGTTTTTAAATCCGTACGTCAACCCTCAAATGAACATCTATCATTTATTAGTTACTATAAGCGCGTTACGTGGAATGAAAAAATATTATTGCACAGCGAAAACGGCTTTTGTGTACATGTACAAAAATACAATCATTTTAGTATTAATTAAATAAACATAAATGAAAATAAACGGATTTAAAATCCGCTTCTTATACTATACCGATTGCTGTTTCTCCTTATTTCAAAATTACCATTTTTTCGCATCTTTTCCCAGATTTTTTACAATTAATTTTCATATAAACAATTTTGCATCATTTTGTCATATTAATTGCAAAAAAAGAGCCCCGGATCATTCCGGGGCTCTTTTCAAATACCGTACAATCGATGATTACAAGGATGCACCGAGCTCAATAATGGAGTAATCTCCATTCGGCAAACGGTACACGATCTGCAAAACATCGCGGCGGGCATTGCGGTACAGCACGAAAGGCTTGTCCGACATTTCCAGTGCCATAATGGCATCTTCCTTGTACATGGTGACAAGTTCGTAGCCTTCGCGGTGTATGGTGATCGGCTTCGGATCTTCCGTTGCACCTTCTTCGTAATCAAGCACATCTTCCCCATACACCTGAGCTTCCAGATGGCGGATGGATTCTGCGCGATGCGGGCGGAACCTCTTCATCAGACGCGTCTTGTGCTTACGCATGCGGCGCATGATCTTGGTTACCGTTTCGTCAATGGCCGCATAGAGATCGACACCGACGGTGGAAGCTTCAATCGTGATATGATCGGAGCAGAAAAGGATGATTTCACAAATTTGTCGGTCTTTCTGCACGTCCACAATCACTCGTGCTTCAATGATCTTGGGGTAGTCGATATGGATTGCCTCAATTTTTTTGACCGCGAATTCGCGGATCGCCTCGGTCACTTCTACATGACGCCCCGTTACCGTAATATCTGCTTTTTGCATGGTACTTACCTCTTTCTATTTTTGGGTTATTGCGAATTCATGTTTTTTCGCACTGTTAATAATACACCTGAAACCTCTGTATTGTCGAGCTTTCTTGAAAAAAAGACACAAAAAGATAGCCTTTCGGAAAAGAATCCATCCAAACAACGCAAACTTTCACCCTACCGCACCCCCATGAGCCCAGGCAGGTGGTCACGCCATTCTGGAGCCGCACGACACACAAGTACATTCACTGCGTGGTTCTATTACCATTTCTGCTACACGCAAGCATGCAAAACGGCTGCCTTCCCCATGGAAAGGCAGCCGTTCCGAATCCGTTTGTCCTCTTACGCCATGCGGCGGCGGCGCAGCATCAGGCCAGCCAGGGACAACAGGCCCAGAGTTGCCGTTGCAGGCTCGGGAACAGCGGCATTTTCCGCCTTGATGGCATCGGATACACGTCCCTTAGCCAAATAGCCTACCTGATCCTTCGTCAAAGCTCCGGAGAACAACGCCACCTCATCGTACATGGCTGTCGGCTTGCTACCCGAATCTCCGTTTCCAAGGGTGAACTGCGTCACATCCGCATTGGCAATCGGTGTGCCGGTCCATTGTCCGGCCTGTTCGCCGTTCAGGAACAGAGTGGCTACTCCGTTCTGGTAGGTCAAGGCCATGTGGTTCCATACGTTCTGCGTAATCGGCGCCGTCGATTCCCCTCCATTGCCGATCAGGCCATTGCCGTACACGTTGTATTTATTGTTGCCGCCGGATTGCACATACAGATAATTGGTGTAACGCGCCATGAGGGTTTGGATGCGTTTGACATGTAGTTTGGATGTCGAGGCATTCATGGATGAAAAAGGCACGTCCCGTGCATGGGGCGTGCCTGTGTTGTGCATGGGGGATGCACGGGGGATGCACGGGTTATCCGGTGTAGTCGACGGAGGTGTGGAGGGCGTAGGTCCAGGTGAGGGGGTCGAGGCTGGCGGTGGTGGTGATGGTGTGGCGCGGGTCGATGGCTTGCCAGCGGAGGATGACGGTGTCGTAGGTGGCGACGGCCGATGGGGCGAAGGCGGGGAGGATGATGTGTTCGCCGCTGTAGTGCTGGGTGGAGGCGATGCCGTCGATGTCCGCAATGTGGATGGCGGTTGATGGGAGGGTTGGGTCGAGGTCGGGGATGCCGATGTGTTCGCCTCCGAGGGGGCGCCATGGTTGGGTGCCGTCTGCATCCCAGGGGCCATCCATGAGTTCGCAGACTTTGCCGAAGCCTTCGACGGCGTGCTGGAGGACGAGGAAGAGGCGGCCGCAGGTGATGCAGGCCCAGAGGCAGTAGGTGACGCCGTTTTGCCCGGTGTAGCCGTCCGGGTTGTACCAGGGGAGGGCCCATGTGTCGGCCATGATCCAGGGGAGGTCGCCGCGCCATTGTCCGTTGTGGCGGAGGTAGGCGTCGCGTTCGTAGAGGTCGCCGGGGACGAGGGTGCAGCCGCGGTAGGTGCCGGGGCTGACGTCCGAGGCGGTGGGGCCATCCAGTTCGGCACGGAGGATGCCGGGTTCTTCTTCCATGAGGTCGGGGATGGTGTGGTCGGGTGGCGGAGGCGGTTCCGGGAAGGCGATGTCGGTGATGCGGAGGTGGAGTTTGCCGCGCCAGTAGGCTCCGTGGAGGTAGCGGGAGGGTGCGGGGGTGTAGGTGCCGTTGCTGTTGTTGTGGTAGAGGGGGCATTCATCCATGACGATCCAGGCTTCGGGGTCGTCGATCTGGTCGATGCTGCCCCATGACGGAGGGAGGAGGATGCCGCCGAGGTGGTGCTGGGTGGCGGTGATGCCGTCGATGTCCGCGATGTGGATGGCGCGGTGTTGTTCGGTTTCGAGGAGGTCGGGGATGTCGCTCATTTCGGTTTCTTTTTGAGGGTCCACATCCAGCCGAGTGTGTTGTTTTTTTCGAGGACGTGGTAGTAGCCGTATTTCTGGCCGTCCGGGAGGAGGACGGGTTCGAGTTTCTGGGGCCGCGCACTGTCCGGCAGGGGGAGTTCTCCGCCATTCATCCACCATTGGCCGTTTTCGACGTAGACTTCGAAGGGTTTACGCCGTTCTCCGCCGCTGCTGCCGGTGTTGAGGGGCTGGAAGATGGGGGCGACGGGGTTGTCTTCTTTTTCGGTTTTGTCTGCGCCACCGCTTCCGCCGCTGTTTCCGGAAGAGGGTTGCTGGGCGGGGTCGAGGGCGGTGTCGCTGACGAGGGTTTGGTCTCGGAGGTCGGCGACGCGGTTGCGGTTGGTGTATTCATCGAAGTTGTAGGCGGCCCGAGTGCCGAGGGTGAGGGTGCAGTGTCCGGTTTTGAGGTCCCAGGAGACGTGTTGGACGGTGGTGTCCATGGTGTCCCACGGGGCGTATCCGGAGCCGGTGATGCGGATGCGGTGGCCGGGGAGTTGCCAGGGGGTGGGCCAGAGGATGGGGCCGAGGCTGCCGTCGTACTGGAGGGCTCGCGTTTTGTCCCAGTAGTTGCGGATGAGGTCGGCCGGGATGTCGCTTTCGATTTCTTGCACTTTGTCGTGCGGGGTGAAGAAGATGCTTTCGTTTTCGCGGGCGGCGAGTTTGAGGGTGTAGATGCCGGGGGCGTAGGTGTGGGCGATTTGCTGTTGGGGTGCCCATTGCCGGGAGGCGGGGTGGACGGTGGCTGTGCCCTGGTTGATGCGGCCGGGGTCCATGGTGTAGGTGACGTGGCCGTCTCCCCAGAGGATGAAGCCGAGGGCGTCGAACCATTCGGTGGAGAGGGTGAGGAGGCCGCCTTCCGGTAGGTGGACGATGTAGTAGCGGTATTCGTATTTGCCGTGTTCTTTTTCTTCTTCCGGCGTCGAGTTTTGTTCCCATGCTTCGGGATCGGCGGCAGGGTCCCCGGAGGCGTCGCCGTAGTCGCCGCCGATGTAGCGTTTGTTGCCGGAGAGGTTGATGGCGATGACCCGGTAGGCGAGGGAGCGGGTGATGACTTTGCCGGCGCCGTCGGTGCCGTCGCCGCTGAAGAATTCGCGTACGCTGGCTTTGCGGGGGGCATCCGGGGTGCAGCAGACGCGTTGTTCGATGTTGGCGTAGCACCAGCGGATGCTGGGGAATTTGCGGGTGATGCTGCCGAGGATGAGTTCGTATTTCTGGCCGTCGATTTTGTAGTTGGCGGGCAGTATCCATGTTTCGACGCCGGTTTCGGGGTTTTCTTCGTGGAATTCGTCGGGCTGGCCTTCGTAGGTGATGTTGCACCATGTGGAGAATTTGACGTGGTCTTTGACCTGGGCGAGGAAGGGGAAGTGGTGTTTCCAGTATTTGTAGGCGGCCGTGTTTTTCGTCCATTCGTTTTCTTTGCCGTTGGGGTTGGCTTTCGGGAAGGGGATGCCTTTGAGTTCCATGACTTGGCGGGCGGCGGCGGCGGTGGCTGCATCCACGGGGCCGGAGGTTTCGGCCTTGCCGGGTTTGGAGAGTTCTTCGGCTTCTTCCTCTTCGCTCTTCTCCACAGTCTTTGTCCGAGTCACAGAGGGCAATGTGTAGACGAAGGCGTCCGGGACGTTGAGGTCGCCGCCTTCGGGGATGATTTTGACGATGGTTCCATCCGGGGCTTTGAGCGCAACCACCGGCGGCACAAGGTCGTGGCGGGGGGTGAGGTCGATGCCGCCCATGGCGCAGGTGCCGTAGGGGATGTCGATGACGGGGAGGTCGAGGCTGTCTGCGATGACGAGGCGGGGGTGCGTGCCGCCGTAGTCCATCCAGGAGACGAGGCCGGGGCACCAGCGGGACATGGCTTCAATCATCTGAGCGCAGGTGTTGGATCCGTTGGTGCCGATGGCTCCCGTGGTGCCTTTGGCGAGGATGTCGATGGTGGCGGGCATGTTCCGTGCGGGGCCTGCGGTGGCCTGGTCGAGGGCGGTGGCGAGGTCGGCACAGGCGCGGGCGGTGGTGGCGGTTTGGCCGATCTGGAGGTGGCGGCCATCCGACCGGGAGGGGTCGGCAGGCGGAGGCTGGTAGATGGAGCGGCCGAGGAGGTCGTAGGGGTCGGTCATTTCGACGGCGTAGTGGATGCTGCCGGCGGAGATTTTCGGCTGGGCTTTTTTGACGTATCCCAAAAAGACGAGGTCAGTACCCCGGTAGAGGCGTACCCAGTGGCCGTATTGCCATGGGACGGGGATGTCGGCGAGGTTATCCATCGCCCAGGCCATGCTGCAGGTTCCGGCGGCGAGGCTGGCGTAGGTGATGGTGCATTCGGTGAGTTTGTCCGGGCCAATGGCGGCGAGGTCGTAGCGGTGTTCGGTGGTCATTTGGCGGTATAGGCTTGATTGTTTTTCGCGCGGATGCTTTCCATTTGGGCCCGAGCGGATGAAACTTGAAACCGGGTGTCCTGCAGGATGGAGGAAGCTTCACCATAAGAAGAGACGACAGTTTTCAGGAAGCCTCCAATCTGCTGGGCGGCGGCATCATGCGATTGCAGGAGGCGTTCGGCATTGTCAGCCATGCGCTGGGCTTCCTGCGTGTCGAGGTAGCCGTCTGACAGGTCGTTGAGTGAGTCAGCTACCGCACGTTCGGCTTCCGATCCGGCCTCCACCTGTTGCTGCAGTCCCTTCAGGTGGGAGCTGTAGACTTCAGCCATGGCCTGGGAGCCGGATTCGTCGGCGAGGAGGTTGCGTTTCAGGATGGGGAGGGTTTCGATTTGGGCGATTTTCTGGTCGATTTCCGTGATTTTCGCTTCGTTGTCTTTTGCCCGCAGCTGGTAGCCGGCCATGCTGTTCATGTGTTCCAGGATTTTGGAGAGGGTGTCGTATTGCGTTTTGTCGAAGGTGCCGTTGTTGAGGAGCAGTTCGAGTTTCGAGCCCATTTCGGCGAGGGTTGCCTGCTGGCCGGACAAGTCTCCGGAGGAGGCGAGCCGCTGGAAGTCCGCCATGAGTTTCTGTGCATCTTTGCCGCTGTTGCCCAGTTTGGCGGCGTCGGCGGCGATTTCGTTCATGGCTTCGGCCTGTTTGGAGATTTCTTCCGCATCGATCCGTGCGGCATCCGCCAGGCCTTGCGTCGCCTCCTTGAGGATGTTGCGTTCCGAGGTGAGGGTGCCGACTGCTTCCTTGATGGCGAAATCATCAGCTGCCTTGGCTGCTACAGTTTGGTCGACTACCTGTCGGTTCCCTATGACCGCATCGGTTTCTGCCTGTTGTTTTTTCTTAATGGCATCAACTGTTTTGTTTTTTTCCTGAATCCGCCCCATCAGTTGATTGGCATTTGCGTATGCCTGCGTCTTCTTGCCTTGAATGTCTTCTTTAGCTTTGATATACGATTCGTAATTTCCACCGCGGCCTTCCGCCTTGTACCATGCGTCCGATCTTTTGATGGCATCTTCAAATTTTTTGGCCTCGGCCCGGCCCAGTTCCGCTTCACGCCTTACCTGATAGCGGTCCATGACTCCGATGGAGCCTTCTGCCAATGCCTTTTCTCTGGTTAGAGCATAGGCTTCATTTTTCTTCTGGTTTATTTCATGTTGTTTTCTCTGTTCAGGGGTGAGTGCTCCGGCTTTGCCTTGATCCAAACGTTCGGATTCCTGATTCAAGTCTTTGATCGTTTCAGCAGTTTTTTTCGATTGTTCCCGCAGATTGTCCAATTCTGTATTGGCCTCTGCCAACTCCGACGCGTGTTTCGCCTGTAGTTCTTCATCTTCCAGTTTTCGCGTTTCCTGTAGATGTTCAAAGGCCGTGATTTCACCTCGGTCACGTCTGTTATCCAGTTCGTATTTTTTTGCTTGCATGCCCAAGCCTTTGATTTCGGCTTCGACGGCAGCACGCGCTCTCGTGATTTCCAACTGTTTCTGCAATTCAGCCGTTTGGGATTGATATGAGTTCATCAACGAATCCCACCGTTCTTGTCGTTCCTGTTGTTCGTTCAGTAGTCTGTTTTTTTCAATCAGATCATTCAATTCTTTTTGAAGGTCTTTAGCTTTGTCAATGGAAGCTTCCAAATCTTTGTTTTTCTGTGCGATTGCTTCACGCTGGCTTTTGGTAAAAAAATCATACATTCCGCGCAGGAGAGAATAAGCTAAGCCCAACTGTCCCAATTTGCCCAGCAGCCCTCGAGCTAACCCCATGACTGTATTGAATCCAGATGCCATACGTCCAACAGCACCTGTTGAGGTCTGTATGATATTGGGAGCTTTTCCGAAACCCGAGACGATGTCGGTTGCAGCAGTTTTTCCTTTCCTTCCTGCATCGGTGATTGTATCTCCCAGTGTTTTGGCCTCCTTGGCTGCGTCTCCTGCCGCTTTGCCGGCAGCCTCCAGCTCATCGGCAAAATTCATGTCGGTGATGGTTTCATTGCCGATGCCGGCGGCGGCGGCCTGTGTTTGTCGGAGGGCGGCCTGTGCCTGGTTGGTGCCGGTGGGGTCGTAGGCGGAGGCGATGGTGATTTTGATGTTCGGGTCGGTGGACATGGCGGGGGACGATTATATGATGGTGCGGTGCGTGAGGAGGAAGGCGTATTCGACGGCGATCCAGGCGCCGCAGGTTTGGCCGTAGCGGCGGCGGATGCCGGCGTATTGGTCGGAGGAGATGGGGAGGGCACGGCAGCGCTGGACGGTGGCCTGCCAGCGTTCGGAGGAGATGGGGATGCCTTCGTGCCAGCCGTAGCGGTAGAGGGCGTGGCCGGTTTGGCTGGTGTTGAGGAGGTGTTCGCGGTCGTGGGCGTATAGTTCGGCCTGGGCCCGGGTGGGGTAGGAGCGCAGGACGGTGAAGCCGAAGGTTTTGGTGGCGTTGCCGCGGCCCTGGTGGTGCTGCCAGGGGGAGGCGATGATGTCGTCTGTCTGGATGGAGGTTTGCCAGTCGTTGGTTTCGGGGCCGGGCATGATGTCTCCAAGGCTGCAGCAGGGGATGGTTGTTTCCTGGCCGCCGAGGAGGGTGACGAAGTCGAAGGTGAAGAGGGCGGTTTGCATGGCAGAGCGGGGTCAGGGGGTGCGGAGGCGGTTGAGGCGGTCTGCACAGGCGGCGGCGAGAGGGTCGACATCCATCCATGCGCGCTGGAGGGTGTAGGTGCCGTTCGCTTGCGGGGCGATGAATTCGCTCAATTGGTTGATGAAGCCGAAGGCGAGTGTGGAGTCTTCCGTGTAGATGTCGCAGGCGTCGTCGGTGTCGTAGGTGTAGGTGTAGCCGTCCTGATCCAGCTGGGCCCGTACCAGTGAGGAGACTGTGCCGGGGGAGTAGACGTCCGGGAATTTGGTCCAGCGGAGCCGCCAGTAGTTGCGGCGGACGGTGGAGGCAGTAGTTCCGCCGCCGTTGGAGATGTGTTCGCGCAGGGCTGTGTAGAGGGAGACGGTTTGCAGGGCGTAGCTGCTGCCGGGGGAGGTGGATTTGTAGCTGTCGAGTGTCGCGAGGAGAGGTTGCTGCAGGGTGGGTGTGTCGGTGTAGACGATGAGGTTGCACCCGGATGCGGCGAGCCAGTCGTATTCATAGCCGCAGGAGGTGCAGGCGGAGTCGAGGTCGTCGCGGTAGTAGGGGCCTGAGGGCGGGTTGGTCCAGAGGATTTTGACGGCGTAGCTGGGGCCGGTGGCGGCGGCGTTCCATTTGGTACGGTCGGCAGCAGAGACGTGGGTGGCACCGCTGTTGGCGTGTGCGTTGTAGGTGGCCCAGGGGACGAGGCCGGAGATGGAGGGCGAGTCGCCTTTGAGGCTGGCCAGCCATTGGTCGCGGGTGCCTTTGTAGCCCTGGGCGACGGCGATTTCGTAGGCGTCTTTGCCATTGGTGCCGTTGCGCCCGGTGCCGATTTCGACGTGGATGGCCATGGTGGTGCCGAGGTCAAGGTCGAAGAAGACGGAGGTGGAGGTTTCGGGAGGCGGCAGGAGTGAGGGCTGGACTTCGAGGAGGCCGCGGACGGCAGGTACGCCTGCGATGCGGATTTCGTAGGTGTGGAGGCCTGCGGGGAGGCCGGGGTAGCTGAGGTTTTCGGTGTCCGGCGGCATGGTGATGATGCCGCCGCCCGCGGTGGAGTCGAGCTGGACGGCTCCGGTGAGCATGCCCGGGGATTGCACGATGGTGTCGCCATCCCGGAACTGGAAGTAGAAGACGCCGCGGATGCCTGCTGTGGTTTTGAGGTGTTTTTCGGTTGCGATCATGGCGATGGAGATGGTTCGCACCGGGCATGTACGGTGGAGGCATGCCCGGTGCGCGGGGTTAGGCGGAGGCGGCGATGGCCTGGACGTTGGCGAAGGTGATGGTGGCCATTTCGACGCCGGGATCGACGAGGAATTCGAATTCGGGTTTGATGAAGTCGGAGGTGAAGGAGGGGGCCGTTTTGAGTTTGAGGCGGCCGTAGCCGTAGAGTTCCTGCACTTTGTCGGTGCCGTCCTGCGAGCGTTTGATGACGATGCGCAGCCAGCCTTCGATGCAGTTGCTGCCGGCGTTGGCCAGGGGCATTTCTTCTCCGTCCTTGATGGGGGAGCCGAGGCCGAAGGCGAGCTGCAAAGCCTCCGGAGAGGTTTGGGATGTCGTGAAGGTGAAGCTGAAGGATTGGAGCATGGATTCCTTGTGTTTCATCCAGGCGCCGTTTTGCTGGCATTCTTCAATTTCGATCATTTTTTCTTCCGCTGCTGGCTGGAAGTTGGAGCCGCGGCCGATGTCGTGCCAGGCTTCGGGGGCGGTGGCGTAGTCGGGGCGGCTGGTGGCGGATACTTTTGCGCCGTCTACGGTGAGGGAGGCGGGGCAGAAGGAGATGGAGGAGGGGCCTAGGACGTCGTGCGAGACGACGCGGGCCGTGATTTTCGGGGTGATGACGGGAGGTGTAGACATGTTTTTAGTGAGTAGGTATGAGTGAATAATTATCCGAGGATGCGGAGTTTGCCTGCCTGTTCCAGGGCGGCGGCCTTGGCGGAGGGTATGTCCACGATGGTGCCGCGGGCATGGTACATGCGGCCGATCAGCAGGGAGCGAGCGGTGATGGTGCAGCGCAAGGTTGTTGCTTCAACGGCGGGTTCCGCAGGCGTTTCGGCTTGGGGTTTGTCTGTGTTTTTTGGTGTTGTAGCCATGTGTTTGTGTGGTTGGTTTAATCGAATGCGATGGTCGGGTGGATGATGCGGGCGGTGATGCTGATGCCCCGGGTTTGCAGGAGGCGTTTGTCGCCCAGGACGACGGCGAGGTCGCCGTCTCCGGTGACGACCGGCGATCCGTAGGGGCGGTTGCTGATGTCCCATGATTGGATGATGGAGATGACGGTGGCGGCAAGGCGGTCGGTGGCTTCGTCGGCCGTGATGCCGGTTGCGTCCATGCCGAGGCCTCTCCAGACGCCGCAGGAGATGACGTATTCACAGTCCAGGTAGGCCGCCCGGACGGTGGTGTCCCTGGTGGGGTTGGCCAGGTCCTGCGGGACGACGGCGACGAGTCCGGAGTATTGCCGCACGATGGCGTCCAGTGCTTTGATCTGATCGGGGGAGGTCATGAGGTGTTCGTACACGTACGGCCGGATCGGTTCGTACATGCGGAGGCGGTCGATGAGGGCCTTCCCGAATTCCCATCGGGGGGATGTCGGCAGCTGGGAGATGTCCGGAGCGGTGGGCATGGCGGGTCAGAGGTTGTAGGCGGCGGTGATGCCGGCGGCGATGATCCAGCCGAGCCAGCCCAGGATGCGTTGCCAGTGCGGGCGGCGGGTGTCTTTGGCGATTTCTTCGAGCGTTGTTTCTGCTTTGTCCGTGATGTTCATGGTTGGATGGTGTTTCTGTGGTTGATGGCGCGGGTGTAGGAGACGACGGCCGATCGCGCCGCGTCGGTCATCTCTGCGTCGGTGGGCATGACCTGCGGTTTCGGCTTGATGGTGGCCGATCGCAGGAGGCATGCCAGGGGGACGATTTTGTGTTTCAGCCCGTCTTTGCCTTTCCGTTTGCGCTCATGGACCCAGTACATGACGGGAGCTTTGCCGGTTTGCGAGGGCAGGACGACGATTTCGTCGTCGGGGATGCCGAGTTCATCCAGGCTTTTGCGGCGAAGGGGAGAGTCGGAGAAAGGTACCAGGAGGGATTGGATCGGACGACCCGTGACGCGGGAGGTGCGGCCGCTGGGGAGGACGGTTCCGCCCAGCCACTGCAGGCGCACGCCTTTCTGCCCGATGGAGATGGTGGCGGTGCAGCCTTCCACTGCCGGCTGGCCAATGGATTTGATGGCGCCATGCCACCAGTACCGAGATTTCGTGGCCTCTTTCATCCCCATGAAATGATCGACGACCTGCTGCCGGACACCCAGGGCAGCGGAGCGGCTGATTTCGGCGAGGTCGGCCTGCCCCAACCCTGTGGTGGGGACGATGACGGTTTGCAGTTTGGCGGATATTTTGATCATGGCGGTAAATCAAGCATCCGCGACCCAGTACGAGGCAGCGGTAAGAATATCGAAGAAGTGGAGCATGTAGGGATCGGGATAGGTCTGAGTGATGGGTGGAGCGGTGGCGCCGTCATCCCAGCGGCGGTCAATGGTTAGGGTGAGGTGAGGGATGACGATGGGCGCGGCATTGAGGCCATCCTCTGCTGCCGGTGGTTCGGCGGTTTCTCCCCGCCGGGCGATGATGAGAGTGGCGGCCCAGCCTCCGGGGTCGAGGGTGGAGATGGTGTCGACCGCTCCATGCCAGATGGTGAGGAGGTCGGGCGGCAGGTCACGGGCTATGATGTCGCGTGGCAGGAGTGTGCGGCCATCCGGCAATGTAATGCCTGCGGCGGTGAGGGTGGAGGAGTCCCAGTCGGCTGGGCAACAGGTGATTTGAAGCTGAGGGATCATGTGCTTTGGTGGATTTGGAGTTCGTAGATGGTGCCCGTGAACGAGGCGGAGTAGAGCCAGACGCTGGCGATGCGCTCCGCGCCCGTGGTGTTGGCGGCGAGGTGCAAGGCTCCGCCCGAGTGGGTGAGCCATGTGGCCGCGGTGTCGATGTCCACCACGACGCCGTCAGGCAGCAGGGTGTCGTCGCCCGCCTTGGGGCGGTAGACGGATGCGGAGAGGCCGATGTCCTGCGCGGCGGCGGTAACGTAGACATGCCGCCCGATGTTGGCGGCGACAATGACGGTTTCTGAGCCTGCGGGCGTGTAGTCGAGGCTGGCGGTGACGTACCGCCAGTCCACCCAGGATTTGTCGGCTGCTTCGAGGAGGGCCTGTTCTTCGGGCCAGCGTTTGTAGGTCGTCCAGTTGCGGAGAGGGATGGTGTGGGCATGTATCGTGATGGCGGGCGGTACGTCCTGCTTGTCCTGGTTGGCGCGGTCGCTCAGGTAGGTGCGGCTGACCCACAACGTGCCGCGCGACATGATGCTCGAGTATTGGCCCACGTCCGACGTGACGGCCGGGTTGGTCGCCTGGCTGTAGCTGCATTCGACAGCATACAGGTTGCCGGCATGGCAGCCGATGTAGACGGGGGCGTGCCACTCGGTACCGCGGCTGATGATCTGCAGGCTGTGCAGATCATCCAGCCGTCCGGGGTAGATGAGCCGCCACGACGTAGGGACGGAGCCGAGGACGCTGTAGGCATGGCGTATCATCATGCAGCGGACGGCATGGCGCGGTGTGTCCACGATCCGCAGTTCGTTACCGCTGGCCCAGTCCCACGGATAGGTGCCCGCATGCGGGGTGTAGGTGGAAGCTGGCCTCGTTTCGATGCCGCAGGCGATGCGGCTTTTGGCCTCGTCCATGCAGTTGCGGCGGCGCGTAAGGTACGCGACGTCGACGCGGGCCATGCAGGTGAGGCGGTGATGATAGGTCGACTGGTCGGGTACGGTGTAGCTCTCCATCAGGCAGTCGTTGCCCGTCCATGCGGCGCTTGTCCAGCGGCCGATGTAGGGGATTGCCCTCTCCGTGCAGTACGTCGAGGCCCAGAGCCATGCACTCATGTGGGTGCCAACGGAAGAGGCGGCAGCAGTCGGCTGGATGATGATACCGCCGTTGGCGACGACCGGCGCGTTGAAGGTGTTGACTCCGCTCCAGATGTTGGGCTGTGATTTGCGGGCGAGGTCGGCCTGCGTGGTGGCGATGTAGGTGTCGATGGAGGATTTGCCGGAGGCCGTGGCGTCAGAGATGGTGCCGGTGCCTGCTGTGATGCTTTGGCCGATGGCGTTGATGCCGTCGTTCGTGGCTTGGGCGATTACGGTGGCTTCCGCGCTGGAGATGGATTCGAGGGCGGCTTCACCGCTGGCGGCGATGATGTCGGCGGTGTCTGCGGCAGCCTGTCCGGCGGTTTGGTTGATTTCCTTTTTGGCGGCGGCTGTTTCGACGGCTGCGTGTGCCGTGATGTGCTGTTTGGCCGTGCCGGTGGCGGTGGCGATTTCCTGCCGGGCTGCGGGGAGGAGGTTGGAGGCCGTTTCGAGGAGGCTGTCGGCGGTGGCGATGCTGCCTTCGATGGCTTCCCAGGTGGCGGCGGTGATGACGGGGACGATTTGGACGGTGACGGTGATGGCTGTGAGGTCCGAGGAGATGGAGGCTTCGATGTGTTCCCCGCCCTGGTCGGCAGGCGGCATCGATGCGACGCGGTCCGCCACGCGGATGCTGCCGCACAGGAGGGCGTGTTCGACTCCCGTCGCGGTGTGTTTGGCGTAGAGGTCGTAGGCGTAGTTGCTGGCTACCAGCGGAGGGATGGAGAGGCGGACGCTGGATGGATCCATCGGGGCGGCGCCGAAGGGGTGGATGCGATCGCCCAGCCGCGCTGCTCCGTAGATGGCGTAGTCGGCAGCAGTGGCCGGGGTGCCGTCCTGGTTGGCGAGGCGGAGGATCATGTGCCGGGTGACTCCGGCGACGGTTTCGATGTAGTGCTTGGTTGCGGCCATGGCGTCGGATGAGCGTGATTAGTTAATTGTTGCCTGTGAACGTGAGTGTATCCCCGTCCCACATGGCGAGGCCGTCCATCAGGGCGGTGGCCTGGTCGCGCAGGTCGGGCGGCAGGTCCGGGAGTGTTGCTTCCAGGGAGAGGGGTTCTGGCGGTGTGTTGCGGGCGGTGTCGAGGGAGTTGTAGGCGGCGGCGTCCATCAGGCCGAGGGCTGCCGCTTCTTCCCACGCCACGGGGATGCGGTCCATGCCGCTGTTGTAGTCGTAGGGGGCGTAGTCGCTGCCCCAGCGGGAGAGGGCGGCCCAGATGGGCGAGGTGGTGAGTGCGACCATTTCGGTGGCGCTGGCTCCGGCGCCGCCTACTGCGCCGTAGGCGATGCGCCAGCGCAAGGGCCAGTCGCGCGGCTGGGTGCGTTCGCCCATGCGGACGAGGCGGTATGCCGGGAAGGCGAGCGATCCGCGGTAGGCTTCGGCCTGGGCGCGGCTGGCTGCCTGCGTGGTCTGGGTTTCGAGGATGAGGTTTTTCCGCGCCGTGCCGGAGAGGTCTCGGATGGTTCCTTCGTCGCCCGGTTCGGGAGTGTAGCCGATCGCATCGAGCATGTCGGTGATCGCATGGCGGGCTTCGGTTTTGGAGGCTCCGCCTGTGAGGATGGCCGCTGCCTGCTGCCGGATTTTCAGGAGGGTGGCCAGGTCGTCCACCAGAGCGCCGAAGATGGAGCGGACGGTGAGTTCCGGAGACATGCGCGCCCACTGCTCCGACGTCATGCGGACAGGGAGCGGTGTTTTGGCGTTGAGGATGTCGGCAGCGGATGGCATGGTGGGTGGAGGCTGGGTTACACAGATGGCGCAGATCGATGCACAGATTTTTCCGGGTTCGAATCCGGCTGATCGCCGGATTGATGGAGCTGTAATATTTTGATATAAAATAAATCAGTGTTCATCTGCGGTATCTGTGGCTTCTGCGTTCGTGGCCGCCGGATCAAGGTATGGGGTAGAGTCCGGGGCCGTCGTTGCCGTAGGCGGGGTCGGGGGCGATGATCGCCGGGGTGCTGGCGGGCTGGATGGGGAGTTTGCCCGTGGCATCGAGGACAAGCTGCTTCTGCGTGCGTACTTCGGCGATGCGGGCGGCGGCTTCGGCGGCGGCCTGTTTGCGTTCGTCGGTGATGGCCAGCGCGTACCGTTTGAGGAGGCGCCATGCGATCATGTCCAGCGCGGCCGGACGCAGGCTGCGGGGGATGAGGGCGCCATCAGGCAGGATGTTGGCCAGGTTCTGCGCGACGGCATCGCGTACGATGGCCGTGACGTCGTCGATGGCGTCCTGGACGGCGGCGGATGCTTCCGGCCTGGTGAGGGCGGTGAGTTCTTCACCGACGAAGACGGCGGACAAGTCGTCCGGCCTGATGGCGACCCAGTAGTTCATGATTCCTGTTCGGAGGGTTGTTCGTGTTGCAGGAGGGCGTCGGCGACGGCGTCCACGCGGCCCATCATCCATTCCAGGTGTTTGTCGTCGGTGATGACGCTGCCCCATGTGGGTGACTGGATCAGGGCGCAGGCGATGCGGACTCGGATTTCCGTGCGTGACGGTTCGACGGATACGGGTTGCAGGGAGCAGCACCCGTCAAGGATCAACCTTTCGGCATTGTCTTCGCCTTCCGCTTGATTTGGTTTGGTGCCTGTGGGCTGTTCGTCAGGCTTGTCTTGGCCTGTTTTGGCGGCAGCCGATTCATTTGTTTCCTGATCGGGGATGTCGGTTTGTTGCTGGCGTTCAGCGACCGCATTTTCGTCCATTTCCGGATTGTTGGGTGCGGCGGGTGCAGGTTCCTGCTTGGTATTTTTTGTAGCCATGTGTGTGTTCTGGTTTTGTGTTGCGGCGCCATGCACGGTGCAGGCATGCGCCGTGCATGGGGGATGGTTCAGCTGACGGTGATGCGGTTGTTCAGGCCGATGGCGGGGAAGACGAATTGGCGGGACATGCCGATTTCGTACCACCAGGTGTGTTCCGCATCGGAGCGGTACTTGATGGGGACTTCAACCGGTCCGGAGTCTCCTCCGTACAGGATAGCCATGCCGCAGAGGTCGTCATACTGGCTCTGATCGTCGATGAAGGTGAGCATGACGTCGGAACCCAGCATGTTGGCTCCCGTCGTTTGGACGTTCGGTCCCGGTGCGGCCGTGCCTACCGGGACGGTGACTCGGTGTATCTTCGTGCCGGTGGCGGCATCGAGGCCCAGCAGTTCGTACAGGCGTTCGGGGGTGAGCGTTTGCGTGGAGTTGTACTGGATTCTGGGCAGGATGCTCGGGTTTTCGGACAGGATGTCCCATGCCTGGTGCGAGAATATGATGCGGTTGGGTTCCACGCCGTGGTTGTTGCGGTAGTCGCTGATCAGGTCTTTCAGTTCCGTCAGCGGTTTCGAGGAGGCATTGGACCAATTGCCGATGCCCGAGAGAGCCGGCACATTGTCGCGCAGGGCCTGGAGGCCCTGGGCCGTTTGCGAGGTGCGCCAGGTGCCCAGCAGGGTGCCCAGTTTGGCATTGGCGATCTGGTCGGCCGTTTTGCCGGGGTTGCGCTTGAGTTCCTTGTCATCCACCCCGATGCGGATGCTGTGGTCTTGCAGCATGAAGGGGAGGTCGACGCTGCCGGTGTTGATGGTTTTGGCGACTTCGTGGAGGCCGCGTTCCGTTTCGACAGGACGCCAGACGTAGCCCTGCGGCCAGCTTTTGTAGGTGCCCATGCCTCCGATGTTGCCCGCCCAGCGGGCAGCCAGGAATTCGAGGACGTTGAAGACCGGGATTTTGAAGTAGTTGACGGCGCGGTCGTAGAGGGGATAGCAAAATTCTGTGGTGGTACTCATGATGATGGGAGGGATTAGGGTTTGGTGGAGGGCGGCAGCATGATGGCGCTGACGAGTTGCCCGGCCGTTTGGGCCGTGACGTTCTGCATGGCCATGGCGACGATGATTTCGCCCGATGCTCCGGTGGCGGCGGATACGGTGCTGTCGCTGTTGAGCTTGAGTTTCGTGATGCCCTTGGAGATGACGCCGGGATTGGCGCCGAGCTGGACGTCGACCACTCCGCCGAAGGTGTACGGGATCAGGGTGGCTCCCGTGGTGTTGCCGCATATCTGGGCTAGCTGGCTGTCGGGTTCCGAGATGATGCCGAATATGTCGGAGGAGGATGTCGCCAGGGCGATTTCGCCCGAAGCGGTGAATTTGCCGAACTTGCCTTCGTGGAGGTGGCCCGTGGGGCGCAGCTCGGCGGTGTAATTGGCGCGGAAGCGCGGGATGTCTTGTACGATCATGTGGTTGTGTGCGGTTGTGGGTTAGCGCCTTGCATCCGAGTAGGAGTTGACGGCGGAGTTGTAGGCTGCATTGTATTCGGCCGGGCTGAGAGGGCGGCCGAGGCGGGCGGATTCTTCCTTGACGTGTTTCCGGCAGTAGTCGACGAGGGCCATGTCCTGGGTCGGTACCTGCATGTCTGCGCCGTTGATGCGCATGGTGACGGTGCGGTTCGGCGTGTGCCCTTTGAGAGGCGCTGCCGGTTTGGCCGCATTGCGCCGCACTCCGAACAGGCCGGGATAGCGGGCGGAGTTGGTGGCGGCTCCGCCTGTGCCGGCTGCCTTGTTGGCTTCGGCCAGGGCGGAGGTGAGTTCTTCGTTGCTGCGCTGGAGGTCGGATACGGCCGAGACGAGGGAGGCCGGATTGGCCGTTGCATCGAGGCCGAGCATTTCGGCGATTTGTGCGACGGCGTCGTCCAGAGTCAGTTCTTCGTCGCCGTCCGCATTGGTTTCGGGGTCGGTTTCGTCCGGATCGGTTTCGGAGTTGGTCGCGGTATCGGGATCATCCGGGTCGGCATCCGAGTTGGCAGCCTTTTCCTGGTCTTTCTCGGGTTCGCAGGTGCCGGAGTTGCGGCGCTGGCCCGTGATCGGTTGCGTGCCGCGATTGCGTGTTGCTTTGGGTTTCATGTGTTTTGTTTGGTTGTGGTGTTTGGTTTGGGTAGAGGTGAGGCTGTTGGTGATGGGGACTTGTCCCTTGTGTCGGTTGGTGTTGGTGATGGTGCAGGCATACAGGGCGGTAGGTGTGACGCCGCCTTCGATTTTCCGGAAGTCCGCAAATTCGTATTCCGTCGAGAAGAAGCAGTATTCGCCGGAGTTGACGAGGGCGTGCCCTGAATCCGTCCATTCGATCCACGCCCACAGGCGGCCGTCCGGTACGCATAATGCCTTGATCCATCCTCTGGCGCCCGTGTCCGGCACGTCCACCCACGACAGATGGTCGCGCGTGACGAGGATGCCTTTGCCTTCGTTGTCGTACCGTTCGAAGTTGTCGACGATGCGGAGGAGGTCTTCTTCCGTGGACAGTTCGCGGGCGAATCCGTTTTTTTCCGCGAATGCCTGCAGCTCTTCATCCGACCAGCTCTCGGGGATGTCGTAGCCGAGACTTCGACCGACTTTCTCCATTTCGACGGTGGCGTGGTTGTAGGTGGGTTCGATGCAGTACCAGGCGGATCGCGGCACTTCCCCTACGGGAAACGGTGCATGCGGGGACTGGTCGAAGGGGGGGATTTGTGACATGGCGTGTTGACTTTGTGTGGCGTTGTGCTATGGTGTGCTTGGAAATCTGCTCTGGCGGCCCTGCAAGTTAAGGAGCGGACGACCGATCGGCGGGAGGCGCCCCCGCGTCCGGTCCTCTTTGGTTCAGTCCCGTTTGTATTTGAGGGTTCCTTTTCTCGTTTTTTCCATGCTGGACAGTCTGCGGTTGTGGAAGTAGGTGCGTACGTTGCCCGTTTTGCCGACGACGAAGCCCGCCAGGACGTAATGGCCGGAGGCATCCTTGTAGGAGCGCAGGTACGTGCGTTGCCCGTCGCGCGGGTTTTCCCATATTTCGTGAGGGCTTTTGACGGCGCGGACGGCTTCGGAGAGGTGGCGCAGGCGGCGGGCCTGTTCGGTGGATGTTTTCCCGGCCGCTTCCCAGTGGTCGAGGACGTCGCGCGTGAAGTGCACGTTCTGGCCGTCGATACTCCGGGCGCTGAATCCGCGCGTCAGGCCGCGTTTGGCACGGCCCGGGTGGCTGGCAGTCGAGGCGGGATCGGGCGAGATGTCTTTCAGCCTGCCCAGGCCGAGTTGTTCGGCCGTTCCCGTTTTGCCGACGGCGGCATGGCCGAATCCGGTTTTGAGGTCTTTGCGGCCGCGTCCTCTTTTGTCCCACCCCTTTTTGGCGCCTTCGCTGGTGCCGTAATTTTCGGCGACGGGTTCGTCTTCCGGGGAGGTTTGCGCGTTTTGTGCCGCATGGTTGTCACCATCCTGTTCGGATGTGCCCCGTGCCGCGCCGTGCATCGGGCGTGCATGGGGGGATGCTGCGTCGGAGGCATCATCGGGCGCATAGGGCGCGATCGCTTCCTGCAGGGCCTTTCGAAGGCTTTCCGCCTTGGCCTCGATGCGGGCCGGGTCGAGCGGCATGGAGGCGAGGCGTGTGAGGATGGCACGCTGTTCGGCGGTGATGCCGTCTTCCGGCTGCACCTGTGCGGCAGGGCGAGCAGACAGGTTGTGCATGCGTACGGCCGTGGCGGCGTCATACACTCTGCGGGCCTGCGGCCACAGCATGGTGGGGGCAAAGCGACGGTGCATGCTGTTGAGCATGCCGGCAGCCTGCTGCTCCGGCGTGAGAGGCACGGGAGCCAGAGGCATGCCCATTCGTTCTTCCAGGCTTTGTTGGGTCGGCACGAATCCTGCGGACTTGGCGGCGTAGATGGCTCGGGCGTCCATGTTGGCGCTGGTGACGTCCAGCCCCGTGAGTTCTGCGACTTGGTCGTCGGTGAGGCGGTAGCCTGCGGAGGCGAGCATGGCGATGGACTGGACGATTTCGGAGGTGCCCTTGTCTTCCAGCGGGGCGAGCGTGAATTCGACCAGATGCGGCTGGCCGGGGTGCCACTGGTTCAATGCCGGAGCGAAGAGATGCCGTTGCAGGAGGGCGGCGATGTCTTCCCCTTCGGCGGCGGCGATGGCATCGAAGGCGTCCTGGTGGGCGTTGCCGGTGGAGGTCGTCGTTCCTTCTCCCGGCGCCGTGAGCATGGTCATGAGGCCGCCCGTGCAGCGTAGGACGATTTCCTGCGAGGCCATGTCGATGTACCGCGTGAAAGAGTCGGGGCCGAGGGAGCCGGGCTGGACTGTTTCCACCTTGCTGCCGGGCGGCAGGACTCCGGCACTGTTGGAGAGGCACTGGCGTCCGAATTCGATGAAGGCTTTTTTCTGTTCTTCCGAGATTCCGTCGGGCATGATGATGTACATGGGCGGCGTGCCGTATCGGCCATTGTATACCGCCAGCTGGCATTTGCCGTTCTTGCGGTCGAATACCAGCAGCATGGCCACCTGGTCGATGGGCCGGGGGCAGATGCGGGTGATGATGCTGTCCATGGAGACGGGAAGATCCTTTCCGATCGTGGCGCCGTAGGTGGCTTCCGGATTCCAGCGCCAGGGTCCCTTGTACCCGTCCCGGCACCAGTTCCAGTTGTCTGTGAGGTTCAGGCGGAGGGAGGTGTCGGTTTCAAGCAACTGGAGGTGGCGGTAATGCCGGAAGGATGCCTGCGCCAGTCCGGCGATGCCTTCTTCCATGTTGTCGATCGCGTTGCAGAAGTCGGTCAGCGTGCGTGCCTGGGCGTCGGCGAGGCAGGCTTCGGCATCGGTCAGGCCGTCTTTGGGCCGAATGTCCCAGCGCAGTTTCTTCAGGGCGGCAAGCCGCCGGTCCACGCAGACGGAAAGGTAGGTGTCCGCCTGTTCGATGTTGTGCCATATCCACTGAATGTTGGACCAGGCTCCGCGCATGGCTTCGTTGACGGCATCCCGCATGATCGGGAGCGTCAGGTAGTCCAGAGGGTGGGTGCGTTCCAGCCATTGGTCCCGGGAGACGGACATCTCCTGGAGGTCGAGGCTGGAAAAGTGCAGCGGGCGGGAATCCGGTACGGGTGTGCTCATGGCTTAAAACGGGCGGTTGAGTAATGCGGCGTTGTTGGGGAGGGAGGCATCCCACGGGTTCAGCATGTCCGGCCGGGCAAGTTCGATCGGTTCCGGCAGCATGTCGCAGGAGGGGCGGATGTGGCCCCAGTAGGCGAGTTTGGTGGAGTCGAAGGTGTCGGCGTGGTAGCCTTCCTTGGAGATTTCGGCTTCGAAGCGGGCGCCGTTGCGGATGACGAGGCGATGGTCTTCCGCGACCCATTGGCCGGGAGGCAAGGCGATCGTGCCGTCTTCCAGAGCAGCGCAGTAGGCGGTGCCGAGGGCCGTTTTGGCATCCGAGTCCATGCCCTGGTAGCGGACTTTGTCGCCGCCTGCGATGCCGCGGACGTTGAGGTGGTGGCGCATGTCCCGTGCCAGCAGGTTGGAGTAGAATTTTTCATTGGACGAGTCGACCCACAGGCCGCTGATGTTGGCCCGCCCCAGCTGGTGCAGCACATGGCGTATGGCCGCCTGCATGGTGTAGTAGTCTCCCGTTTTCCAGCGGACGATGAGGCGGGCATGGCAGATGCCGTCCGTTTTCTGCAGGACGGTGAGGGCCGAGGGGTTGGACTTTTTGTTGGTGGTGCTGGCGACGTCCTGCCCCATGGTGCAGGGGTCGGCGGTCAGGGTGTCCGCCCATGCCGTGCCGATCAGGGAGGCGATGTTGTTGGCGGTGACGTCCTGTCCGGCCAGGTCGATGGCGGTGCATGTGCCGCTTCCTTTTTCCTGGGCACGGTCGAGCCATGCGCGTTTGACGGCGGATTCGCCACTGGGCAGGAAGGACAACAGATAGTTGCGATCCGCCGATTGTTTGTCCAGGGAATGCGCCCGGTAGGTGTCATAGTCCACGGCTTCCCCGGTTTGCGGATCGTAGAGGGGTACTCCTGCCAGAGCGGCATCGTATGCGTCCACCCGGTGCACGGGGTAGCCCGTTTCCGTCTTGTAGAAATTGCCTTCCGGGTTCGGTGTGAACTTGCGTGTTCCCGGATTCAACACGTCGTACATGTAGTGTTTTTCCTCTTTAGATGGAGTGGTAAACATCCACATCATGAATTCGGGGTTGCTGGCGATGATGGGTTCGACGGCATCCAGTACTTCGAGGCAATGGGGCCAAAAGCCGACTTCGTCACCGAATACGTCTCCGGTCCAGCTTCGTGCCGTTGCCGGATTTGGCGGTAATATCAATGTTCGGCTATAGCGGGTGCGGCTGTGATAGATGCGTATTTGGGCCGAATTCTTTTGCATGATTTCTGCCAGATCGGATACATCCAGCAGTTGGTGTGTTTTCCTGTCCACCACGTTTCCTCCCAGCCTCACGTTCAGGGTGTTTTCTGCATCGTGTATTTTCTGCAGGGCGTCATGCCAGATGGTTGCTTCCTTCTCCAGCAATTCTTTTCCTACATTCAGAGATGCCGAGATGAAGAAGCAGGAGCGGCCTGCTTTGGATAACATCCGGTCGAGAGCCTTGGCTGCAATCGTATAGGATTTCCCGCCTTGGCGTCTCCACAAAAAGAAGGCAATGCGCATCCGCAACGCGAACGCTACTTGCTGGTAAGCCTTGAACTGGATCAGGGGTTTGACGGAAGGGGCGGGTTTCATGCTTCGGTGAAGGTGGGGGTGTAGGGCTTCGTTTCGCCGAAGAGGATCGGGCGGAGCATGGCGATTTTTTCCTCATGCGTGGCGGCGCCGTGCAGGATTTCCTGCACTTCCGGCGACATGGCTTTGGCCAGGACGGCTTCGGCGGCACGGATTTCAGCCAGTTCGACCTGTCGGCGCATGAGTCCGACGCGTTCCGAGTCGTTGACGAGTTTGACCAGCTGCACCAGTGCCTTGGGATCGGTCGACGAGTCCAGGGCGAATTCGAAGGCCCGCTGTTTGACGCGGCACCGCATGGCTTCCGTCATGCCTTCGGTCGGGGCGGAGTTGATGGTGCGGGCGATGGCTGCCAGGGTGGCCAGGTCGTCCTGCCCCTGCGTGCGGTTGATGTATTGGTGGACGCTGTTCAGGGATAACCGGATGCCCTGTTCCGCGAGGTAGTCGCGTATGGCTCTGCCCGATGCGTTCGAGACGACCATGGCATCCACTTCCGCCCGGATGTCGGGAGGGAGGGAGCCGATGACGCTGTCCGATCGCAGTTTTTTTGGGGTGGCGGCCATGATTCAGATAAGAGGTATCAGGTAAGAGGTAATAATTTTTAACTATTCACTCTTCATTTTTCACTGTTCATATTTCCTGGGCGGCGACGCGTCCGGCGTCGGTGAGCGCCCATTTGTACCCGGCAAGTTCGTTCGGCGTGCCGGTGATGTAGCCGCGTACTTTCAGGGCGGCGACGGCTTCGTTGTAGGTTGCGTCCGGGATGCGCGTCGGCAGGGCGATGTCGACATGGGCGCGGAGGGTGGTGTCCGGCAGCAGGAGGGGTGCGGAGATGACGCGCAGGGTGCGCATGATGGCCAGTTTGACTTCGGCGAGTGTCTGTTCTTCGTTCATGATGCAGCGGGGTGTTTGCGGCCGTAGGCGGCCAGGATGATGATGAGGAGGAGCGGGATCATTTTTTCGAGGCGGAGGCGATTTGCTGGAGGAGCTGGTGGAGTCCTTTCATTTCGCCGCGCATTTCCGCGACGGTTTCGGCGATGGGGTTGAGCCTGTCGAAGATTTGCCGGGTGACGGATTCGTGTTTTTCTTCCAGGCGGGTGACGCGGCCTTCCAGTTTCGCGTGTTCGTCGCGCGTGATGTATTCCGGGTGCTTGACGATGGGAAGCGGGGTGGGCGAGATGAGGGTGTCCGTTTTGAGGCGGGCGCGTTCTTCTTCGGCTCCTTTTTCCCGCGCGGTTTTGTTGACTTTCCATCCGGCAGCCCCCGCCGCGCCGAGGATGGCGACGATGAGGGCGGCGACGGTGGCGACGGAGATGTAGCCGTCGGGGGCCGCTTCGGCGAGGAGTAGTGGGAGAGAGGCGATCATGGCGTCAGGCGGCGATGGCTTTGACGGCTCCGGCGATGCCCTGGGCGATGGCGGCGCAGAGGGCGTCCGCGCGGTCCTGCAGGAGGCGGCATTCGCCCGGGTTGCTGCCGCCGAAGCAGGGTTCGATCATGATGGCGGCCATGCGGGTTTTCTGGAAGTAGCTGACGGCGCGGGAGCTGTCGGCACGTACGCCGGATGAGGCGATGATGGCTTCCGTGCGTTTGTCCGGGCAGACGTAGATGATGCCGCGGTCGCGCGTGCCGAGGCATTCGCAGATGGCGCGCTGCAGGTGCCGGGCGGCGGTTTCGCCGCGTGCGCTGTTGTACCAGCAGAGGGTTTCCGTGCCGTTGGATGCGGGTTCGAATGAGTTGAAATGGAGATCAACGGCGAGGATGGCATCCGTGGCGTTGCAGGCTGCGGCGGCGTGGCCGGGCGTCGTTCCGCCGCCGTTGACAAGGCGGTTGACGATGACGGCGGAGATGCCGTATTGCTGCTCCAGGATGCGTTTGATTTTCGGGGCGTGCTCCAGCCAGTACTGGTATTCCGACTGGCTGCCGTCCGCCATGACGGCTCCGCCGTCGCGGGGGCTGTGGCCGATGGATAAGGCGACTGTGTTCATGATCGTGTGTGGTGGATGAGGGTTTTAGCCACAGATGGGCGCAGATGGTTCACAGATTTCCGGGCACCCGAATCCGGCCGACTGCCGGTTTGATAAAGCAAAAGTATTGATCGACAAAATAAATCAGTGCCAATCCGTGGAATCTGTGGCTGAGTGTTTCATGGGATGTGTTTGTTTCCGGCGTGTTCGTGGCGGGGTGCCCGCCCTGCACGGTGGCAGGACGGGACTTGGCAGCACGATGATGGCGGCAAGGGCAGCCCGTGGCCGGGTATTCGGGTGTTCCGAGCAGGCCCATGCAGCGACGATACCTCACCCATTGAGCGACGGTGTGGGCGATCGTGCGGATCATGGACGGCCTGGACATGCACACAGCTTGCCACAGGTTTTTCAATCGACATGCTGCCGATGCACAAAACGCACAAAACGCACAAAATACACGTTTTGCACAAAACGCACAAAAAAACCGCACCATCGCGGTGCGGTCGGTTTTCAGCCTGTGGACAGAGAGGATGGCGCGGATCAGATGTCCAGCAGCAGCTGGCTTACGGCGCGGCGTTCTTCCATGTCTTGCCGGGCCTTTTCAATCAATTGTTTGTCCAGATGTTCCACCTGCCTGCGGCTCAGGATGTATTTCCGGCCGCGGGGGCGCCTCCACCCCATCAGTACGCCGTCGCCGATCATGGACAATACCGTGTGGCGAGACTTGTAGCCCAGTATCTCCATGGCATCGTACACGCCGATACGGTCTTCTACAGGGGGCAAGGTGTCGCTCATGCACTCATGATACCATACGTCACAAGCAAATTGTGCCATACGATACACAGTGAGGCGTTTGCATCATTATCCCACGTTGTTTCGTAGGCTAGTTTTGCGGCTGGCATAACTTGCAGGGCACCGCTTCTGCGGGAGGATTGGCCGTGTAGTAACCATGGCCGATGCCGTACCATTTGCAGCCGTCCACATGGATGCGTCCGGCAGCTTTCCACTTCGTGTTGACCCAGTAGCGCACGGCGGATTTCTTTTGCTCCGGCACCCGATCGGGCTTCGTCGCGAGATTGTACGCATCATGCGCCAGCCAGCCGATGGCTACGCAGCATAGATAGGCCACGATTTGCCATGTCCATAAGGAGGGTGTCATTTATTAATTTGATATTCCAAGTCTTCAAGATTCCTTTTCGATTCTTCCATCGCGTTTTTCATCGCTTCCTGATATGCCTCCTTGGTGATTTTTTGTTCTTCGTATTCCTGATACAGTTTATTGTGCAGAGTCAGATATGATTTGGAACGTTCTTCGCTAATTCTATTTTTGAATCGATAAGCCCAAGTATGAGCTATTTCATCCCTCGCCTCTTTACCTTGGACTATTGCGAGTAATCCGTCTAATTTAAAATTTCTGATTTCTTCTTCAGTTTGGGCTGATCGTGCAGATGTTTCTTTGAATGCCTTCGCGGTGGCTATTTCACCTGCCTTGATTCTGTTTTTTTCGTTCTCTGCTGCTTGCCTTTCAGCTTGCCGTTGCCGCTGCTCTTCCTTCAAGCGTTCCTGATGTATTTCCCGTTCAAGCCGCGCTATCTGTTTTGCATTTTCTTCCAGCTGTTTATTGTACGGATTGTCTTCTTTACCACACGAAACGAGAAAACAGGAAATTAAACTGAAAGTTATAATTTTCATTCTCGCGATATGAATAGAGCTATACTTTTGATTTTTCATGATTCGATGCAAGATTATTTTTTAGGATGTGTTTTATAAATATATATTTTATAAACATCTTGCATACGATCGATTTTTTTATCAGATGGCATGATAGCATCTTGGAAGATATGCAAAAAATCATTTTTGGATGATGCAACAAATTCACTTTCTTCATCTGTTAAGGTTCGACAAAAAACGTTACTACTACCCAATGTCCACTCATCTGCATCAAGGTGTAATTTTTGATATAACCATCCAACTGCCTTTTTTCTCCAAATCTGTGAAGTGATTCGTTTGCAAATTTTATGCAAATTATAATTTCTGCCCAAGTCTTCTCTGATTCCTCTCTGTCCGAATCCAGGGAACACAATATCTTCGTCAAACATTTCCATATATGATGCAAATAAATCTCTTACGAATTGTAATCTCATAATTCCCTGAAATGCCATATCTGGACAGAACCGAGGAATGGATCCATCGTAAAAAACATGATCCCAAAATTGATGCATCGCACTATCCATTTTGTCTGATGAGATGAGCGATTTCATATTTGCAGTTTCTATTTCTTCATCATGCTTCAAGTGCATGCAATATATTATCGCTTCCACAAATCCGATCCATGTAAGATATAAACTTTTCGTATCAATATGCGATTCGTCATTTATCTGATTCATATATTTTCTTTTTGTTTAGTTATGATTCATCAATAAACGCCAAATCGGAAATCAAACGTTTTTTTAAGGCTTCCATTTTTCTTTGTAGTTTATTGTTTTCCATTTGAGAGATATCAGATTCTCCCATTTTTTCGGATACGCCCCATAACCAATCCATAGATACACCGAGTGCGGCAGATAGACGAGCCAATTCATCGGCTCCAGGACTTCTTCGCCCCGATAAATAAGAAGATATGGTCGCTTGATTTACATTGCAAAGTTCTCCTAATGTTTTCTGTGTTAACTTCAAACGAATAGACATCACTTGTAAGCGAGAAATAAAAATGTCATTTGGCATATTTTATTATTGATTTTTTCTGTCGTTCGACATATTAGTAATGACATGCGAAGCAACATAGTTGCTTTTACAAAAGGCAAGTTATCATGAATACCGACACAAATCAATCACATTGCTATGATATGCGATGGCTCTACAGCCGCGGGTGGACTGCAGCTCAGGCCGCCGCTGCTACGGGATACCATAAATCGACGATCTGCAGGGTGCTCGCCGGGCGCAACCGAAGCCAGGTTGTGCTGCGGAAGCTGCTGTCTTTGCCTTTTCGCAAGAAGCTGGTGATTCGCCGAAAATCCAAAGCCTGACTGACGCCATGATAGCCCTTGGAACCATGAGATACGTGCCTGCGATGCCGCCCTCCAGCGGTATGGCTCCCGATGAGATGACGCTGTTCCTCGACCGGATGCGGGCCTCCGAACACCGCCGCCGCTACCGCCGGACAGGGATGACCTTTCGCGAGTGGTCGCGCCGGGATGAAGCCATGGCCGTGGTCAGGCTGCAGCCGGTGCATGCGCCGGTGCTGTGCCATATCGGAACGCTGCCGATCGACGATTGCTGGCTGTGGAGGGTTTCCGCCCCGCGCCGCCGAAGCCGCTTCCTGCAGGCAGCCGAGCGCATCGTGCTTCGCCTGCCGGTGATCGTGCTGCTGCCGCTCGCCTGGGGTGTGCTGTTCGGTATTCTGCTGCTGATCGGACAGGCCTTTCGCCTGATTTTTTAACGTGGCACTTTTACCTTTCAAGATGGACCTGACGCCGACGGAACAAGCCCTGATGCTGGCTTTGCTGGATCTGGACGATTTCCGGGATGCCTGGGGAGTGTCCGACCGCCCGTCCCGGGAGGAGCTGGGCAGGGTGATGGGGATTTCCGCCGAGGCGGTGCGCCAGATCGAAGGGAAAGCCCTGCACAAGATGCGTCTCGCCCTGGTGCGCGACCCCCAATTGCTCCAGGAGCTGCAGCAGGTGATTGACCAGCTACGCCGGGCCGAGAGGCAGGGGTAGAGCCACAGATTCCGCAGATGCGACACAGATTTTTTTTGATGGATTTCAAGAAGACAATACCCGATACCGAGATGAAGACCGAGAGATATGAATTGATGATCGTGCCGGATGCCGCACCCGTGACCGTGTTTTTGCCGGATGCGCGCATCGATTACGCCAACCACCTGCACGGGCAGGTGCAGCAGATGGCCGTGCGCACCTGGCAGATGGCTGTGGTGCTCGGGCATACGCTGCGTACCATCAAAGACCAATGCAAGCATGGAGAGTGGGGGAAACTTTTCAAAAACAGCCGCAGTAAATCAAATGCGAAATTGATTTCGCATTTCAATTTCGGAGAAAAACAGGCCGGGAATTACATGGCCGTGTACGATGCGGCTGTGGAGGCGGCGAAGCGGATCAGCGAGGAGCGTGCAGCGGCGGTGATGCAGATGCTGGCCACGCGACCCGGGCAGGATTTTTACCTGGCCTTGGGCGAGATTTCACAGGCCAGCACGATCAAGGAGTTTCTGGCCGAGGTGGTGGACGATTCCGAATCCCGCGGAGCGAAGCACAGCAAGGCGAACATGCGGGATGCGATGGAGGAGGCGATGGAGCGCCAGGTGGCCGGGGAGCGGGAGGCTCAGGAGGATGCGGCGAAGCTGCTGGCCGCAGCGGAGGCGTACCGGGATTGCCGGGCGGGGCTGTGCACGCGGGAGTTCAACGGCCTGTTCGCATCGCAGATGCGGAACATCCTGCGCGGGCTTGAAACGGAAGGGAGGGCATGACGATGACGGAAGCGGAACTCGAAGGGCTCGCCTTGCCTCTGGACCAGCTGCAGAAGGCGCGGCTGCTGCTGGCTGCCTGCCGCACGCTGGATGAAACGCCTGCGGGATGCCGCACGCAGGCTTATGAAGATGCGGCCCGCCGCCTGGCACTGATGCTGCGTGTGTCGTACTCGGCGAAGTCGATGCAGCGCGTCTTCAACGAGTGGCTGAAATCCGGCCGGGATGCGCTGGCGGCGGTGGACAAGCGGTACCGGGCGGGCGCGATCAAGGCGACTCGCTCCCGCAACGGCCTGTTCCGCACTTATGTGAAAGAGCTCTTCTATAAGTACCAGCGCAACGGCAAGGCGGCGCATGCCGAGCTGGTGCGCAGGCTGCAATCCGGCATGCCCATACCCGGTTACGAGGACTGGCGGCGGATGGATGCCAACGGGCTGGTGAGCATCCCGCCCGGTTGGAGCTACCGGCAGATCGCCCGGCTCTTCCCGACGAAGGAGGAGGCGGTACTGGCCAAACACGGCATGCGGGCCGGAGCGCGGTACCTGCCGCAGGTATTCCGGACGCGTGCAGGCTCCTACCCCTGCGCCTTCGTGGCTTTTGATGATGTGCATTTGGATGTGAAGACGATCGCCCGCGTGAACGGCACGGACCAGATCGGCCGCCCCCTCCAGCTGGGATGCAACGATGTCTTCACGGGCCGCCGCCTCTGCTGGGGTACGAAGTTCTCCTTCGAACGGGAAGACGGCACACGCGCCGGGCTGAACGGCGACGAAATGCTCTACATCCTCTGCGACTACCTGGTGAACGTGGGCTACAGCCCGCGAGGCACCGTGTTGCTGGTGGAAAACCAGACGGCCTCCATCTCCCGCGAAATCGAGGAACAGCTGCTCTTGCTGACGGGCGGATGCGTGCGGGTGAAGCGGGGCGGGATGCACGGCAGCGTGCAGGCGATGCTGCACGAGTTCGGCGGCAAATCCTGCGGCAACCCCCGAAACAAGGCCTATCTCGAAAGCTACCACAATCCCCAGCACAACAGATTGTCGTTCCTTCCCGGCGCAACGGGCCACGACCGCACGGAACCGGAATGGCTGTGGGGCATGGAACGCGAGCAGCGGAAAATCTCCAAGGCGAAAGACAGGCTCCCTGCCGAAAAGGCGGCGATGCTGGAAGACATCCTGCTGCCGTTCCATGAAGTGTGCTCCATGCTGCCCTCCATCGTGGCCGATCTGAACGGACGCACCGACCACGATCTGGAAGGATGGGCGGATTGCGGATTCTTCCGGCAGGAATACAGCTTCGACCCATCCGGCGGCCAATGGGGCGACCTGTCGCAACTGGACGCCGATCAGAAAAACTTCCTGCTGCAGCTGGAAGCCCGGAGCAAGGGCCACATCCGCATGCGCCGCATGAGCCCGCAGGAAGCATGGGACTCCAGCATGCGGAACCCCGTCAACACCCTGGTGAAACTCTCCATCGTGCAGGCGGCGGAACTGCTGGGCATCCGCATGGCCCGCGACATCCGGGCGAACGGCAGCTATTTTTACATACAGGACCGGAAGCTTGCCCCCGGAAAACTGATTTACGACCGCGAACTGGTCACGCCGGACGGCTACCTGAAAGACTTCGGCCCGCGCATCGGCTACAAAGGCATCATCAACCCCTTCGATCTCGGCAAAATGTACGTCCTCGACGAGCGGGATGTCGTGCTGGGCTACGCGCCGCTGGTGCAGCGCGGCAGGCTGGGAGACGACGAAGCCCTGCGCTCCCAGCTCGGGCGCGCCAAAAGCCAGACGGCCTCCCGCCTGCAGGACATGCGCGTGACCCGCATGAACGAAGAAGCGGCCATCGTCGCACGCCGGGAACACAATGCCTCCATCATCCAGGGCACCTGCCGCACGCCGCAGGAACGGCTGGAAGACGGCGAAGCACGCCGTGCGGAACGCCGGATCGCCGCCCGGCAAAAAGGGCTGCCCCGCATGGACGATCCTCCCCCCAGGCTCCCCCCGGACAACGACCTCCCCGAAACCAACTATTGACCATCACCACCACACCAACCATGAGCGACAACGAACACACACAACCGATACCCGGCACGGATGCAGCCCTCGACTGGCTGCGCGGCTACGCCCGGGACAAAACGGCGGCCAGCATCGCCAAACAGATGGGGTACAGCGCCACCGTCGTCCGCCGCCTGCTGGCAGGCACCTACCATGCGGATATGACCAACGTGCTGGAGGCCATCCGCAAATTGCGCCTGCAGGTCGAGACGGCCGGCCACCGCGCCGAAGCGACGCGGAGGGCGGACATCGCCACCCGCATGCTGGGCCGATCCGTGGAATTCGTGCCCACGGAAACCGGCGAACAGATACACCGCCTGTGCCTGGCCGCCGTGGCGGACTCGACCGTCAACTGCATCGCCGGACGCGCCCTCTGCGGCAAAACCATGGCGCTGGAGGCGTATGCCGCCAATCCGGACTTTGCCCCGCTCACGCTGATGGTGACGATGCCGACCCGGCCGACCGCCTTCAAACTGGGCCGCCTCCTGTGCGAAGCGGCCGGGGTGGATGCGCCGACGGACGACTTCACGGCCATGCACCACCTGCGCCGCGTCATCACGCGCAACTACCTGGTCATCGTGGACGATGTGGACAAGGCGATCCACGCCGGCAGGCGCGGCATCACGGATGTGCTGCTGTGGCTGCTCGATCTTCACAAAGCCACGCGCTGCGGCATGATCCTGTGCGGCGATCCGACGTTCGGCGATGCCCTGGAGAAAATCGACCTCCTCGACCGCATCGCCAAAAGCGGAGAAACCCTGCTGCTGCCGGAATACCCCAGCAAGGCGGAGGTGCGCGCACTGGCACGGCAGGCGGGGCTGCCGGAACCGGATGCGGATACGTGGTCCGTCATCGGCTCCATCGGCAGGGAAGACGGCCTCGGCAGGCTCTGCCTCTACATGCACCGCGCCCGCCGCCAGGCCATGCTGCAGGATGCCGCCGGATCATGGGCCTATTTCCATGCCGCCCGCAACCCGCAGCCGCAACAACAACTCACCAACCGATGACCATGGACAAACCGCATTATCCGCTTTCGACCTATGCAGCCATTACGGCCATGCACGCCGGGCACGTCGTCGCCCACTACGATGTGATGATGGGCGTGGAAGTCTGGATGCGCCAGACGGGACACCGCTACGCCTTCTGCTACGCCGCCATCACCAACTGGGCGGCCGCCACCTACATCCAATGCGCCAATGCCTGGCGCGTGGTACCTCCCTCCGAAATCCCGAATGATTACCAATTCGAATCATGAACACACACCCATTACAAAAAAGACGGACCGCGATCCGGCGCCAATGCTCCACTGTGGACCTACTGAGGCCGGAACCGCGCCATAAATGTTTCAACTGCTTTCATCTGGCGGCTGGATATTTGATGAGCGCCGCCCTGTGCGACGAACCATGCCTCTATCTGTGTATGCGATTCCTGCGGGATATGCCGCATCAGGATATGTTTTACCAGACTCGCTGCCCCAAATACCGCCGCCTGCTGTGCGATCATTTGCTGCAAGTAGTGACGCTGTCTCCCCATCCGGGACGGGATGGCGAATACGTCGTCACACCCGGTTCTCCATGGGCCCCGAAAGAGCAAGGAGGTGAGGCATGATTGACAATGCGCCAGAAGCCAACCGATGGGCAGCCGCGGAGATTAACAGGGCGCTGGTCGCGCTTCGACTGTCTCCCTACTGCAATGCCGAACCGACCACTCAACCCGGTGTTGTCAATATTGCCTACGGTCCCGAGCCAGCATTGCTCAAGCCGCACCAGGCTAATGTTGATGCCCTGATGTTCGCCCGGTACCTGAGTACTCACTTGCCGAGTCCGGAGATTATCGTCGCGCTGCTTGACCGCAAGCGTGCCGCGCAGCCTCACCCTCCAACCGCCATCTTCGACTAGACAATCTTCAACTACCCACACCAAACAACACACAAAGACCAAAAAAATGGAAACAGAAAACGACACTAAAAAAATGATGCAGGATAAGATGGAATACTACGCCGCTGAAGCGCGGTTCGTGTATTTGCGCGATGCCACTGACTCCGCCTTGGAAGACGGTAAGTCTCCCGATGAGGCTTATACGGGGTTCCTCAATCTCTCCTCCGAGGAGCAGAGTCGATGGATTGAGGTTGCCAAGCACCTCAACAGCCTCTTTTGCCAATTCTGCGCGGAGATTGTAAATAGGGCGTAACGCGATTCCCCAACTACCCATTACCATTTCACTATTCGATAGACGATGACCACCACCAATACCAGAAATACCGGCATTGCCGATGACCAGCAATTCACGGATACCGTGAACAGGATCGCCCGCCTGAACGTGCGCATCAACAGCCGTACGGCCGAGATGGACAAAGCCATGCAAAAGGCGCGTGAACCTCATGAAGAAAAAATCAACAGGCTGACTGAGGACCGGGACGCGCTGATTGCCCTGGCCGAATCTTACGCTGTTCGCCACCGGGCGAGGCTGATCGGCCTGAAAAAGAAGAGCGGTTCCACGGAACTGGCCACATTCGGATTCCGCACCGGGAAGCGAAGGCTGGAACTTGTCAAAGACAACACGTGGGAACTTGTCTGCACCCGGCTCCAGAGCAACGGGCATGACGACTGCGTGCGAACGGTCACGGAAGTGCAGAAGGATCGCGTCTTGTCCGGCCTGTCTCCGGAAGAGATGATCGCCTGCGGAGTCGTCGCCGCCCAGGCAGAAAGCTTCTGGGTCAAGGCGAAGGATAATGCGATTGACGAAAACAACTGACCTGTGCATGAACAGAAACCAACAAACGAAAATGACGATGAAAAACACGGACGAAAAAACATGTAAACAGGTAAGCGAGATACAGGATAATATCAAATTTGCTGATGAGGCGATAGGCCTGATCCGCACGTCTCTTCCCGATTTACAGGATGCAGCGCATGCGCTTTGTCACGCAAGCGGCGATCTGCATCACGATGCATCTATGGTTCATTATGCGATCAACCTCCTGTCTGCGGTGGCTGTCCCATCTATCAATAGGCATAAGGCGCATATCGCCGCCATGCTTACTATGTGCGTGTCAGGCTACCGAGCCACAGACGGCATGCCCATCATGGCCGTCGGCCTCAAGCGAGAGGGGGTCACGCAGGTGGCAGTTGATGATATGGGGATTCCTATTTATAGGTTTGACTCCGATATGGCACGACATCAACAAAAGACAGGGGAGCTTCCGGACAAATCATCGCCCGGTGCCTGACCCATGCATGCTCCGTGCATGGATGGTACGCGGAGCATGCTTACCCACTTTTTTGAATATGGCTACGAAATTATCAGAGCGGCAACGGAAATCCCTGTTCGCGGTATCCCGCAAGGCATGGAATCAGATAGCCGGTACCGGCGCGTATGGTTCCTATGAAGAATTCCGGCGCACATTGTCGACACAGCATTGCGGGCAGGACTCCTTCACGCAGCTTTCCAATAGCGACTATGGACGGCTCTATGATGCCTTTGCCGGAATTGCAGGCGAAGCCAATCCCGCCAAATCCTACCAGACATACACGCCCCATGCCAAAGCGGTTCACTTCCTGAAGGATGCAATCATGCGTTTCGAGCTGCCGCTGGTCTACATGGCGAAACTGATCCGCGACAAGTTCCACATCACGATCGAGGCAGGATGGACGTTGGACGACATGTGCGCCATGCTGAAACCTGGCCAAGTCTGGCAACTCGTCTACACCGTCAACAACCGAGGCCGCGCCAAAGTACGCCGCGAGATCGACGCTCTGGGATTGGACGAACCCCCGATCGAACACCACGCCACACAACCCAGCGTTCCTCCCGAACGCCTGGCCGATCATTTCAACATCCGTGGCCCCGGAAAACGCTAAACAGCCTGCAACAAGCCGCCGCCGAGCACCAAAAATGCACGGCGGCGTTCTTTTGCCCGTATTCGTCGCTACGTCTAAACTACATGTCAACTCCGGTGTTTTTACAGGTCTTCATCTCAAATACGCATTTGCCCCGGATCGCACCCGCCAGCCCCGTGTTTTCAAGGCTTTTAACCCATATCTAAGGTAATCTCACCCCTAGTGTCACTGATCATTGGTCGCACCACCCGAACGGGTAGATGTGCCGATGGTGAAGTAATCACCCCACACGGTGCTATTCGTCGGTTTGATCCACATCGATACGGTAAAACCGTCCTGATACGTCAGACCGATACCGTTTGCATTCGAAATCTTGGGATAGGTGCCCGTGTTGGAGGCATTATAGGAAGTTCCGAATTTTCCTCCATTCGACGCCGTCGTATAATTCAAGTACTGCGTTCCCGTCTTCCCCAACGACTGGATGCCGGGATTTTTGGCCCCGGCCGAAAGCGCACTATTGGACAAATCAACCCCGCCGGCATTGGGAGCCAGATCAAAATCCCAAAGATACTTGAGGCGATCTTCCAAACGTTCACCTGCATGTGCCACGGCGACCATGCACGTTAAGGATAAAAAGAGTGTTTTCAACATAATCAATGTAATATAAAGGAAGTTACCATTCAGACGATTTTCTCCGCCACGAAAGAAACTGCATTTTACCGGATTGCATATCCGTTGTCAATATGTAATTGCAACATGCATTTATTCAATAGATTATGATTATTACGTGTTTTTTGCAAAGTGATAAAAGCACCAAAATTTTGTCTATGTTATTTTATGTGAAGCACGAACATGGAAACGGATATGCAATCCGCTACCAATAAATACGCTGCGATTATAATGGTATAAATAATTCTTTTTGTGCACAAGCAAAAGCCGGAGGGGAAAAATCCCCTCCGGCTCTGCCGTTGCGTGGTTGCGGTCGGTTGGTTCGCGCCGTTCCTTTAGAAGTTGTAGCGGTAGCCGATTCCTCCGCTTACTTCCGTGCTCCGGCTGCGCGCATCAAGGTTGATTTCCATGAAGATGCTGCTTTGCAGTTCGACCGGTATCGTGAGTCCGAGGCCTACTTCCACTCCCGTGCTTCCGGGTTTGATTCCTTCTACCGTGCGTTTGTACCCTTTCGCGTCCGCAAAGGCTACGTCCGCTTCTACCTGCCGGTCTCCTATGTCCTGCAGGAGCAGGGCCCGCGCTTCGAGGGTGGCCGTGCGGTTGAAGAGGTTTTGCCCGACGGAGGCGATGTAGCGGCCGCCCACTCCTACCGTGCCGTAGGTGGTGTCCATGTTTTCGACGCTGAGGTTGGCGTTGCCCGCTCCCGTTTCCGTGTAGCCTTTCATGCGCGCGCTGTTGAGGCTGGCGTTGAAGAGGGGCTGGACGAGGGATTTGTAGTCGGTGTCCAGCGCGATGTCGTAGGCGAGTTCGTACATGGCGCCGAAGCTGCTGCCGTCCGTGGTGCCGCTGGTTTTGTACTGGCCGGCGCCGTAGTTGACGGTGCGGTCGAGGTCGGCTTTCGCGGTGCCGCCCGTGAGGATGCCGACGTGGGACCATTTGCCGCTCTGTCCGCGGAGGTAGAGGCTGGCGAGGTAGCTGTCGACATGTCCGCTGGCGGTGTCCGCCCCGGTGGCGGTGAGTTTGCCGTAGTTGGCGGTGAAGGCGACGCCGAGGGTGATGTGGCGGCTGATGTCGCTGTCAGCTCCGATGGTGCCGCCCCAGCTGCTGAGTTTGTAGCCGGGCTGGTCTCCGTTCTGCGAGATGTCGCTGTTGGCTCCGTTGAAGCTGGCCCAGGCGTTCCAGTAGGGGAGGTCCTGCTGGACGACAGAGGGGTCGATTCCCATGGTGACGGTGCGGTTGCGGATGGCTCGCATGTTGCGTTCCTGGGTGCCGAGCTGCGCCGCGTTGAGGGTGGTGACCGTGGCTCCGGAGATGGCGGCCATGAGCTGGGAGGCTCCGGCGCGGTTGCCCGCGGAGATGCGGCTGTCGATGGCGTTCATGGCTTGCGCGAGTTCGCTGCCGGGGTTTTCAGCCTGGGGGTTGACGGTGCGGAGGGCCCGGTCGAGGAGGGCGCCGCCGGCCTGGGCGTTGTGGCTGAGGCCGATGGTTTCGTAGTACGGAGACCGGCTGGCGGCGGTGACGAGGATGAGCTGGTTGCCGCGCTGTTCGAGGCGGGAGCCGGCTGCATCGAAGTATTTGCCGAAGAGCTGGTCGTAGGCTACGGTGATGTTGTCCGAGCCGGTGGTGACGCCGTTGACGATGACGATTTCAACGGGGCTGGTGCCCTGGATGAGTTTGGAGTTGCTGCTGGCGCTGAAGCGCATGACGCTGCCTTCTCCGAAGCCGAGGGCGGCTCCGCCCGCCATGTTGATGTAGCCTGCGGAGAGGTTCTGGACGGGGTCGGTGTTGAGGGTGAGCGCGAGGGTGCCGTGTGCTACCGTGCTGTTGCCGCTGAGCGTGAGCTGGTTGTTCGTGCCGCTCCCGTTGTTCGCTAGGAGCGTCAACGTGCTGCCTCCCGAGATAGCCACCGAAGCATACCGTGCATTGCTGCCGGAATAGTCGAGTACCAGATTGCTGCCATTCACGGCGACGAGCGAGGCCGCCGTCGATCCGGCTCCGGCCAGCGTCTGGCTTCCGCCTTCAAGCTTCAAGGTGCCAGAGTAGGCGTTCATGGCACCTGCGAAGGTGCCGTTGCCGCCGGACAGAGCGATCGAACCCGCACCCGAGAGGGAACCGGAGCCGTTCAACGAGGCTGCCCGAATATCGGAAGCGACATCCAGCAGGGAGCCGGATTTCAGGTCGAACCCGATGCCTTCAACTCCTGCTCCCGCAGCAATCATGAGCGAGCCGCCCGAGACGATTTCGACAGCCGAGCCGCTCATGCCGTTCAGGGTGGAACCTTCCATCAGCGTCGATGTGCCGTTGATGGTCAGTTTTGCCTTTTCTCCGAGGAGGATGCCGCCGGAAGAGTTCAGCGTGGTGGCTACGGTATTGCCGCCCCGGCCCTGCAGGGAGAGGGTGGCCCCGTGCGAGATGTCGACGGAATTCAGGCTGTTTTCACCCTTTGAAGCAAGGGCGAGCGTGCCTTCCTGCACATCGAGCGTACCGCGGGCAGCCAGATTGCCCTGCACCGTCAGCGTGCCGCTGCCAGTCTTGGACAGAGCGGTGTTGCTGTCGGCCGTGATGTTGCCCGAGAACGTGGTATTCACGCTGTTCATCAGGGTGACGTTCGCCGTGCCCTGCGAGCCGTCGGGATTCATCGCACCCGTAATGCTCAGATCCGAGCGGTTCATGCCGTAGAGGTTCTTCACGACAAGCGTTTCTCCGGGGGCGGTGGGGGAAGCCAGCGAGATGGTCATGTTGCGATCCACCACAAGGCCGCGGTAGGGGTCGAGATCGTCGTAGCGGGTGATGTCCCCGAGCTTGCTGGCGAACCAGACTTCGAGATTGCCGTCCACGATGAGCGTGCCGCCCTGTACATCCGCCACCTGCAGGCCCCATGTTTCAAGGAGCGGGTTGAAGGTGACGAAGTCGGCCGCATTGGCCTTGGTGAATCCGAGGGAACCGTCAGTTACGACGAATTTGACCTGCTTGCCCGTGAAGTCGAGCGGATCGGCCGGGGCCAGATCGCGCATCAGAGCGATCACTTCGTCATCCATGTCGATATACAGCTTGTTGCCTGCGGACATGGTCAGCGTGTTTGTACCGCCGTTGTTGAAGACGATCATGGCCGTACCCGTATGCGTGTCTGTCGTGATGTTGGACAGAGTGAAGCGGAGGTCCCCACGGTCGAGAGCTACGGTACCCGTGCCGATGTTCGTGACGGTTGCATGGCCCGGAAGGGTGACGGATTTCAGAGATCCGGCACGGAGGCCGCCCAGATCGAGCGTACCCGTATTGCCCATCACATGGCCGTCCGCATCGCGGCTGCCGAGGGAAGCCGTGACGTTGCCGAGCCAGTTGTCCGCCTGAGCCAGTTTGCCGCCCGTGATGGTCAGGGAGTTCGTCAGGGCCGTCTGGCCGAGGTCGAGAATGCCGCCGCCCACATTGAACAGAGTGCTTCCGTCCGACTGAGCCGTAGCGCCCAACGCCACAGAGGCGTCAGCATCTTGCACGTTCAGCGTGAAGGCACCGCTCAGAATGCCGTTCAGTACGCCTTCCTGCAGGGTGAGGTTCTGGGAGGCTGTGCCTTCCACCATGCCGCCTTCAACCGTATGCAGGGAGGGCAGCACGGTGGATGCCCCGTCCAGCTTGAGAGTGGCCGTATTCGAGACGGCGAGTCCCGCCGTGCTGTCCGTGGCGGCTGCACCCTTGAGGGTGAAGATGCCGTTTTGCAGGTTCAGGTAGCGACCTTCGCCTGTGATGGCTGCGGAAACGGAGATCAGCGAACCTGCCGCATTGCCGGCAAGCACCAGTCCGGTGGAGGTCGATTGGATATCGATGCCGCCAGCCAGTTCCGTACCGCTTTGGAAGATCATGGAGGCAGGGCCAGCCAGAGAGGATCCGTACACGAGCGCAACTTCGGCGGTACCGGCTCCAAGGATGGAGAAGCTGCCGGAGTCGAGCGTCACCGTACCCGTGCCGCCGAACATGTTGTTCAACGTCGTTACCTGGTTGGCGTCCATATGCAGGAAGGAGCCTTCATCCACGGTGACCTGTCCGCCGTAGGTGGAACCCTTCAGCGTGAGTGCGCCAGCCTTCTGGTCGATGTCGCCCATGTAGCTCTGCGTCAGTTGCAAGGTGCCGAGACCCGTCTTGACGAGAGTGACGGCTCCGGTGATCGTGTCGCCGAGGCGGCCGATGGAAGCAGTCCGGCCGTCTGCAACGGAGAGGTTGAGGTCGGCATTCTGCGCGACGACGAAACGGTCGGAAATATCGTGCCCGCTCCAGTCCGCCATGCTGCCGTATTCCAGCGTACCGCCTTCGAAGGAGATGCTGCCGGTCGTACCGAGGGAAGCCGTATTGTTCATGACGACGGTGCCGTCCTTCAGGGTCGTGCCGCCCGTATAGGCGTTCGCCGCGTCAAGGCGGAGGATGCCTGCGCCCTGCACGGTAAGAGTCGAGGCTACGCCGGGAGCGTCGCTGATCGAACCGCCCTGGAAGATGTACGTCTTGTTCGTTTCCACGAAGATTTGGGTGGGAGTGACTCCCGCCGCCGCGATGTTGACCGTCAATTCCGTCGCATCACCGAACGGATCCGTGTTGAAGTAGACGATCTTGCCGGCCGGAGCGGTGGCCTGCCCTACCCATTCCGTTGCGCTCGCATCGGACCATGTAGCGCCGTTTGCTGCGTTCCAGACGAGAGCCTTTCCGGTGTCCACACGCACGCGCAGGACAAGATCGGTACCCGAATCGGAACGTTCGAGCGTGTACTTGTAAATATCGGAAATATCCGACAGATCCTGCAGGTTGAACTGCGCCGGATCCCACGTTCCCGTAATCGTGGCGACCTTGTAGTCGCCATCCGCCAGAGTCGCGGCAAATGTCCTGTCGAGACCGACGCTCACCGTACCGGTGGAGCTCAGGTTGCCTCCGACAGTCCACACGGATGCGGACGGGTTGAGGAAGAGGCTGGCCAGATTCCAGGTTTTGCCCGTGCCGTTCCATGTGACGGCTCCCGTATTCATGGAAGCTCCCGTCGCTGTGGACACGGTGCCGGAAACGGTCAAGGCTCCGGAACTGAACGCAGCATCCTGACCGAGTGACAGACCGGAACCGAGGGAAGCCGAAGCAAGGGCAACTGTACCGTTCTGCCCGACATTGAAGGCACCCGTCACCGACAGGTCGCCAGTGGCATTCAAGGTATTATTTCCGTTGGTCCGCGCAAGCACGTTGATGGAAGCCACCGTCAACGCATCGGATACGTTCAATGTGGCCGCCGCATCGGCGGAGCCCACTGTCAAGGCGCCGATGGAAGAATCTGCACCACCGATGATGGAGGAGGTTCCCTGATTGGCCGCTACACCATTAAGCACAACCTGACCATTGACGTTCAAGGCACCGCCTGTCAGGGCAATGATACCATCGCCCGCGGCTCCGGTCGAGCCGAGAATCAGCGTACCGCCGGAAACAGTCGTTCCGGCCTTGTAGGAGTTGGCGCCGCTCAGGGTGATTTCCCCACCCGAGACGATCACGCCGCCGTTGCCGCTGATGGCTCCGGAAAGCGTCTTGTTCGTTCCGCTCAATTCCAGCGTATCGGCCGCCGTCGCCAGAGAGACGGAACCCGTGCCGAATGTGCCGCTGACAGCCAGCTTGCTTCCACCCTGCACGACGACCGCACCGCCGATGGCATTCGCCGCTCCGGCCAGCGTATACGTCTTGCCGTTCTGGAAGGTAATGGTCGCGCCTGCTGCGGATGTCACATTCCTGCTTTGCGTCACATCGATATTATTGTCGAAAGCCAGAGAGGATGTACCGAGTACATTGATATCGCCCGCCCATACGCCTCCGTCGCGAAGAACCATGGAACCGGCATTCACATCCAGATCGGCAATCGAAGTATTGGTTCCGGTCAGGACGAACGTACCCGCGCCATTCTTGAGCAGGCCGACGTCCGTATTGGTCTGCCGCTGGAAAATGCCGCCATACACGGCTTCACCCGAAGCAACGGTCGTGGAAATGTAGCGTTCCCTGAAATCCGCCGTATTGGTGGTATAGTCGCCGCGGATGATGCCGCTGCCGGTCAGGTTGCCGATCACCAGTGCATTCGCCTTGGCTGCGGCCTTGTCGGCTGCGGCAAACTGGCGGTTCAGAACCAGCGTGGCATTGGCTCCGATATCAATTGAGGACGCCGCACCTCCATTCGTCAGGAAACTTGACCCCGTGCCAAGGGCGTTTCCGCCGAAGACCACGAGCTTGGATCCCGTCAGGCGGATATCGCCCGTGAAATCGTTGCCGGAGGTCGCCCATGTGAACGTGCCTCCCGTATTGTTGAAGGTCAACGTACCGGAACCGCTGATCGATCCGGAGGTATACATACCGCCTCCGCCGGATGTCAGGCCGCCGTTCACGATGTAGTTCGCACCCTGCCAGATGGCGGAATTGACGCTCGCATTCTGGACAATTTCCAAGGTACCTCCCGTGCCGGCAAGCGTCACGTTACCGGCAAACACATCATTGATGACCAGCTTCTGGCCCGCGGCCAGCGTCTGGTTCATGTTGAACGTATTGCCGTTGCTGAAGATATTCAGGGTCGAATTCGCACCGAAGGACACAAGATTGTCCGTGTAATTCATCGTATTGCCAGCCCCCCATTTCAGGGTGCCCGAAGCATTGTCCGCAATGCTCATGGCGCCGCCGAGAGCATTCGCCGAGACGAATTCCAGCGTGCCGCCGCCGAACACGAGCGTACCCGTGCCAAGCGCGCCATCCGCTCCGGCAATCAGTGTGCCGCCGTTCAAGGCGACTCCGCCCGACCACGGATCAATGGCTGCGACGCCTTCCGAAGCGGCCACACCCTTATTGTTGGTGTTGATGGCAAGCGTGCCGCCCGCCATCGTCAGCTTGCCGCTGCCGGAGAGATAGCCGCGCGCATCCGCCGCAGCATTGTCGAAGCTGTAATTGCCGCCGTTCACGGTGATGGAACCGGGAGCCACAAGGCCGGAGAGCTTCACGGATTCAGCCACCGCGGGAACTGGAGACTGCGCATTGAAGATCACGTTGTCCCCGGTGTGGAAGCTGGTATCCGCCAATGTGCCGGAGCCGGATGCCCATGCATCCGCAGAGCCTTTCATCTGCCAGTTATTGGCCGTATTCTGCCATACGAGCGTGGCGATGCCGGCATTCGTGTACTTCATCGTCACGGATGAAGCACTGCTGGTGAATTCGAGCTTCGAGCGGGAATCCTCGCTGATCACAAGGCCCGACGCACCGACCAGAGACTGCAAGGCTTCCGTCGTGATGTTATTGGCTCCCGTGACATTGAACAGGGTATATGTATGCTCGCCCAGCGCCAGAGAGGCGAAGTTCTCGATGTGGAACGTCGTCTTGCCCGCGCCTGCGGAAAGCGTACCCACCGTGTAGGCCGCAGTACCCGCATCGGGCAGCAGCGCAAGGTCGATATTGATCGTGCCGCCGTTCAACGTCAGATTGCCCAGTTGCCCGCCAGCCGCGGCCGAACGCACCGTCATGCCGCCGTTCAGGCTGCCGACATTGAGTGCGCCGCCGTCCAGCACGAGGGAAACGGCGTTCGTGCCCAGTCCCGTCGTTCCGGAAATGTCCAGCGTACCCTTGAGGGAAGTCATCGTACCGCCGAAACCGCCCTGAGCGCCCGTAATCGTGAGCGTTCCGAGGCCGTCTTTCACCAGAGAACCGGCTTCCGTCGCCGTCAATGCTCCGCTCAAGCCGATCGTTCCGGCCTGTCCGCTGTAGCCGCTGGTTGCGCCGGAACCGTCGTCGGCCACATACAGCTCGGTATTGAAGGTTACGGCACCCTGCAGATTCAGGGCGACGGACGACGTCCAGTTGGCCAGTGCGCCGATCGTGCCGCCGTTCAGATTGATGGTGTTCATGGTATGAACCACGCTGCCCTTGATGCCGCCCGCACCGATGTTCATCGTGCCGCCTGCATTCAGGTTCAACGTCACACGCCCCCAGTTGGAAGCTGCGCCATTGCGCGTAATGCCCAATCCATTGCGGAAATTCATCACGCCGCCATTGTTGATATTGAGCGTGCCGTTACCGTCGCGATTGGATATATCGCTATTGATATTCAACGTGCCGTTGACATTTGTCGTGAACGTGCCTCCGGCTACGCTCATCGTAAATGAACCTTCCCCGGCGGAACCGTTGGTCGTGCCAAGCACATTCATCACGGAACCGGCTGCAATGTTCAGCGAAGTGCTGTTGTTGTCGCCCCCGGTATTCACCTGCAGGTTCTGCATGGTCAGCACGGCGTTGGAAGCCGCCACTCCTTCCGAAGCGGCACGTCCCACCTGCAGTGAGGAACCGTTATTGGCAAGGGCCAGCGTGCCGGACAGGGAAGTTTTGCCGGTCAGGAAGGCAGCCGAGCTGCCCGAAGCCACATTCATGGCAGCCAACGAACCGGTCGTTCCCGTGAAGGAGAAGGCCGCGCTGTTCGCCAGATTCAACGTCAGAGAACCGTCGATCGCATCGGAAACGGCGGTCGTGCCGCCGCTGGAAGCGATGGTGCCTTGTCCGGCCATCGTGCCGATCTGCCTCGTCGTCACGTTGAGATTCAACGTACCTCCCGTCAGAACGACTGCTTTCGCATTCAGAGAACCGGCGGCATCTCCATTGGCAATCGTATAGGCCGGCCCTGTTGTGGCGCCATAGGACAGCACATCGTTCACCTTCAGCGTGACACCATTCAGCACCAGCGCATTGGAATCACCTTCACCCGTACCGTTTTCAATCGCAAGACTGCGCATTTCGTAGGTACTTCCGCCGAGTTCCTCACTCTTTGCGCCAAGCGTCGCACCACCCGTGCGGATATAATCGAGGGCTGTACCGCTCGGAGAATTCTGCACAAGCTGGGTCGTGGAAGCTTCCGCAAACGAAATCACGCGCGTGTCCGTATCGTACCCGGTTGCGCGGTAAAGCTGGTCGCCGATCTTGTAGGAGATGGCACGAGCCAGCCATGTATTGTCCCCATCGACAGTTGCCTTCAGCTGCAGATAGTCGTTGACATTGGCACCCGTCAGAGTCACATCCGGGCCGCCCGTCAATGCCAGATTCAGAGAACCGTAGCCGATGCCGCGAGTCAGCGTACCGAGATCCAGGCTCAGCAGACTTGCCGCACCACCCGAATTGTTCAAAGTCAAGGCCAGCGTGCTCACTCCCGATGTCAGCACCGTGGAAGAGAAAGTCTGATTGCCGGAGGCAGCCAGCGTGCCGCCCTGCATATCGAGGGCATTGGTGCCGCCCGCATTGGCAAAGGCATGCCCCACGGCAGCCCGGAGTACGCCGCCCTGCAGAGTAATCGTACCCGTGCCGAGCGCCCCCACCTGATTCATCACGGCCGTGCCGGATTTGACGATCGTGCCGCCCGTGTACAGGGTGTTCGCACAATCGAAGTACATGATCTTGTCGGCAGCAGATGCGATCTCCACATGGCCCGCCCCTTCGATCTGCCCGTAGGAATGGCAATCCGTCCCACCTACGGCAAAGACGACCCTGCCCCCTGCCTCGATCAGGGTACGGTGGCCCGTTCCCCCAATGACATTGTAGGTGTTCGAAGCCAGTTTCAGCGTCGCGCCGTCATACACCGTCAGCGTACCGGTAAAGTTACCCTGGGAACCGGTATTCCATGTACAGGTGCCGGACATGATATCAATGTGGCCTGTGCTCTTATTCGCATCGAGGCCGATTGTATTGGTAAACGTGTATTCATCCGTCCGGTTGAATACCAGCGTGCCGTTGGCATTGATGAAAACCGTGCCGGAACCGAGCGAACCGGATGCACCGCCATTACCTACCTGCAACGTGCCGCCGTTGATGGTCGTCGTGCCCCCGTATGTGTTGGCTCCGGTCAGGACCATCGTGCCCGCGCCGTTTTTAATGAAGTTGTGGTTGCCGTTATCACCATTGCCGATCACTCCGGAAACCAAAAGATCGATACCGTTCGCCGTCGTGCCTTTGGCAATGTCGAACTGGGTATTGTCCTGGCGCAGGTTGAAGTTGGTGGAGATCGTGGATGTCTGCGCGGAAGCCAGCGTGACGACCTTCGAACCGTTTCTGAACAGATCGAAGTTGGAATTCGCTACGCCCGAAATCTTGCCCCCTTGCAGCGTCAGCGTCATGTTGGAGAACGTCTGGTTCGCCGTCACACCGATCACCATTTCGCCGCCTTCCTGAATCGTAATGGCGCTGATCCTGTTGCCCTCACCATATCCCGTCACGTCTCCGCCATTCAGGCGCAACACGCCATTCTTGATGACAACGGTACCATTGATCGAACCGTTATCGCCGCCTGCGGTCAAATTCACCACACCGCCGTCGATCGTCAGCGCACCCTTGATGGCGTTCAGCACAGAGAGGGTCAGCGTTCCGGAACCTGTCTTGGTATAATCGGCCGTATTGCCGATGGCTGTTCCCCAGCCGACGTTGTTGGCTCCGGTGTTCAAGGTCAGGCCGCTGTTCGCTGCCACCGTCAACTTGCCGGAATAATCGGCCGTATTGCCGGCAAGCCATTCAAGCTTGTTGCCCGTGCCGGAGATGTTGATCGTCCCCGTGCCAAGAGCGCCGTTCGCCAAAGACAATCCGGCATTGCCGGCCATGCCGACCACGCCGCCGAACGTCCCCGCTCCATTGAGTACCAGTGACGAACCGCTACCCAAATTGACACGCCCGACACCTTGCAGCGAATTCGCCGTTGTCAGGGTATTGTTGAGGTTCAGCAAGCCGCTATTGGCAATGAGAGTATCGACCGTCAAGGCCCCACCCTGCAGGGCAAACGAGCCTCCGGCCGTACCCGCAAACGTCAGTTTCTCGCCGATCGTGAAAGAATCCGTAATCGTCAGGGTATTGGCATCCCCTGCCTTATCCATCAGCATCAGGGAACCGATCTCCAAATTGCTCTGAAGCACAACTCCGCCGCCGACTCGGGAATATTCGCCCGCCGGATCGTCGGTTGTGGAGCCGGTCAACTCCGCCAGCGCGACCGCTTGCAGAATGCCGGTTTCATCAAGCGTCAACCGGGACAGGGCATCTCCATTCTTCAGGTACAGAGCCGTATCGCCGATATCATCGGCAACAAGTTTCATGGAGGCATTCGCCAATTCGAGCACCAAACTCCCGGCGCCGCTGATGGTGCCAAGGGCATAGCTTGGCGAGGTGCTCGTGATGTTCAGGTAATTGAGACCGCTGCCGACAGCGAGGCCTGCCACTCCCGCACCGCCCATGATGACGGTGGAACCGTTGGAAATACCCAGTACCGCACCGGAGAAATCCCCAGCGGCGGCCAACGTATATTTGCCTCCGCCGGTGAAAGCGAGCGTCGCACCGTTACTGCCGCTGACCGTCAGCGTCTGGTTGCCGGTCTGGCCGAATTCAAGCGTGCCGCCCGTGGCGGAATAGCTGCTGGAAGCATCCAGCGCGCCCGTCAGCTTCAGAGTGCCCGCACCGGATTTCACAAGGCTCACATTGGCCCCGATGCTACCCGCGTAGTTGCCGCCTCCGTTGACCGTCAGCGTCCGCGCCGTTCCTTTCGTCGGCATGTTCTGATCGTATTGTCCAGTCGAAGCCAAAGCATCCATGCCGACGATCATCGTACCGGCTGCGCCGTTCAATCCGGCAATCGTCGTATTGGCCGTCAGGGCCAGCGAAGAACCGTTCTGCAGGGTCACCGTCGCATTCTTCGCCGCATTGGCGGATTGAAGCACGAGGTAGGAATTCTGCGTCGCATCGTTACGGCCCACCGTAATGGTTCCGGTGAAGTCTCCGTCACCGGCCAGCACAAAGGATGAGAAATATGTACCGCTGCCCGTACGCTCGAAATTCACCGTACCGTTCCCCGTCAGGGAATTGATCCAGATCAACCCGGTCCGCGACAGCGTGATCTTGCCGGAGCCGGAAACTTCCACGCCTCCATTGAACAAACGGCGTCCATAGACATCCGAGCGCGTTACATCCACGGTGCCGCTGTTCAGCATCAGCTTCCCCGCCATCGCCATATCGGCCGTCATACTCAGGTTGACGAGACCGCCCGTAAGCTTCAAATTACCGGTAAAATCCTTCAGAGCATTGGCATTCGAAACATTGAGCGTTCCGGCACCCAGTTTTTCCAGAGTCGTGCTGCCGAGCAGCTTGCCGCTCAGGGTACCAGTCGATCCGCTCCAGACAGTAATCGAAGCATTGTTCAGCAGCGTAATATTGCCTGCAAGCGTCGCACCGTCCGCACGAATGCATCCGCCCTTGGCAATATCCGAACTGGCATTCCAGCCCGTTCCTTCAATCGAGATGTTTCCGTTATACGTACCGTTGCCGAAATAGACCTGGCCACCATCGCGCACGATCCAGCTCGTACCGGCATCGCCGAACTGCCCCGTATTCGATCCTATCTCCATGCGGCCGGAAGCCACTTCGATCGTCCCCTTGAACACATTTCCCCCGGTAGCGAAAGCGCTGGTCAGGAAGCCGCCGTACCAGCGGTTCCCTCCGCCGTTCAAAACGACCCGGCTACCGGCAGTTCCGGTGATACTGCCGTTGTTCCATGCAGACAGATCGGCCGTCACCGTCACATCAAGCACGCCGGAATTGCCTAAGGCAATACCCGTGAAACCAGTAGTCTGCCGAGCGGCGGCATTGTTCAATTTCAACACACTGCTTTCCGTCACTGAGAAATTGACGCCTCCCAGCTCCACGGCGTTGGTATATGCCGAACCTGTAAAATCAAGAGTACCGCCACCCTTAATCGTCACGGTTTTCGACGCACCTACTCCAATAGAAGACAATTGCGAAGAAAAGTTCAGCACCGTGCCTGCGCCCTGAATATCGAAAACCATCCCGGACCGGACGCTCATGCGGGTCATACTCAATGTCGAACCGCTCGCTGCGGCCGTCACCTTGATGGAAGCATTGTCCAGCAGCGTCAAACCCCAGTTTGTTCCCATGGTACCGGCATCATTGAAACCCGATACCGTCCCGGTACCGTTGAACACAAATCCGGATGCTCCGAGCATGCTGGAATTATGACTGCCATACACGAGGGAACTGCCCTGCTCAAGCGTAATCATACCGGCAGCCCCTTCTCCGTTCAACCAGATGGAACTGTTGGCCTTCAATGTTGCATTGGTATTGATCGTCCAATTCTGTCTGCCGTAGCTTTCCAGCCCTTGCGTCAATTCCAGAGTCTTCCCGGCGCCGGAAACAATAATATTGCCCGTATTCGTGATGGCGCTCCCGAACGAAGCATTGCCGGTCGCCTGCTCCAGCAGGAGGACGAGCGTGCTCGAACCGTCCGCCGCCATGGTCACGGCTCCCGTATAGGCCTCCCCGCTCTTGTAATCGACAAGTCCCGCCTGTCCGGCGGCGAGCGTGATGGCCGTGCTGTTCGCCGCCGTTACTTCTACGGTCTGGTCATAGGTTCCGGGCAACGTAGCGGCAGCCGAAGCTACCGGTGCCAGTCCGGCTGCGGCAACAAGGCCTGCACCTGCGAACAGGGTACCGGTGGAGAGCGTAACAGAACAGGCGACGGCAGCATAACAGGTCATGAGAGCAGCACGGAGTCCGGTGGGAAGATGCAATTTCATAAGAAGACGGATAGGAATAATGCAATAGCCGCACCTGCCTGTATGACAGCAAGGCGGCTTTGCCCATCATAAAAGCCGATTCTGTTATTGCAAGCCATTTTCGCGTCCCGCGCGTGGATATTCAAGACAACACGGTCACAGGCCACGGCCTTGAAAAGAGTATTTTCGCCCCCGACAACAAAGAAAACCGGGGCTTTTTAGCCCCGGTTTTGTTTCCGGCATCCGGCAAGGGTGTTTTCTCTATCAATACATTCTAGAAGTTGTAACGATAGCCGATGCTGCCGCTCACATAAGTGGCGCCGCTGCGGGCGTCCAACATGGCATCCATGAACAGGCTGCCTTGCAATTCCACGGGAATCGTCAAGCCCAGACCGACTTCCACGCCCGTACTGCCCGGCTTGACGCCCTGCACCGTGCGGCGGAATCCGTTTGCCGCGGCAAATGCCACATCGGCATCGACCCGGCGGTCGCCGATATCCTGCACCAGCAAGGCGCGGCATTCCAGCATCGCATTCCTGTTGAAGATATTTTGCCCCACCGCAGCCAGATACCGGCCGCCCAGCCCCAGAGTCGCATAGGTGGTATCCATATCGTCCACGGACAAGCCTGCATTGCCGGCTCCGCTTTCTTCATAGCCCTTCATCCGGGCGCTGCTGATGCTGGCGTTGAACAGGGGTTGAACCAGAGACGTGTAGTCCGTATCCAGCGGAATGTCGTAGGCAAGCTCGTACATGGCGCCGAATGCGGAGCCGTCCGTACTGCCATGCGTGGTGTACTGGCCCGTACCGTAACGGACGGTGCGGTCGAGATCCGCCTTGGATGTGCCTCCGGTCAGCACTCCCGTATGCGACCATCTGCCGCTCTGTGCACGCAGATAGAGGCTCACGAGATAACTGTCCACATGCCCCGTGGCATGTTCCGCTCCGTCGGCGGACAATTTGCCCAGATTCGCCGTGAACGCCACGCCTGCCGTCAGATGCGGAGTCATATCGCAATCCGCACCCACCGTACCGCCCCAGCTCGTCAGCGTATAGCCGGCTTCATCGCCGCTGCGCGAGACATCGTTGTTCGCCCCGTTGAAGCTCGCCCAGGCATTCAGGTAAGGCATCTTGTCATGCCCCACCTGCGGATCGACGCCCATCGAAACGGCACGGTTGCGAAGCGATTGCATCTGGAACCGGAGCGTGTCGAGCTGGGAAGCGTTCAGGGTCGTCACCGTCGTACCGGCGGCGGCGGCCATCAGCTGTGAAGCCTCGCTCATGCGCTTTCCGGCGGCAAGGCCATCCACGGCATTCATCACCTTCGCCAGCTGGCTGTCGGGCGCAGTCGATTGAGGATCGACCGTGAAGAGAACATTGTCCAGCAATGCTCCGCCCGTCCGCGCATTGGACGATTGCGCATAATTGGCATACGAGAAGCTGCCGTTGCGATCGCCCAGCAGGTACAGCTTCCCTCCTTCCGCGACGATGCGCGCATTCACGTAGAACTTCGACAGGATCGAATCGAAATCCGCCGTGAAGCTCCCGCTGCCAAGATCCTGCCCGGAGGCGAGCCCATCCACCAGCACGACGCGAAGGCCGTCCGACAGGGAAATCTTGGATCCCGGAGCAGCGACTGCATGCACGGTCAATTTGTTGTCAGGAGCCAGATCCAGCGTCAGGGCGGAACCCTGCGCCATCGTCACCAGTGCGGTCTTCCCCTGCATCACGTCGGCCACGGGTGAGAACGTGAACGTCACGGAGCTTCCGCCCTGCCACGTACTGTCTTCCGCCAGCGAAAGGGTGCCGTTGGCCATCTGCCCGCTATCGGATGCCGAAAGATGCAGCGAGCTGCCGCTCTCCAGAGCAACGGAGCGGTAAGATGCCTGCCGCGCGCTGTAATCCAGCGTCAGACTGCCGCCTCCGGCTACGTCCAGCCCGGCCCCGGTTCCGCCGACACCCCGCAACGTCTGCGAGGCATTGCCTGCCACCGTCAGCAAGCCCTGATAGGAACTCATATCTCCGGCAAACACGGTATTGCCGCCTCCGGTGATCTCCACATCGCCGCCACCGGAAAGGGAGTATCCCTCATTGCCGGACAAACCGCCCAGGCGGGCCGATGATCCGCCTTCCACACCGAGATTCCCCGTCAGCGTACCGCCCACATTCAACGTGCCGCCTTCCACCATCAACGAACCGTCGGACCGCACATCTCCGGCAATCGCCGTATCGCGGGCGCCGATCACGAGGGAGGCTCCCGAGGCGATCGTCGCCCCGTGGTCGATCTGCGTAGCAGCATCAAGCCGCAGGCTGCCGGAATCCACCGCCAGGGCATCGGCATGCAGCGGGCCGCCGGAAATAAGGTAACCGTCCGGCGAGGCGCCGCCCTGATAGGCCAGCACGCCTTGCACGGTCAAGCCGCCGATCGTGGCGAGCTTCAGCGTATTGCCGGCGGGATCGCCCGCCGCATCGCGGATCGTCAACGAACCGATCGTCGGAGCCGTTGCCCCCATATCCGTACCGCCTATACGTTCGAAGGGAATACCCTGGGATTGGACGGGCGTCCGAGAATTCAATTCCAGAGCCGTGGCGAAAACGATCCTGTTCTGCGCATCGTCATAATAACCGTAGTAGGTCGTGGAACCCGAGACCGCGACGAAACGCCCGGCCAGCCAGTCGAGATTGCCGCCGGGAGCCGCATGCCCCGTCAGCATCAGTGCAGCGAGATTCTCCGGCGTCGTGCCTTCGGCCAGTTGCAGCGTCACACGGCCGCTCCCGGCGTTCGTCATCGTCCCGAAATCCATTGAAGCCACACCTGCCAGATGCAGGGTCACATCGCTTTGAAGAGCCGTTCCTGCCAGAGACTGGTTCCCCGCCGCATTCACCATACCTCCGTTCAACGTCACCGTTCCGGCAGCTGCGGCAGCCGCCGTCCAGTTCAGCGTACCGCCGGAAACCGTCGTCGAAGGCAAGGAACCCGCCAGCGAAGACACATTCACCGTGCCTCCTTCCAGAATCGTCACACCGGGCGCAGCACCAGCGCCGAAGCCGCCTCCTGCCGCCAGATTCAGCGTCGCACCGCTCTGCACCAGCACCGTTCCGTTCACCAGATTGCCTGCATTCCCGAGGGAGGCGGTACCTCCTGCAATCGTCAGACTGCCCGTACTCGAAAGCCGGTTGCCCAGCGAATGTTCACCATCCCATTGCAACACAAGGCTCCCGGCGTTATCGACCGTACCCGTACCCAGAGCTCCGGAATTTCCCAGAACGACCGTACCGGAAGCAATCGTCACGGCTCCTTCATAAGCAGCATTGGCTGAAAGAATACTCAGGCGGCCGGTACCGTTCACCGTGATCGGCGCATCACCGGAAAGGCCGCTGCCTGCAGCCGCGCCCGCCGTCCAAGCCAGTTCATTGCTCGTGGACACGGTCACCGAGGCAGGCGTTACCTCCCCCTCGATCGTCACCGTTCCGGCCGATGCCGCGGTAAATGCCACGGCATCCCCATTCAGATAGGATGTATCCACCCGGCCCGCATCCCCTGCCACAATCCAGCCCGCCGCACCCTGGCTCCATACGCCGGGCTGCGACCTCACCCACTCCAGAGACAAGGCATCGTACTCCGTCTCGTAAAACTGTACGGTCACGCCGATGGAGGTACCGGAAGTCACCAGATAGGAGACCGACTTCTCTTCATCCGACAGCCCGTCCCACGACGTCACACGCGCCAGCGCCAGACCGCGCTCATTGGTGAACTCTCCGAACTGAACACCGTTGCCAGCCTGCCCTCCATTCGTCTCGATCAGGCGGCGCGTCACCTGATTCAGCGAGGAAGTGCGGTTCAACAGACCGGCGATCGAGTTCTGCTTCAGCACGCCCGACATCTCAATCGAAACTCCGTTGAACCAGAACGCCTGCGAAGGATCCATACCGAAAACGATCTTGCCTTCCTCGCCGAAATACCACTTCTGCGCCGTACCGCCATTATCCAGCCCCATCGCGTAGGTATTGGCAAACGTAATGGTGCCGTTGGCAATGATCGTCGAGGACTTGGGAGACATTTCCCCGGTAAACGTCACCGAACTGCCCCGGCCCACAACCAGATTGCCTAACCATCTTCCGCCGTTCAACGTCACATGGCTGTTGTTGAGCACCTCGATACCGCCCCCGTCGGAAGAATCCGCCATATTGCCGCCCACCGTCAGCATGCCCGCATTGTCGAAAACGAGCCTCACGCCCTTGTTATCCACACGGCCCGGTACGGTTTCCGGATTCCAGTTGGCGGCTGTACCATAGGCGGAATCTCCGCCGTTTCCGGTCCAGAGCCACGTACCGCCCGCATCCCACACGGGCACGGGTTCGGCAGCGCGGGAAGGAGAAGAGCAACAAACCGCCAGAGCGGCCAACAACAGCAAGGGCAAATGCAATTTCATCTTGGAATACAGAGGGAGAGAAAGAATAACTTGAAGGAACAAACCAGCTCCGTTCACGGCCTGGAGGCATAAACACAAAGCTGGAACCATGGATTTTTCATGTAATACCGTGAAGAAGTTTGGCAAAGCACATTGAATTTGTCAATAGACTAATTCTATCATTTATCCATCATTTGCAGCATCGGAACACGCCCGCAACTTGAGATGCGCCATTTTCCACAGAATATCAATGCGCAAAAGAGGAAAGGAGCCCCTCTCCTCTTCATGGATGGCAAGCCATGCTCCACATATCCGGTCAGGCAAGCCTGCGCCGCCGCAGCAGAAACAGGGAACCCAGGCAAGCCAGTAATGGCGTCGCAGGCTCGGGCATCGAAGGAGCTTCAATGATGAAACTGCCGATGCCGGGATTCATCGCATCCTTGATTTCTGCATCGTTCAGCACTCCCTTGAAAACTTTGATATCGTCGTAATTGCACGAACCCGACAGGCCGCCGTCCGTACCGTCCGCACCGATATTGAAACCACTGATCGTTTGCCCCATCATGCCTGCCACCGATGCCGTACTGCCGATGTATTTGACTCCATTCAAATAATAATCCACCGCCATATTCCCCTGACCGTCGTAGTCCATCGAAAAACCTATATGGCGGAAATCCGAATCACCGCCGAAGGCAGCCCCCATATTCAATGAACCGAAATCCGCCGCAATCCCATGCAAATTGTAGGTCAATGAATTCGTCGCCGAATCATAGATCAGTTGAAAACCCTCGCCTGCCATGCCGATGGAAAAAAGAACCATCCTGCCCGTCACCTCCGGCTTGATCCACGACGTAATGGAATACGACCATGCCGCCTTGAAATCCAGCAACACCCCTTGGCACGACAAATAGGCATACCCATTGCCCGACGCGCCGCCCGGCGCGCCCACATGATAAAAATTGCCGTAGGCGCCGCCATAGCCGTATTGGCTGTAAGCCGGATTGACCATACTGGCCGGCTTGATAAAATGGTCGACATAGGCGCCCTGTTGCCCGACTTTTTTCAGATTCAGCGTCCAGATACCGTCCGGATCATAGGGCAGCGTATCGGGCAGCGCAGCGGGCTTGCCAAACGCCGCATACTCATCGAAATTCCAATAATGAGCCAGCTGCACATCCGCCACGGCCGAATGGCACCACAAAAGAACGACAAGAAAAAACAGCTTTTTCATCAATGGCATTTATATTGCATCTTGAATCGGTCAACCCCACAACCATCCTTCTCAGATGTTACACGTTGCGGCACCGCTTTTTCTCATATCACCTCCATCGCATCAACCATAAGAATTGTCATATTTGCAAAATAATACTATTTATATTGCAATATAGCATAAACAGAATTTAAATTCATATCACTAACAGTAAATATATTCTTTAATCAAAGAAACAAAAAACTCTCATTTTCTGTCAGACATGGTCAGAGCCGACACAACAGGCCCGCTGCATTGAAAAACGGAACAACCCGCAAGATACAATTCATATTGCTTTAGCGCAAAACCGCAGGCAAACGGAAAGCCTCGTTACACGAACTCCCGATGGGCATCGGGCAGAGCCTGCATGAACCGCATGCCGTAAGGCTTGTTCGTCACCCGGGAATCGAGCAGCACCACCATGCCATGATCGTTCTTCGTCCGGATCAACCGGCCGATACCCTGCCGGAACTTTAAAATGGCTTCCGGAAGGCTGTATTCGAAAAACGGCCTGCCACCGCGGGCTTCGATCGCCTCGATCCTGGCCTCCGTCAGCGGATTGTTCGGCACCTCGAACGGAATACGCGTCACGATCACATTGGAAAGGGACTCGCCCGGCACATCCACCCCCGTCCAGAAACTATCCGTCCCGAACAGCACGCTATGCACATCCTGCCGGAACTGCGAAAGCATATGGCTGCGATCCATGCCGCTGCCCTGCACCAGCAACTCCCACCCGCGCTCCCGGCAAAAGGGGCGCACCTTCTCCGCCGTCTCGCGCATCAGCCTGTACCCCGTAAACAGCACGAACGCCCTGCCCTGCGACTCGTCCAGATAGCGCATGATCCACTGCGGCAGCTCCTCCGCAAAACGCGCATCGCGAGGATCCGGAATCGTCCGGGAAACGATAATGCGCATCTGCTCCTTGAAATTGAAAGGACTGCCGATCTGCACCGCGCGGGCGGACTCCGCCCCCACCCGGCCCGAGAAATACTGCATGCCCCGCTCCCCCGCACTCAGCGTCGCTGAAGTCAGAATCATGGGCCGCCCAGCCTCGAACAGCTTCTCCCGCAGCGTATCCGCCACATTGATCAACGCCGAACACAACGTCGTATGCACACCCTCCTGCCCCGCCGTCTCCGCCCAGTAAACGGAACCTTCACTCCCCACCGCCACGAGATCCTGCAACGCGCAGCGGTACTCGAACATCCGGTTGGAAAGATCCTTCCACTCGGCGCGCGTCACCTCATTCTCCTCGTCCCGCGCCATCTTGCCCAGCTCGGATTCCAGCACCAGCAAATGGGGGCTGAGAATATCCTCCGTCCATTCCCCCTGCCTCAACCGAACCGAACTCTTCTCGCCCAGCCCTGCATCGGCCCGCGCCTGCTCGAAAAACAGATCGCAGGCATCCTGCGCCTCGACGATCTGCTGCAGCAGCTCCGGCGTGGCGGACAGCCGCAGAGTCCCCTTCTTCGTGCGGGGATTGAACATCCGCAGCAAATCGTACTTGAGCGAACTCTCCGCCAAATGATTGCCCAGCTGGCGGGCGGCAATCGTCTCGATCGTGTGCGCTTCGTCCAGAATCACGAAATCACCGGGGAAAATGAAACCGTCCGGCGCCTCCGCATCCTCATCCCGCGTCTCCTGCGCCAATGCCAGCAGACCGAAAAAAAGCGTATGGTTCAGCACCACTACCTGCGCCTCCTGCACCCGCTTGCGCGCCGCCTGGAAAGGGCAATCCGGCCCGCAATTCCGCAGTGTGCAGACATGCGGCTCGCTGCACACCTGCGCCCACACCTTCGGCGACACGCGGAAAGGCACATCGCTGATCGTCCCGTCCGTCGTCACCCGCGCCCAGTCTTGCAGCTGGGCCAGCTCTCGCGCCTCAAACTGCCCGAACAAATCTCCGGACTGCTCCAGCGCGCGCTTCAGGCGCGTACGGCACAGGTAATTGCCCCGCCCCTTCAACAGCGCGGCGGAAAACTCGCAGCGCAACGCCTTCCGCACATTCGGAATATCCTTGTTGAACAACTGCTCCTGCAGATTAATCGTATGCGTCGAAATCACCGCCTTGCGGCCACGCTCCAGCGCGAACCGCACCGCAGGCACAAGGTACGCGAACGACTTGCCGACCCCGGTACCGGCCTCGACAAGCAGGGGGGACTCCGTCTCCAAAGCCTCCGCCACGGCAACGGCCATCTGCTGCTGCTGCGGGCGGAACTCGAAATCCTTCGCCCGCGCAAACACGCCCGACTCCGAAAAGTCCAGCGCCGTCTGTTCTGCCAGTCCCGCCATGTTCAACGAGCAGGCAGCGGACGGACGCTGGTCGAAGGAAGACGGACTCCCAGCGGAAGATCGGGGAAGAAGGAGCGCAGCACCTTCACATCCGTCGAAGCATCGAGGAAAAACCACTTATTCAGGCGAGCCTTGGCGCTCTCGTTCGCCGTCCGCTCATCGCGGATCGCAAAAAGATAACTCTTCTTCTCCATGCGCGTCCGGTTCCCGTCCACATCCGGCGCGGAATACACGATTGTCGTCGGCAGCACCACGATACGCGATTGCGCCTTGCCCTCCTCCACGCGGGATTCATCCACGCCTTCGCGGGCCAAATCGTCCTTGCGGTTCGACACCCCGCCGCCAATCACGCTCGGAGCCACCACGAGATACTCGGAAAAGGGAGCACTCACCTGGAACGACTCCACCGTCATCCCCTGCTTCTTCAGCTTCTCGCCAATCTGGCGGTACTGGGCTTCGAGCGCCTTATCGTTCTCCGCCATATTGGCCAGCTCCTGCTTGCGGTATTTCTCCCAGGCGGCCTTCGTCGTCTGGCGGTCATCCATCATCGTGCGGCGGATCTGGCTCTGCCGCTCGACGGCGCGTGCACGCTCCACGGAATCCGGGTACTTGATCTGCATCGCCAGCTCGTCGGCCAGCATACGCTTCACCGGAGGATACATCTTGGCAACCATCCAGCTCATATCGCCCGTGCGTACGGCGCCCGTCAGCTCGCGTGCGGCCTGCCACGCTTCCTGAGAGGCAGGAGACACCTGCTGGGCATGCGCCACGCAGCAGCACGCCGCCGACAAGATAAAAACACAAGGCTTCATGAAAGAATTGTAACGTGACGCCCCTGCAGCGTCCAGCTCAAAATAAGCCTTATGCCGCATCGGCCGCCGCCGGCGCGCCGCCAGACGCCAAACCGCGCCGCATCGCCATCCGAATGGCACAACAGGCCGCCTTCACCTCCATATATTCCAATTGCAACATATTTACAAAGAAAAGACTGCTGATTTGAAATCCGCATTCTCTTCATACCCGGACAAGGCATTCATACAGATACTCTACGGCATTTTCATCAAAATGCCCAAATCCTCATTCTTCCATTTTAATAAATATATAAAACTTTCATAATGAGCAATATAAAACTATTACATTGACAACGGATTTCAAATCTGGCATCCTACGGATGTCTCCTGCATAGACATCATCCGATTTCACCATCATGCGTAAAACATTATCTCTCTTACTATTGACACTCGGTTGCCAGCTTGCCGCACAAGCAGCTACTTCCATCACGGCCAAAGAAGGCTCCCTGCAGGCAGGCCTTGCCTTCTACTGGGATTTCGATAACGGTTCCACCGATTACAAATCCGCCACCGGTATGACCATGGGCATCCCAACAGGTATTCAAGCAGTCAATCAACATGCAACCGGAGGCATTCGCAACAGCGGTTACATCTCCTCCTTCAACGATCCGGCACGCATCGACTTCTACAGCGGCCTCGGCGGCTCGAACATCAAGGCCAATGCCTTCACGATGAGCCTCAAAATCTCGGGTCTGACGGCCGATTACCGCAGCATGCTCTGCTTCACGCTGGGTGGGCAGTCATTCAACCTGCAAACCTCGAATCCCGGAGACGGCAACCAGATCGCCCTTTACGGTTCGGGCGGAGGCGCTCCGACCTTGCTGACCGGCAGCAATACGAACAACCTCCTGAAAGGTTCCGAATGGGCCAATGTCGTCCTCACTTCCGACGGTACCAACCTGACGATGTATGTCAACAACCTGAAGGTTGCCACTGCCTATGCTCCCGATGCGTCCACCACACTGTCGAACGTCCAGCTTTCGAGCATGTGGGGTGACAGCGGCCGTGCCGCCAATGCCAACTACGACGATTTCGCCATCTGGAACCGCGCTCTGAACGACAAGGAAATTCAGCACCTGACATCCGGCGGCACCGCCGGCGACCTCATCCCCGAACCGGCTACAGCCACGCTGAGCCTGCTCGGCCTCGCATCCCTGATGATGCGCCGTCGCCGCCGCGCCGCCTAAGGCATTTTCATCCGGCTTTTTTCCAATCCCCTCATCACTCCGGTGATGAGGGGATTTTGTTTCGGCGGCGAACGGCAAGCAATGCTCCAACTGATTAACAATCCGCTGTCAATATATATTATATAAGTCTTCTAAAATAATATATTCATAGAAAACAGAACAGTTCGCATAATGAATTTGTTACTTGTTTGACGTTCAACTTTCAATTGATTATACATTTCATTTATCAGCGGATTGTTAATCCTGTACTCTCCCGCCGGATATTTCATCTGTAAAACTTACACTCAACATCAAAACAGGGATTTCCATTCTCAACGAATCCCGTTTTATTGATTCTCCTTCCATTTACCTGAACAGGCCTCTGCCGCATTTTGCGGCAGAGGCCTATGTTCTACCGCCTGCCTACTTCTGCTGCACAGGCACGCCATGTTGATACCGGTTCCAACGGCGGCTATTCCCATTCCCCGCAGCAATGCACCTCACGAAAATCTGCTGATACGCAAGTGCATTGCATATCCTTACCGTACAATAAAGAAGCCACGGAATCGCTTCCGTGGCTTCTTCAACTTACTACCTATGAAACTCAGCTCTTCCTGTTGTTTAAGCCCCATGCTCTCTCCTTCATGGAACTTCGGAATGAACTGATAAGGATAAGACGCATCATAGGCCGGTTTCGTTCAAAACATTCAAAACAAATTTCATTATTATTTATTTTCACTGACGATCAATCTGTTGCAAGATTGACTCCATACTCCGTCCAATTCATATTTTCGTGAACCCGGAGTTCGAAGCACTCGCAGAAGGCACAAAAAAGCCCCGGCATTCCATCCGGGGCTCCGCATTTCCCTTTCTTTCCGTCCTCACTCAGGAAAAGTAACGGTCGTTGGGGTCCTTCCACTGGGCATCATAGCCCTTGGCATAGGTAAAGAGATGCTTGTGGATGTACTCGAAGTACTGCTCCTTCTGCTCCGCATTCAGCTTGTTCCAGATGCAGACGTTCAGCGCGCGGCCGACCTTCTGCATGAGTTTCAGCGTGAGCTGGCGGCCCTGGCGGGCTTTCTGCACCTGCTTGTGGGTGAGTTGCTCGGTGGAGGTGTCCACGAGGTCGTGGTTGGAGATGCCCCAGCGCGCCATGATGGCGTCGATGGGCTGGGGACCGTGATTGCGTTCGTTTTCTTCGTTCATGGTGCTTGTTCGTCTTTAATAGTCGGGGAAAGGGGGTGGAGGCAAAAAGCCCACCTCCCTCGAGGGGAGGCGGGCCTGTGAAGAGTCCTGCTCGTTTTACGCCTGTTCTTCCGGGAGGGAGTAATCCATCTTGGAAAGGGCGTCGTAGAAGCGCCAGCGGCGGGAGATATCCGCCTTTTCGAGGTCGATCAGGCGATCGAAGTCGATCTTGTTGGTCTTGGCGAGGAGCCTGAAGCGGTTTTCGCTGAGGAGGGCTTCGCGCACATCGCCCTTCGGCGCCTTGCTGTCGAGGATGAGCGGGTTCTTGCCTTGGGCGGCGAGATCCGGGTTGTAGCGGTACAGGAGAATGCGGCCGCAATCGGCGGCGATCTTCTGCTGCTGCAAGCCCTTGGCCATGTCGATACCGTGAGCGATACAGTGCGAGTAGGCGATGATGAGAGCCGGGCCGTCATAGGCTTCAGCTTCGACGAATGCCTTGAGAGTGTGTTCGTCCTTCGCGCCGAGGGCGACGGAGGCGACATACACGTTGCCGTAGGTCATGGCCATGAGGCCAAGGTCCTTCTTGACGACGTCCTTGCCGCCCGTAGCGAACTTCGCCACGGCTGCACGCGGGGTGGATTTGGAGCACTGGCCGCCGGTGTTGGAGTACACTTCGGTATCCATGACGAGGACCTTGACGTTCTTGCCGCTGGCGAGAACATGGTCGAGACCGCCGTAACCGATGTCGTAGGCCCAGCCGTCGCCGCCGAGAATCCAGACGGATTTGCGGACGAGTTTGTCGGCCATGGCGAGGAGGCGGGAGCATTCCGGCTTGCCGGCGATGCGGCCCTTGAGTTCATCGACAAGGTCGCGCTGTTCCTGAATGTCGGCTTCCGATTTCTGCGGGTTGGCAAGGATCTTTTCGATCAGTTCTTCACCGACGGCAGCGGCATTTTCCTTGAGGAGTTCGATGGCGTAGTCGCGCTGCTTGTCGAGGGAGACGCGGAATCCGAGGCCGAATTCGGCGTTGTCTTCGAAGAGCGAGTTGCTCCATGCCGGGCCGCGGCCTGCATTGTCCTGGGACCACGGGGTGGTGGGCAGGTTGCCGCCGTAGATGGAGGAGCAGCCCGTCGCATTGGCGACGACGAGGCGGTTGCCGCAGAGCTGCGTGAGCATCTTGATGTACGGCGTTTCACCGCAGCCGGCGCAGGCGCCGGAGAATTCGAAGAGAGGCTGAAGCACCTGCATGGAACGGATGTTGTCCGTCTTGACGAGGGCACGATCCATATCCGGCAGTTTTTCGAAGAACTTCCAGTTTTCGGCTTCGACATCGTGGAATTTGGCGGCGGGCTCCATGTTCAGAGCCTTCTTGCCCGGTTCCGTCTTGCTCTTGGCGGGGCAGACGTCGGCGCAGAGGGTGCAGCCCGTGCAGTCGTCTGCAGAGACCTGGATGATGAACTTCTTGCCCTTCCAATCGGGATGACGGGCATCCGCGCTCTGGAAAGAAGAGGGTTCGCCTTCGAGATCCTGCGGTTCAACGGCCTTGGCACGGATGGCGGCATGCGGACAGACGGAGGTACACTTGCCGCACTGAATGCAGATGTCGGGTTCCCAGATGGGAAGATCGAGTGCAAGGTTGCGCTTTTCCCAGCGAGAAGAGGCAGACGGGAAGGTGCCGTCGCAGGGCATTTCGCCGACAGTGACGGAGTCGCCGTCGCCGGAGATGATCTTGCCGAGCACGTCGCGGATGAAGTCGGGAGCGCCTTCGGAGAGCACGGGCGGCAGCTCGTGGCCGTTGATCGGCTTGCCATCGGTTTCGACCGGGTGGAGATTGGCCAGAGTGGCTTCCACAGCAGCGATGTTCTTCTTGATGACTTCTTCACCCTTCTTGGCGTAGGTCTTCGCAATGGCTTTCTTGATGTATTCGATCGCGTCAACGGAAGGAATGACGTTCGACAGAGCGAAGAAGCAGGTCTGCATGATGGTGTTGATGCGGCCGCCCATGCCGGTCTGGCGTGCGACGGAGAAGGCATCAATGGTGTACACCTTGATATGCTTTTCCTGAATCTGCTTCTGCATGCGTGCCGGGAGGCTTTCCCACAGTTTGTCGGCAGGCATCGGGCTGTTGATGAGGAACGTGGCGCCGTCGGCGGCGTTTCTCAGGAAGTCGAAGGTGTCGAGCAGCGTGGGCTGATGCAGGGCGATGAAGTTCGCCGAGGTGATGAGATAGGTGGATTGAATCGGGCGCGGACCGAAGCGCAGGTGGGATACGGTGGTGGAGCCTGCTTTCTTGGAGTCGTACACGAAGTAGCCCTGAATGTTCAGGTCCGTGTGCTGGCCGATGATCTTGATGGAGTCCTTGTTGGCGCCGATGGTGCCGTCGGAGCCGAGGCCGTAGAACATGGCGCGGGTCACGTCGTCGGCTTCCGTCGAGAAGGAAGGATCGTAGTCGATGCTGGTGCCCAGCACGTCGTCGTTGATGCCGACGGTGAAGTGGTCCTTCGGTTCGTCAAGGGCGAGATTGTCGAATACGCCCTTGATCATGGCCGGGGTGAATTCCTTGGAGGAAAGGCCGTAGCGGCCTGCGACGACCTTCGGCAGAGCGAACGGAAGCGTGCCTGCGGCCTGCGCTTCGAAAAGGGCATGCACAACATCAAGGTAAAGCGGTTCGCCGGGGGAGCCGGGTTCCTTCGTGCGGTCGAGCACGGCGATCTTCTTGACGCTCTTCGGCAAGGCTGCCAGAAGTTCCGCCGCCGGGAAGGGGCGGTAAAGGTGGATCTTGATGACGCCCGTGTCGTTCGAACCGTCAGCATTGAGGGCATCGACGGTTTCCTTGGCGGCTTCGCAGCCGGAACCCATGAGGAGGATGACGCGCGTCGCAGTCGGGGAACCTGCATATTCGACGAGGCTGTACTGGCGGCCCGTCAGCTTGGCGAAGCGATCCATGGCTCCCTGCACGATGGCGGGAACGGCATTGTAGAATTTGTTGACGGTTTCGCGGCCCTGGAAGTAAACGTCGGGGTTCTGGGCCGTGCCGCGGATGATGGGGGCGTCCGGCGTAAGCGCGCGGTTGCGGAAGTCTTCGATCCATTCTTCCTTGATCATGCCGCGAAGCACGTCGTCGGAGATGTCGGCGATCTTGCCGACTTCATGCGAGGTACGGAAGCCGTCGAAGAAATGGATGAACGGAATATGGGATTCCAGCGTGGAGGCGTGGGAGATGGCGGCGAAGTCGGCTGCTTCCTGAGTGGAAGCGGAGCAGAGCATGGCCCAGCCGCAGGAGCGGGTGCTCATGACGTCGCTATGGTCGCCGAAGATGGACAGCGCCTGCGCGGCAAGGGAACGGGCCGCCACGTGGAACACGGTGGGGGTCAGCTCGCCTGCGATCTTGTACATGTTCGGAATCATCAGGAGAAGCCCCTGGGAAGCCGTGAAGGTGGTGGCGAGGGAACCGGTCTGCAAGGCACCGTGCACGGTACCGGCAGCGCCAGCTTCGCTTTGCAGTTCAACGATGGAAGGAACTGTATTCCAGATGTTCTTCCGGTCGATTGCCGCCCAGGATTCCGAAGATTCGCCCATGGGAGACGAGGGCGTAATAGGATAGATGGCAGCAACTTCCGAGTAACGGTAGGCTACGGAGGCGACAGCCTCATTCGCATCGATGGTGCTATATGTGGTGCTCATGCGTCGAGTATGTGAGATAAATAACGTATACGTTTCGAAGTGTATTTACTGATCTGATAGCGTCGAATTCCCCCTTCGGCTCTACCTCAATGTAACGGAGGTTATTCTAGCCGCCAAACCTGCCATTGGCAACCATAATCCGCGTTAACGCGGGAAAAATCCGAGGCATACCTCTTTCCAAAACTATCATCCAGAACGGGAAGGGATAAAATGCCCCGACCGCCTGCCTTCCGCTATACGGAATCCGGCAGGCGGCTCCGGGGCATACGTCACTTCTGCGGCACAGCGGGAAGGACGGTGATTTTCCGGTTCGGGCTGAGGCCGTACACCTGCGGTTCGTACATGAGTTCTGCCTTGGCGGGCGGCGCGGTCACCTCCCCGGCTTTCGTCACGCGGGCGAGGTAGCTCATGTTCAGCACACCGTTGCCGATCCAGAGGGAGGAGAACGAGGCCACGCGGTCCTTGTGGAATTCGCGATGGTCGAAAGCGCTGCTCATGGCGTAATCGTCGTCCGGCTCCACCATCCGCTGCGAGGTGATGGCAGGATTCACGGCTTCCATGCAGGACGGCAGGTAATCGACCAAGGCAAAGTATTCGTAATCGCTCAGGTCGAGCTTTTTGCCCGCCAGGGGGGATTTCGTGCAAGTCAGGGTGACGCGGACGACATCGCCCACGCGGAAATCATCGGTCGGTTTCCATTTGCCGCCGGCATCCTTTTTCTCATACACGCGGGTAATCAGCAGTCCGTTTTCGGTGACGCCGGGATAATCGGTCTTGCCGGGTTTCGCCTTCACCTCGATCGTCGCATAGACGGGCGATTCACTCTTGAGCTTCAGCACGGGAGCGGTATCCTTCAGCATGTTCGCGCCGCTGCCCGTCTTCCACGCATCGCCGGAGACGAGTACGCTCGCATTGCCGATTTTCTGCACGCGGCTGTTCCCCATGGCCGATATCTGCACATCGGCATCCTTGCCGCCGCCCTGCATGGCATCCAGATAGGCGGAGATGGCAAGGAGAGCCCACCCCGAGCCCCATGTGGTGTATTCACCACGGTCGCGGCAGGCATTGCTCCATTCCTGCCAGGCATCGCGGGCCTGCTCGGGATGCAGCTTGCACCGGATCATCAGGCGCAGGTTGCCTATCGTGCGGCGCGGCCTCCAGCCTTCGCCATCGGAAGCAGCAGGTTTCAGCAAGAACTCGATATCCTTGAGCGTCTGTGCGTCCCGGCTGCCGCTGTCGATGAGGGCCAGCGCCAGATACAGCTTGGGCAACGTATCGAGCTGCCCCATGTGGGCAAGCTGTCGGTTGATGAACGCCCTGTCCGCCTTCCCGGCTTTGGACATGACCCACGCACCGAGCGCGGCATCGCCGGGGCACTTCTCGATATTCATCTTCGAGAGGTAGGTACACAGACTGTCGATCGCCTTCTGCGGCACGGCGGCGCCTTGCTCGCGGCTCAGCAGGAGAATATAGCCCGCATAGGGCGTAGCCCATTCGCACGAATGGCCGTCCGCCACCCAGTAACTGAAGCCGCCGTCCAGATTCTGGCGGGAAAGGATCTTGTCCACCCCTTCCTGAAGCCGAGCCGCCACTTCCTTCTCATCCAGCTTTTCGTAAGCAGGGCTGTAGGGGCGCAGTTTTTTGGCGAGAATCCATGGCAGCGTCGTGGAAGCAGTCTGTTCGACGCAACCGTACGGATAGCGCAGCAGGTAGGCCAGGTTGCCCATGTAGAGGGAGATCGGAGAAGTGCTCAACGTCACGCCGATACTGCCGTCGCGGGAGTCCTGAAGCTGTTTCGACACAAGGCCGATCACATCGAGTTCCGGATTTTTCACATCCAGCACGGCATGATAGGTTTCTCCCAGCATCGGCGCAGGGAACAGGACGTCGAAAGTCTGCTCGACCCTGTCGCGCAGGTTCGAGGCAGGCAGCGGCGCACCGTCCGAGCCGACGGGGTCCAGAGAACCGCGCATGGTGAGCGGCCCGAGTTCCCTGTATTCCGTCATGAAATACAGCGTCGCCTGCCCATGGGCGGGAAGTTCGACCGTCTGGGCGGGAGCCTGGCCGAGAGCCACTTTCCACGTTCCGGCCTTGTCCGTCGTATTCACGACCGTGACGGGCAGGCTCAGGCGGTCGCCCGCGCTGGCGAAGACGGGCACGCCGGGCACCATCATCACGGGTTTGTTGACGGTGTAGTCGCCGGCCTTGGCTCCGAAGCGATCCTTGGCATCTGCAGCCACAGCGATCACGCGGTATTTCGTCAGCGTGTCCGGATTCTTCCATGCAGCCGTGAACCGCCCTTCGGCATCCGTATCGAGATGGGCCAGCCAGCAGGCCGTCGGGCGAAAATCCTTGCGTACATGGCCGTTCTCATCCAGCATCTGAGCCGCAAGATCGGCAGCACCGCCTTCCGCGTCGAAGGCGGAACCGCCGTCTCCGCCGATAAACGTCCCCTTGTTGCCGAAGGAGTCCCAGCTCCAGTCGCCCGGCACCAGAAGACCGGCATCCTTCAGGTTCATGGAGCCGACGCACAGAGGCCGCTCCGCCATGAAGAAGGCGAGAGGATCGGGGTTGTCGTACCCCGTGATGGAAAGCATGCCTTCATCGACGGCATACAGCGTGACTTCGGCACGCACGGGCGCACCGGAGGCATCCTTCACCGTACCGGAAAGGCTTTGCGCGCTGCCCGGCAGCACGGATTCCTCCGGCAGGTCGAACGCAATATCCAGCCTGTTGCCGACGGGTTCCACCCGGTACGACGCCGAACCGGAGACGACCGCCGGAAGCTTGTACTTGCGCTTGCTGCCATCCGCACCGCGCACCATCACCAGAGAGACGTACACATTCGGCGCATCGCCTTCCAGCACGGGTATTTCGATCACCGGATTATCCTTGCGGATTTCCTTCGTATAGCGGCGCAGGATTCCTTCGCGCTCCACGCAGACGAGGGCATTGCCTTCCAGACTCGTTTTGACGAGCAGGCGCGCCGTTTCGCCGGGTTTGTAAACACGCTTCTCCGGCTCGATGGAGATATTGTCGTTATCGCTCGCCTCCCATGAGGATTCCTCTTCCTCCTCGCGTCCGGCCACATTGAACGAACTGCGGGTCAGCACCGGACGGCCCGCTTCATCCGCAGCCTCCAGCTCGATCCAGTATTTGCCTTCCTGTCCGGGAATGAACTCGAAGGCGGCTCCGGCATTATCCCCCGGCTCCGAGGCCTTGGGATCGACCTCCATTTCAGACCTGAACACGACCTTGCGGTATTTATCGTTGCGCACGGTACTCCGGCCCGGTTCCACGCTCATCACCCCGGTGGCGAGCTGCGTGCCATACGCATCATCATTCGCCATATAACGCTGGGATTCATTGTACTCGCGGAAGATGGAGACCTTCACCTTCTCCGGCTTCTTCCACGGCTTGCCCTCCGTATCCACCAGCACCACGCGCATGGAGGCAGGCTCCTGCGCCCGGTAAATCGGCCGGTAATAGTCCGGCTCATGATAAAGTCCGATATAATAGGAAGCCGGATGCACCATCCTGTTGCAGCCACTGGCCAGATGCTCTTCCCGGCCGTTGGCGGTATCCGCCTGCAATATAAGCTCGACGGGCACGGGCTGCTCGATCGGCTTCAAATCCAGCGAGATACTCGCCTTGCCGTCCTTGCCGAGCGGAGTCTTCACTTCACGATCGTCCTTGTAGTCATAGAAATATCCGCTCTTGCTCTCTTCCCAATCCGGCTGCTGGGCAAAAACGAAGGAACCGTAATTTTCAGGATTGAAGCCGCCCCTCCGCGCGACAAGCGACCACTCCACGCTGCCGTCCGCTACGGGATACCCCGCATAGTCCTTCGTGGAAACCTCTCCCCGCACCGTCTTGGCCGCCACGGGTTCAACCTCACATGCCAGATTGGCCTTGAACGCATTTCTCCGGAATTCCTCGACGGGAATATTCACGCTGAATTCACGCTGCCGCGACTCCATATTCCCCTCTGCACGGCGTCCGGCAAACGGCGCCATATCCAGCGCATGGCCGCCCTTTCCGTCCGGGAAATAGAGAACGGCCTGAAACGCGCCCACCTCATCCTTGGGAAGCTTGAACGTCGCATCGAAAGTGCCGAAAGCCGACCATTCGACCGGCACGCTGGCGATTTCCTTACCCTCATCGCCGTATCTCCGATCCTTGAACAGCGTCAGCACAGCCTTTTCCGGCTTCATCACCACCACATCGTTGCCTTTGTGTCCGCGCACAATGCCCTTGATATGCACTTCGTCTCCCGGGCGGTACATCGACCTGTCCGTGAACAGCAGCGCGCGCCGCTGGTACTCGTACTTCCGTGCGGCAGCGCGGCTCATGCCGACAGAGGAATCGCCGGGATAATAATAACGGCCGTATCCGCCACCCTCACCGCGGGAAAAATCATCATCCGCATTGTCTCTTCGGCGAGCCTCCGCCAGGGCAAGATAACGATCGCCATCCTTCGAGACTGCCACCATATCCGCATTTTCGGGCAAGGGAAGAGTCGCCACGCCCTGCCCGTCCGTCACGGCCTCGGCCAGATTGGCGTTGCCCGCATTGCCGAGCACGACCTTCGCACCCTGCACCGGGGCGCCCGCCTTCAAAGAATAAACATAGCACAGCATCTGCTTGCCGTCCGTCCGGGACCACAGGCCCAAATCCGTGACCTGCAGCACGCCGAAAGCGTAATTTTCCGTCGTATCGCCGTATGTCGCAGCGTGCGGATCATACAGGGAGGAACCCGTATTCGGAGCATAGCCGAACCGCTTCACGCTACGCACCGCCATCGCCGTATCCTTGCCCCGCGCTTCGACCACGTACATGCCGGGCTTCGCCTTGCCTCCGAACAGATCGTCCAGATTGACAATTCTGCGTTGCGGAAACCATTGCATCGGATTTTCGGGAGCCTTCGGCTTCCATTCCAGCACTCCCTGAGAAGCCGCAGGCACTTCATCGAACTTCACCTCTCCGCACACCGTCCGGCGAGAGGAAAGCTTGCCGCCCAGCTCCCTGATCTGCTCCTCGCCCTCTTTCCGCTGCTGCGCCGTCAGATCCTGCCGTGCCAGCTGCTCATTCAGGTTCTGAATCTTTCGGGCAGTTTCAATCTGCTCTTCCTTGAGAGCTTCCTCCTTCTTGCGGGCATCCATCATGCGGCGGAACACGGCTGCCGCCTCATCGCCGGGAACCTCCTTCACCCGCAGGCGTACATCCTCGATATTCTGGGCCACCATTCCCATGGCATGCTCGCCATGAAGCAGGGAGACGGAATTATCCACATTCATCCCGAGATGGGGCGTAAAAGCCTTCACATCCACGGTTTTGCCCACCGTACCGAGCGAAACGAGGCCCGAAGCCGAATGCAGCCCCTTCTCCAGAGCCACGCGCAAGCGGAACGCCTCCGGCGCACGGACGCCGATCAGGAAATCGTATACCTGCTCCCTGTCTGCCGGCAGAGGCAGCAGGCTGAATACGGCCTTGCCGCCGCCGGGAAGCCCGGCCTGCAACGTACCGTCTTCCGCCGGAACGGCTCTCACGCCGTCGGCTTCCAGCACGAGCCCGTGCCGGAACAGCTCCGGCATATCCTTCTTCATGACAGGATAGCTCAGGCTGACGGACACGCCCTTCATCTGCAGGTCGGGATACTCCACAGAATCCACATCCAGCGCGCCGATATGGTACGACTCCGAATCGGCGGCCAAAGGATATTTCGCTCCGGGCTTCACCGACCAACCGAACCAACCACCCCGATCGGCAGGCAACGGCACGGAAGGCACGACGCGCACGACACCTTTCACCACGGCGTCGGCCGGCATCCTGTTCAGCATAATCCCCTTCTTCTCCAGCTCCTTCCGCACCTTCTCCGGCATCGGGTCGGCAGCTTTCACCGGGTGAACCTCACCGGGCACATTCCCATACTTGAAAACGATCGGAGCATCCGCCGTCAGCATCCGCCCTTCATGCGTCCATGCATACGAGTTCCCATCATCATAATCATAGCGGTTGAAGCGCCCTCCAAACACCCACATTTCTCCGGCAGGTTCGTCACTCTCCCGCCATGCGGCCAGCTGCACGGGAGGCGATTGCACCTTGAACTCCCTTTCCTCCACGGGCCGGCCGCTCAAATACTTGATGTCCGAACCGAAAGATACCGTATAGGGTGCGCTGGCCCGCACATCATCGGGCCATTTGATCCACAGGCTGTTCTGCGATACCCACGACAGGCAGCCCTCCGGAAGGCCCGGAGATACGGAAACCCCGCTCATGTTACCCTTACCGGCATCGCCGGATGCCCTTGCTGTCTCGCTTTTTTCGCGCACGGGTTCCGGGAAAACAAAACCTGTCATGCCGTGCTGCCACGAGGTCTCCACACGCACTTTCTCCGCAGCGTGGGCAGAAACAAAAAACATTGAAAGCAGACATGTTGCGCATGCCTGCGAAAGGATATGGGGGAACATACCTGCATTGTATACCCCGCCCAAATGAAGTCAAGGGGCAAAAGCAAGGATCATGCCCCCAAGACAGAAAAAACGAATCATACGGACCGGAAAACGGCCGCACCCATCCGCACGAGGCAGACAAATGCGGCAGACTCCTCCGGACTCCTGAGCCGAATCCTATTTGATCTTCGACGGTTTGACCATCTGGCTCCCCGGAACAATGTCGAAGGATTCACCATTGATCACCAGCGTGTACGGCTTATCGGACTTCACATCGACTGCCTTTTTGGCGCTATCGTAGACCACATCCGTCGTGATCCCGGCAAACTTCAGGCGTTTGAGGCCATGAGTACCGTTCTTGCCCTTCAAAGTCCATTCGATCCTCTTTTTCAATCCGTTGATTTGATGAAAGCCCATCACGTTCTCAATGAACATGGAAATGGGGCCCAGAGCCGACCACCCGCAGAAATCCGGGCGCGCCGTCCTGCCATGCTCCGTGGCCGGGCGATCCTGCGACGGGCTATAGCATTCCCAAATGGTATGCTTGCCGTCGAAGCCTTGCATATAAACCGCCAGTATCTGCCGGAGAAGGTTTTCCGACAATTCGTCGGCCAATTCGTCATATCCGTATTTTTCCAGGGCCTTGGTCGTCATATAGGCCAGAGGCAGCCAGATGCCGCCGCGCCAGTAATCCCCCGTTTCATTATTGTACAGGGGATGCTTGCGAGAAAGCGAGAGATAGGGGTATTTGCCGCCCAGCTCGCTGAAACCCGAGGAATCCGTCTGCAGGTATGCGACCATCCGGGCCGCCTGCTTGGGCGAGGGGATTTCCGCCATCATCACCCAGTAGGAAGAGCATGTCTTCACCTTGGAGAAGGTGCCCGACTTGCGCGACAGGTCATAGTAGAATCCATCCTCCTCATCCCAGTAATACTTGTTGACGATATCCTTCAGCCCATTGTAGGTTTGCATCCACTGCTTCTGCTTCTCCGTATTGCCGCGGCTCTCATGAATGCGGGCGATGCAGAGTGCGGAAAGCGCCTGCTGGGCGATCGCATCCACCCAGACTATATCCTTATCCCTGTCCGAAACCGGGTTGCGCGGCGTATTATCCATTCCGGATGCACCCCGGGACCACGTGAACCCGATGAAAGGATCCTTCTCATCATAACCGGCCTCGTCTTCGGCAATGAATTTGCCGGAAGGGCTCCGGCGCACCACACCTCTGAAGATGGTCTGCGGACTGGCATATTTTTGCCCGCTGCCCTTTTTCACGTTCTGGAAAAAATCGAAATGCTTCTCCAGGAAATTCTCCTTGTCCATCACCTGCTCCATGCGTTTCTCATCCGCAGTCATCATGTAGTTATCATACTCCGCCCATGCAAGAATGGGCGGATTGTCGCGCAGGTGGATCTTCAGCCCCGTCTCCACCTGCTTGTGGATGGGATAATAGATATTGTCCAGCGTCTGCAAACCCGGAAAAGCGGAAGGAGCATAACGCGAATACAGCACCATGAACGCAGAATCCCATATCCATATCTGGTCGTTATAGACATTTTCGTCCAAATAGGGCGTAGCGGGCAATCCGGGCTTCAGGAATTCCCCGGTACGGGTACGCGATGCGGTGATCTTCCATGCCACCTGATACAATTTGGTCAGATTCCGGTCGGGATGGACCACTTCAGGTACTGCGCCCTGCCAGTCCACATTGGCTGCATCGCGATTGACGGAAGAGGGAGTCCAGTCGGGAAACGGCGCATCCTGCGTCTGAGCGTGCGTATTGGCCGCCATCAGAGACACGGCGGGAAGGAGTATTCTTTGCAAGATGGAGTACATTGTTCGGATCGTCTTGATTGATTCATGGACAGAAAAACACCCGGCCCGACGCCTCTTGCGCGATACCGGACGAGAATTTCGCGTTCACCAACGGAAGAAATGCGGCAAGGCAATCCGCTCGGATCATGCTTTCGAGCGGGAGCCCGGCATCCTTCCAATAGAAAAACAACACATTACTAATTGATTATTTTCCCCGGAAGTCAAGATTTTTTTCCAAATACACCATATCCGGCACGGCGGCACCTTATCCGGAAAACAAACAGCAATCCATTCAACATGAAATATATGATAATGATATATGTTTATTCGACAACATTTCATGCGCGAAAGAGGCCATAACAAGCGTCGTCCATGCGCACCATACGCCAACGAATCACCTCACCTCCGCGCAATGCCAAATAAACTTTCATCGCAAGCAAATAGTTAAGATATTAAACAATTATACATTCTTAAAAATTATTCGGCCGCGTTTTTTGCTTGCCTCCCCCCCTCGCCGAATGATACTGTATCCACGTTCCTCACTGGGAATCGGTTCTCGTTTTTCCTTGAGGAAGAAACAGCGTTTCTTCAGGCAGTTTGCCAGCCCGGCACCCCCACAGGCAGACGGCAGAGCACGGCTCCTTGAAGATCCAGCATCACAAGCAAGCGCCAAAGCCGCCCTGCTCAGCATCATGTCCGCAACAAAAAACAGGTTTTTCCAGATTTTGACGATTCTCTTCCTTTGCTTGGGAGGGCTGGCACAAGCGGAAGAATATGCGGAAGGCGGCCTGGACATGAAGGCGCCCCATCTCTTCGACATCCCCCTGCCGGGCGGATACTCCCTGCCGTTCTCCAACTCGATGTTCATGCTGCTGCTCGCCGTCATCGTGCTGGCCGCACTGGTCAAACTCGCGACGCGCAAAATGAGCCTCATCCCCGGCAAAGCCCAGAACTTCGTGGAAATGTGCTACGAAATGCTCTACAATCTGCTTGAATCCATCATCGGACGCAGAATGGCGGACAAATACTTCTGGTACTTCGGCACCACGTTCACCCTCATCATCCTGAGCAATTACATGGGGCTCATCCCGGGTGTGGGCGTCATCACCTACGAAGGCACCCCCCTCCTCCGAGGCGCCAATGCGGACATGAACGTCACCATGTTCCTCGGCTTCTTCTTCGCGGCCCTCTGGCTCGTCTGGAGCATCCGCGAACAGGGCCTCAAGCACTTCCTGCTCCACATCTTCGGCCCGAAGGGCAATCTCACCGGCTTCATCGGCATCGTCATCCTGCCCCTCTTCCTCTTCATCGGCGTGATCGAATGCGTCAGCATCGCCATCCGCCCCATCGCGCTGGGCGCACGTCTCTACGGCAACATCTACGCCGGGGAATCCATCATCGAAACCATGGCGCACGTCGCAACCCCCTGGCTCTCATGGCTTGCCGTCCTGCCCTTCCTCCTCATGGAGCTGTTGATCGGCTTCATTCAAGCCCTCGTCTTCTTCCTGCTCACCGCCATCTTCCTCAAAATGCAGGTCGGCGAAGACACGGAACACCATGCCGACGAAAAACACGGCGAAAAAGATCTTCCCGCACCGGACCATGGGCAAACCGTGGGGGCGCGGAACGAACACAACCAATAACAACCACACCAGAACAGACACATTATGTTGGACTTCACCATGCTCGCCACCACAGCGGACCTCATTGCGGAACTTACGGGCAATGTAGGCTTCGGCCTCTCGGCCATCGGCGCCGGCCTCGGCATCGGACTCATCGGCATGAAAGCCGTCGAAGCGACGGGGCGCAACCCCTCGGCTTCCAATGCCATTCTCGTGACGTCCATCGTCCTCGCCGCCCTCATCGAAGGTGTCGCCCTCATCACGATCTTCGTCCAGTAATCTCCAGCCGCCGCTCCCCGCAGGCGGCGGCAGACCACCCCTCAGGTTATGCACTCCCTTTTCCTTGCAGCAGCCGGACAGAGCTGGAACCCCTTCGCCCAGTTCGGCGTCACGAGCTGGGAGCCGTTCGTGGCCAACCTGCTCGCCTTCCTGGCCGCAGTAGCCATCCTGCGCATCTTCGCCTTCAAGCCCATCCAGAAAATCATCGAAGAACGCCGCAAGCGCATCGCCGAAGGGGAGGAAATGCACGCACGCAGCCAGCAGGAACTCTCCGAAGTCAGGCAGCAAGGGGAAGAAATCATCTCCGAAGCACGGGAAGAAGGCCGCAAAAGCATCGAATGGGCCAAACAATCCGCTGAAAAGCTGCTGGACGATAAAACGGCCGACGCCGCACGCACCGCACACGATATCATCGACAAATCCCGCAAGGCGGCAGCGCTGGAAGCGAAACAGGAACAGGAATCTCTCCGGGCAGAGTTCTCCCGCCTCGTCGCCATGGCCACTGCGCAGGTCGCAGGCAAGGTTCTCACGGAGGAAGACCACCGACGCATCAACGAGGAAGCCATCAAGAACCTCTAATCGACTCCCGGCATTTCCATGAAGACCTCAAAGGATATACAGGCCCAGGCGCGGCGGCTCATGCGGCTCTGCCTCTCGCCCGAAGGCGCGCTCGATGAAAACATCGTGCGGCACATATCCGACAGGCTTCTGAAGGAAAAGCCCCGCAACTACCTGCCCCTGCTCCATGCCTTCTGCGACCTCGTCCGGCTGGCGGACAACAGGCGCACCGCAACCATCGAAAGCGCCGTGCCCCTCGTCGACGGCGAAAAAGAAGCCATCCGCCGCAAGCTCTCCGCCAAATACGGCCAGCATCTCCAATACGTCTGGAACGTCCGGCCCGGCCTGATCGCCGGCATGACGGTGCAGGTAGGCGACGACGTCGCCGACAACAGCATCCGCACGCGCATCAGCCAGATGTTCCCCACCCAATAATTCCTTTTCCACCACCAATCTTCCATGAGCAACATCGTTCAAGAACTCGAAGCCGAAATCAAGAAGGCGACCCATGCCACGCGCCATGAAAACGTGGGTACCATCCGCTCCGTCGGCGACGGCGTCGCCAAAATCGAAGGGTTGAGCAATGCCATGCTCAACGAAATGCTCGAATTCCCCGGCGGCGTGATGGGCCTCGCCATGAATCTTGAAGAAAACGAGGTCGGCGCCGTCATTCTCGGCGATTCCGCCAAACTCAAGGAAGGCGACACCGTACACTCCACCGGCCGCCTGCTCTCCGTACCCGTCGGCCCGGCCTTGCTAGGCCGCGTCGTCAACACCCTCGGCGAACCGATCGACGGAAAAGGCCCGATCGACGCCACGGAATACTACCCTGTCGAAAAAATCGCCTCCGGCATCATCACCCGACAGAGCGTCTCCGTCCCGTTGATGACGGGCATCCTGCCCATCGATGCGATGATCCCCATCGGCCGCGGACAGCGCGAACTCATCATCGGCGACCGCGCCACCGGCAAAACGGCCATCGCCATCGACACCATCATCGCACAGGCCAAGCAGAACAGGCAGGCAGCCGAAGGCAAGCTCCCTGGCCACAGCCCCGTGTACAGCATCTATGTGGCCATCGCCCAGAAGCGGGCGAACGTCAGCCGCCTGATCGCCAAGCTGGAAGAGGAAGATGCGATGAAGGATACCATCATCGTCGTCGCCTCCGCATCCGACGCCGCCGCCATGCAGTATCTGGCTCCCTATGCCGGCTGCGCCATGGGCGAATACTTCATGGACCAGGGCAAGGATGCCCTCATCGTCTTCGACGACCTTTCCAAGCATGCCGTCGCCTACCGCCAGGTATCCCTGATTCTCCGCCGCCCCTCCGGCCGCGAAGCCTACCCCGGCGACGTCTTCTACCTCCACAGCCGCCTGCTCGAACGCTCCGCCCGCATGAATGCGAACTACGGAGGCGGCTCGCTCACGGCTCTCCCCATCATCGAAACGCAGGCGGGCGACGTCTCCGCCTACATTCCGACGAACGTCATCTCCATCACGGACGGCCAGATCTTCCTCGACACCGACCTCTTCTACCAGGGCGTGCGCCCGGCCATCAACGTCGGTATCTCCGTCTCCCGCGTCGGCTCCTCGGCCCAGACGAAAATCGTCAAAAAACTCGCCGGCTCCGTCAAGCTCGACCTCGCCCAGTTCGAAGAACTCCAGGCCTTCGCCCAATTCGGCTCCGATCTCGATGCCAACACCCGCGGCAAGCTCGAACGCGGCCGCCGCATCGTCGAACTCTTCAAGCAGGGACAGTACGCCACCAAGAGCCTCGGACTCGAAGCCGTAAACCTCTATGCCATCCAGAAAGGCTACCTCGACGACGTACCCGTCAAAGCCATTCAGGAATGCCGCGCCGCCCTCGAAGACGACGCGCAGACCAACCATGCCGCCCTGCTCGAAGAAATCGCTGCCGTAAAAGAGCTGACCGAAGACATCGACGCCAAGCTCAAAGCCTTGATGGAAAACTTCAAGCGCGTCTGGCAGCCGTCCGTCACCTCCGACGACAGGATCGACTAATCACAGGAACCCCAGCATCATGGCAAGCCTTCGGGACATCAAGCGCCGCATCAAGTCGGTCAAAAACACATCGCAGATCACCAAGGCGATGCAGATGGTCGCATCCGCCAAGATGCACCGGGCACAGGAACAGGCTCTCCGAGGGCGCAACTACATCGGAGCCCTCGCCAACATCCTGGCCCACCTGAAAGAAGAAATCTCCCAGCTCGACAGCCCCCTGATGGTGCCCCGCGAAGAAGGCAAGGATCTTGTCCTCGTCGTCAACACCGACCGCGGCCTCTGCGGCGGCCTGAACACGAACCTCTTCCGCGAAGTGCGCGAGCAATGCCCCCACGATGCGGACTTCATCACCATCGGCGCAAAGCTCAACGTCCAGTTCGCCAAATACGGCATGAACCTCGTTGCTTCGTGGAGCCTCGCCGACCCGCTTGAGCTCATTCAGCTCCGCCCCATCGCCGCCTTCATCCGCAAGGGGTTCCTCGACGAAACGTACCGAACCGTGCGGATCGTCTATCCGCGCTTCGTCAACGTCATGGTACAGGCTCCGTCTGTCCGCAGCCTCCTCCCCATCCGGGAAGAAGAACTCCTCGAAGTGGCGCAGCAAAGCACTTCCAAGCTTGAAGAAGGCGAAGTCAGCGGCGACTTCATCCTTGAACCCGACGCCAAAACGGTACTCGCCCACATCCTGCCGCTCTACCTGTTCTACAACATGGTACAGCTCATCCTCGAAGCCCGCGCATCGGAACAATCCGCCCGCATGGTCGCCATGAAGGCCGCCACCGAAAACGCCAAAAACCTGATCGGCGACCTGACGCTCGACTACAACAAGGCCCGCCAGAACCAGATCACCAACGAACTTCTCGAAATAACCACGGCCATGCGCGCCATGGAATAACATCCCACCCACATCTCTTCCCATTGTCATGAACAACCAAGGTACCATCGTTCAAATCATCGGCGCCGTCGTGGACGTCGACTTCTCGCAGGCGCACGCCATGCCGGCCGTCTTCAATGCCTTGACCGTCGAGTACACGGTGGGCGGCGAGCAGAAAAGCCTCGTCCTCGAAGTCGAACAGCACCTCAGCGACGGCTGGGTGCGCGCCGTCGCCATGAGTTCGACCGACGGCCTGAAGCGCGGCATGGCCGTGACCGATACGGGAGCCCCCATTACCGTGCCTGTGGGCGATTGCGTGCTCGGCCGCATCTTCAACGTGCTCGGCGACACCGTGGACAACAAGGGCGAACCCGGCTGCGCCAAGCGCTATCCCATCCACCGCCCCGCTCCCGCGCTGGAAGAACAATCCACCACCTCCGAAGTGCTCGAAACCGGCATCAAGGTGATCGACCTCATCTGTCCCTTCCTGAAAGGCGGCAAGGCAGGCTCCTTCGGCGGCGCAGGCGTCGGCAAGACCGTGCTCATCATGGAGCTCATCAACAACATCGCCAAGGCGCGATCCGGACTCTCCGTCTTCGCAGGCGTGGGCGAACGTACCCGCGAGGGGAACGACCTCTACAACGAAATGATCGAATCCGGCGTCATCAACCTCGAAGAACCGGACAAATCCAAAGTGGCTCTCGTGTACGGACAGATGAACGAACCTCCCGGCGCCCGCCTCCGCGTGGCCCTCTCCGCCCTCGCCATGGCCGAATACTTCCGCGACGAGGAAAACAGGGATGTGCTGCTCTTCATCGACAACATCTTCCGCTTCTCGCAGGCAGGCTCCGAAGTATCCGCCCTGCTCGGCCGCACTCCCTCCGCCGTGGGCTACCAGCCCAACCTCGCCGAGGAAATGGCCAACCTGCAGGAACGCATCACCTCCACGAAGCGCGGTTCCATCACCTCCATGCAGGCCGTCTATGTGCCTGCGGACGACTTGACGGACCCCGCTCCCGCCACCACCTTCGCCCACCTCGACTCCACCGTGGTGCTCGAACGCTCTCTGGCGGCACAGGGCCTCTTCCCGGCCGTGGACCCGCTCTCCTCCACATCCAAGGCGCTCGCCCCCGAACTCGTGGGCGAAGAGCATTACCGCGTCGCCCGCGGCGTGCAGCAGATCCTGCAACGCTACAAAGATCTGCAGGACATGATCGCCATTCTCGGCATGGACGAACTGTCCGAAGCGGACAAGAAAACCGTCAGCCGCGCCCGCAAAATCCAGCGATTCCTCACGCAGCCCCTGCACGTCGCCGAAGTTTTCTCCAGCATCCCCGGCGCCTATGTGCCCGTGGAAGAAACCGTGCGCGGCTTCGCGGAAATTCTGGACGGGAAATGGGACTCCGTCCCCGAATCCAACTTCTTCATGCGAGGCGGCATCGACACCGTCGAGAAAAACTGATCCCGTCCACCTGAGGCCATGTCCCTGCACTTCAAAATCATCACGCCCGACCGCACCGCCCTTGAGGCGGAAGTGGACAATATCGTCGTGCCGGGCGCACTCGGCGAGATGGAAGTGCTCACCCAGCACTCGAACCTCATCACCATCATCATACCCGGCGAACTGCGCTACCGGATGGCCGGAAGCGGAGAGGAGCACCAGCTCGTCGTCGGCTCGGGAGTCTTCCAAATCGAGCACGACCGTGTCATACTTACCACGGATCTCGCTCTGGAAACGTCAGATATAGATGAGAAGAGCGTGGAGGAAGCCATCGCCGCCGCACAGGAGGCTCTCCGCCAGCAGGAAAAACTGACGGTCGAAGAACGCCGCCGCCTCGATACGAACCTGGCCAAGCAACTCGCCATTCTCGAATTCAACCGCAAATACAAACGCTAAACCGCATTCGACCATGAGCACCCCACAATGGAATGATACTTTCATGCGCCTGTTCACGGAAGCCGTCGATCGCTTCCATCAGGGGCACACACGCTGGCAGGACATCTTTACCGCACCGGAAATCGAGTTCCTCGCCACCATCGGTTACCGCACCCGCGAAATGTTCGACTTCGTCGAAGACTTCGCCCAGGAAGGCGACCCTTCACCGACGACGGCGCTGCTCGTCGCCTCCGTACGCCGGGATTTCTTCCTGACGGCCCAGCGCGGCATCGTCTCGAACACCACGCTCATCACCGTCAACGAACTTCCCACCTTCGGCGATGAAGTGCATGGCATCGCCTACCTGCCCCGCATCATCAAAAAGGCCGAAGGCAAACTGTACGGCAATCTTGACCCGGACATCATGTACTGCTGCGGCGGAGACCGCAAATTCCTCCGCGAACACGGCAACATCCATCCCGCAGACTTCCTCCGCATGATCTGGGGCGCAAAAGGCGATCGCCAGAAGATCGTCACCTATGTGCTCAATGCCATGAAAAACGCCGGGCAGGAAGGCTGATCCGGTCGCCGGTTCTTTTCACGAACGCGCCCGCATCCGGCGATGCGGGCTTTTTGTTGCACACGGTCTAACATAATTTGGCAACGGCGAAATTATCGTTGCAAAGTATATAACTACATTATACAATACGTGCAAACCTATGCAGACCAACCATACGCCCGACAATACGCCTGTTACCCATATCCCCGTCGACCACGCCATGCTGGATCAATTATCGCAGCTTTCGGAACGCTGGGATATTCCTGTCGAGGATATTCTGCCCGCACTTATGGCAGCGCTTCCATCAGAAACTCTGGAGCAGGCTCTCAAAGACGCCATAGCCTCGGCCCATTCTTCCTGAACAGTCCGCACATCTCTTCCGGAACCGCATCACCATGCGATCTTGTCCTGCATGAAACCGGCTTCGTGCAGGACAATTTTATTCCCGCGTAGCGCCTTGACACGGCAGAGCCTTCCGTTTATCCTCATTCGCATGAGATTCCAGGGTCAGGACAAAGGCAGGCAGGCACGCGCCAACAAACACACAGCTCCCACGAACAGCGGTTCCAAGCCCGTTGTCCGCGCGCTGGACGAACACGCCCTCTTCGACATTCTCGAGGCGCAGCCGCAAGGCCTCTATCTGATTCTCGACTGCATTCAGGATCCCCATAATCTCGGGGCCATCCTTCGCACAGCGGATGGCGCAGGCGTAGCCGCCGTCATCTCCCCCAAGGACAAATCCGCCTCCATCACGGAAACCGTGCTTCGCGTCTCCGTCGGCGCTGCGGAAAAAGTGCCCTTCGTGCAGGTCACGAACCTGTCCCGCACCATGAAATTCCTTCAGGAAAACGGTATCTGGCTCATCGGCACTTCCGATCATGGCGACCGCACCATTTACGACACGGATCTCAAGGGAGGAATCGCCATCGTCATGGGTGCGGAAGGCGACGGCATGCGCCGCCTCACGGAAGAGAATTGCGATTTCCTCGTCAAGATTCCCATGCTCGGCAGCGTTCCCTGCCTGAACGTCTCCGTCGCCACGGGCGTGTGCCTCTACGAGGCGCTGCGCCAACGGGCTGCAGCAGCTACCGCGGCGGCCGATGCCGCCCAGCCATGATCCGCCACCTCGAACCCGAACCGGGCGAACGCATCCGCCTGATTTCCGACGTCCACCTCGGCCATGTTCGCAGTACCGTCGAGAATGTGGAAACATTGCGCCCTCTTCTGCATGGCTGCGACAGGCTGATCGTCTGCGGCGACCTCGCCGAAACGCGTGCATGCGCCTTTCAGACCAAAGGCATGGCGATGAAGCGCGATTTCGCCTCCATGTGCCGTGAGGAAGGAGTCATTCTCCACAAGCTTGCCGGCAACCATGATCCTCTGGAAGAAACCTCCGTCCTGAAGCTGTACGGCGGCAGCGTCGTCGCCCTCCACGGGCATGCCCTCTACAAGGTCGGAGCACCCTGGGGATGGGAATATCTCAACCACAAGCAGGCTTGTCGCGATCTGATCGCCCGCCATCCCATGAGCGATACCGATCTGGAAGACCGGATGGCGCTCGCCCGGGAAATGGCCCTGCTCTCACCTCCCGTCCTGCAGAGACCCCGCGTCTCGAAAAACCGCGTCCTGCGCTTCCTGGCCCACTGCGGATGGCCGCCTTCGCGCCCGATTGCAATCCTCCGCGCATGGATGACGATGAGCAGCCTGATGCACCGCTTCACGGAGCAATTCTTCCCGGAAGCCCGCATCGTCTGCTTCGGGCATTTCCACCGCCCAGGGCAATGGAAACGCGCCGGCAGACTGTACGTCAATACCGGCGCGTTTTTCAAAAATGCCCGCCCGTCCATCGTCGACCTTTCGGATGGCCGCGTGACAGGCATTCACACGGGATCGCTGCTTACCACGAAGGCGTGAACTTGGGAATGGGAGTGCCCTTGCCGCCCGGGCTGTCTGCCGGCACTTCGTATTGGTCGCGGAGTTTTTCGTACTCCACCATGATTTCCTTGACGATATCGGCGTACTTCGGATCATCGAACACGTTGACCATCTGCTGGGGATCCTTTTCGTTGTCGAACAGCATGTATTCACCGCTCGTCCAGAGCCTGGCGAACGTATAACGGGGCGTACGGACGCCGTCATGGCGCGGAGCATTGTGCTCTCCGGGGTTTTCGTAGAAGGCGTAGTAGATCACGCGGTCCTTGAAATCCGGGGATTCACCCGTTGCAAAAAGCGGCACGAGGCTCTTGCCCTGGAAGGTCTTCATGTTTTCCGGAGTATCGGCGCCGGCCGTTGCCAGAATGGTGGGAGCATAGTCGATATTCTGCACGATGGCTTCGGAGCGCACGCCGGGTTTGATGTGGCCCGGCCAGCGCATGATCAGCGGCATGCGGAATGTTTCCTCGAAAATCCAGCGCTTGTCGTACAAGCCGTGCTCGCCCAGATAGAAGCCCTGGTCGCCGCAGTAGATGACGAGCGTATTGTCGGAAAGGCCGCTCTTGTCGAGATAGTCCATGAGTTCGCCGATGCTGTCGTCCACGGCCAGAATCGAACCGAGATAATCCTCCATGTAGGTGCGCCAGCGCCATTCGAGCATTTGCTTCTCCGTCTTGATCTTGCCGGACTTGACCAGCTCAACGAGTTCTTCCGTGCGGGCCTTGTGGTATTTCTCCCACGCGGCGCGCTGGGCCGGATTCATGCGCTTGACATCGCCGAGCTCCCAGCCGTAGCCGGGGGAAACGATTTTTTTGCGGACGTCTTCCGGCACGAGATCCTTCATGATGTGCAAATCGGAATAGACGGCCATATGGCGGGCGATCGTTTGCTCGTTCTCTCTCAGGAAGCTGGGACGGTTGGCGTAATTGTCTTCCAGCGATGCAGGCGGCGTCAGCTTCGATACGGCCTCTTTGGCCTTGCCGAGATGGCGCTCCGCAGGCATCCACGGACGGTGGGGGGCCTTGTGGCCGACGACGAGGGCGAACGGCTTGTTCTTATCGCGGTGCTCAAGCCAGTCGATACTCTTCTTCGTCACGAGGTCGGTCGCATAACCTTCTTCGCGCGTCACTTTGCGCTTGCCGTTCTGTCCGCGGGAAATGAAATCGGGATTGTAGTAGGCGCCCTGTCCGGGGAAGATTTCCCAGTGGTCGAAACCGGTGGGATCGGATTCGAGATGCCACTTGCCGAAAATGGCGGTCTGATAACCTGCCTGCTGGAGCATCTTCGGATAGGTCGGCTGCGAACCGTCGAACGGCGTCCGGCCTTCATTGAAAATATAGCCGTTTTTGTGCGAATGGCGTCCGGTCAGAATACAGGCGCGGGACGGCCCGCACAGGGAATTCGCACAGTAGCTCCGATCGAAGACCATGCCTTCCTTCGCCAGCTTGTTGAAATGGGGATAGGCGATCGGAGAATCCTTCTCGCACGTGCCCATGGCCTGCACAGCGTGGTCATCTGTAATGATAAACAGAATGTTCGGACGCTGCGCATCGGTTTTCCGAGCCGTCGGAGCCTCATCCGCAAAAATCGGCGCGGCGCAGGCGGCAGAGATGAACATGATGGCAGTAGATTTCAAACTCATACCCGCTTATTCTACTCTTTCAACGCCTGAGGTCAAGCGAACTTTTCGGAAGGCGCCCGTTGCAGCCCCTCTGCCGCCGGGCTCCGAAAGAGGAGCAGGAGTATCCGGCATCCGCAGGAAGGCGCATTCTTATCTTGCAGTAGTATACGCTATCTGCTAGTGTTGTTCCGGTGAAGCGATACCCCCTGCTCCTTTTTTTGTGCCTAGGTTTGTGGGGGTGTTCCATATCCCGGCAAATCGACGAGCGCATCGAAACGGACAGCAAGGCCATCAATGAACTGGTCGCCAAAATGCCCCGGTGGGAAGAGCTGCCTGTGCGGCAGATCACCTGGCAACAGGCCGTGGACATGGTCATGAAGGACAATCAGGAAATCCGCAATCTTCATACGACCATCGACAGCGCGGAACGGTACGCCCGCAGCATCTATACCGACCTGATCCCCGGCGTAAACCTCTATTCGTCGATGTCCCAATCCGTCAAGGAACTGGCCAACGCCGTCACGCCGGACGACATTTCCTACAACATCAACATCCTCTTCAACCTCCCCTCCATCTCGCAGCTCCCCTACCGCGTGTACGAAGCCCAGGCACGCGTGTATGCCGCCAAGAAGAACCTCGAAGTCAAGCAGCGAGACCTCGTTTCCAAACTCTACAAATTCATCCGCACGAGCGAACTGACCCGGAAGGCGGACCAACTGGAACGCGAGAAGATCGGCCTCGAAGACCGCGAATGGAAAATCGGAGCCCTGCAGCAGAGCCGCGAAGACCTCGACCGCACGGAATGGGCGGAATTGTGTACCCTGCTGGGCAATCAGGACGGACGCTGGGTCATCATCCCGGAAACCGTCCCCAACCTCAACTGGGATCATTACAAGAAAGCCTGCAGGCACCTCGACCCCCTCTCCGTCGCCGTGCTGGCCATGGGTCTCGAACAGGTGCGCATGGAACGCTACCAGACCCTCATGCAGTACCTGCCGCAGCTCAACATGAACCTGTACAGCCCCTCGCTCTTCTCCTCCACGGGCGGCACCTACGGCGGCACGTTCCTCAACAGCAGCGACATGACGCTCAATACGAACGCCTCCCTGCAGCTGGACACCCGGCTTAATATCTGGAACCAGTACAAGACGAGGGAAGAAGCCTACGAAGCCAAGAAAAGGGAACTCAAGTTCGAACTGATGCGCCGCCTCACACGCGTCGACCAGCTCATGAGGAGCTGCAAGGAATTCGAAACATGGAAAAGCTTCATGCAGAAGACGGTCGCCCACGAAGCGGGATTCGTACCCGAAACCGGCGCCGAATATCTGGAGCAGCGCAAGAGAAACATTGAAATGCGCGCCGACGTGCTCGACAAGGAAAAGAAAAAGGTGGAAGGCGAAGCGGCGCTGATCAGCGAGTACGGCCTGTTCGCCAAGTAAGCCAAACCCGAGCCTTACTTGCGGGCAAGACGCTTCCACAGAGGAGCCGGATCGACATCTTCCGGCATGGCCGTGCCGTTCACGAGATGCTCGACCAGCAATTGCGAAACCCACGGGCTTGTCGTCACGCCCCGGCTGCCAAGCCCGGAAAAGACATAATGCCCCGGCATGCCCGGCAAAGGCCCCGCCACGGGCTGGCTGTACCGGATGATGGGACGTACGGCCGCACGAGCCCTCACGATGCCGATCTCTCCTTCGTACCGCTGGCGCAAGCTGTACAGCAGCTCCTGCACGGCAGTCTCTTCCGCTGCTCCCGGATCATCCCATGACCAGGCATACGTTGCACCAAGCCGCCAGACGCCGCCCCAATGCACAAGCCAATGGCCGAAATGCAGGATGCCCGCATGCCATGCCAGCCCGGGCAGCTCGATATCCACAATGGTACCTTTCGAGAGGCGGCTCTCCAACGCCGGCAGTTGCAGCCGGGAAGCCACTTCATACCCCGTACACCAGACAATGTGGGTAAACCGTTCACCCTGCCAGATAAAATCGTCCCCTTGCCGCTCGATCTCTTCGGGAGCCACCTCTCCCTCGCGAAACAATCCCTGCCCCTGCAGCCAGACGCGCTGGGCATTCACCAGAGCTTCGGCATGCAGCACGGCGGAGCCCCGCGTGTAGGCCGCACGGCCCTCCCCCTGCCAGCCTTCCGGCCACGGCAGTACAGGCCCGGCATAGGAACAGGATTCGGGATCGCTCTGGCGTTCCTTCCAAATCTCCTCCTGATCTTCGCCGACCAGCTCGCGCCAGATCGGCGTCTTCTGCCACCAGGAGCCTCCAAGCTCGCGCTCCGTTTCCGTATAATACGCATCCGCCTCCGGCAGGCACTCGGCCTGCCTCCATTCGGGCCGCACCTTGCGGCCCGTCAGGGGATTCACCAGCCCGGCTGCAACCCGGGAAGCCGTCTCGCCGACGGGACGATCCACCACCAGGCAATCCACCCCCCGGCGGATCAGCCTCCATGCCAGCGAACTGCCGGCGAGTCCCTGTCCAACGATCAAGATGCGCATGGCGAAGAAGAAAAACGGGCGGCATTCTCACGCCGCCCGGTGTCAAAAGCCTTACAGAGCGGCAATGATCGCATCGCCCATGGCGGCGGTATTGACGCGGATCTCGTTCGGCGCACCCGTGGCAAGATCGCCCGTGCGGTAGCCGAGGTCGATCACCCGGCGCACGGCGCGGTCGATATCGTTGGCGGCAGCCGTCTCACCGAGCGAATAGCGGAGCAGCATGCCCAGAGAAAGAATCTGGGCGATGGGATTGGCAATGCCCTTGCCCGCGATGTCGGGAGCGGAACCGCCGGAAGGCTCGTACATGCCGAAGAACAGCCCGTTGTCCTTGCTGCCCTGGCACAGGCTTGCGCTCGGCAGCATGCCGAGGGAGCCGCAGATCATGGCCATCTCGTCGGAAAGAATATCGCCGAAGAGGTTCTCGGTCACGAGTACGTCGAACTGCTGCGGATTGCGCACGAGCTGCATGGCGGCATTGTCCACATACATGTGGCGCACTTCCACCTCGGGATAATCCTTCGCCACTTCAAGAATCGTCTCGCGCCACAGGATGGAGCTGGTCAGCACATTGGCCTTGTCCACGCTGGTCAGGAGATTGCGGCGGCCACGGGCGGCTTCAAAGGCCACGCGGGCGATGCGCTCGATCTCGCTCTTCCGGTACACCAGAGTATCCACGGCGGTATCTTCGCCATCGATCTCCTTGCGGTAGCGGGGCTGGCCGAAATAAAGGCCGCCCGTCAGCTCGCGGACGCAGAGAATGTCGAAACCTCCCTCGATGAGTTCGTTCTTCACCGGGGAAGCGTGCGTCAGAGCCGGAAGGCAAATGCCGGGACGCAGATTCGCATAAAGGCCGAAATGCTTGCGAAGGGGCAGCAGGGCGCCGCGCTCGGGCTGCTCGTTGGGCGGCAGGTTCTCCCACTTCGGGCCGCCTACGGAGCCGAAAAGAATGGCATCCGCCGCTTCGCAGGCACGCAGCGTTTCATCCGGAAGGGCCTTGCCTGCATGGTCGATCCCCGCACCGCCGACGTACTGCTCGCTCAATGTGACGCCGAAACCGTACCGGAGGCTCAAGGCTTCGAGCACACGCAGGGCTTCGCACATCACTTCCGGGCCGATACCATCGCCCGCCAATACCGCGATCTTGTAGTTTTTCGCACTCATGGACCTGCGCAGAATGCGCCCTTAAGCTTCAAAAGTCAAGCCCAAGCTATGTTCCCCTTGACTTTGCAAGACGGCATGATACGATGGCAACCCGAATGGCTCCGGACTCTCTTCGCAAGTTCATCCACAATCGGGAACGGCCTCTTTCCGTACTCTTCTTTTTCGTGTACGGCCTTGCCGTTCTCTACTACTTCAACACCTCTTCGCCGAAGCTCGATTTCAACCCCTGCCCCAGTCCGAACATGTATCTGACGATCGGGCAGGCCATGTTCGACGGCTTCGTTCCCTACCGTGACCTCTTCGACGGAAAAGGCATGCCCATCTTCCTGTTCAACGGGATAGGAGGACTGATCGACAGCGACGGCTATATCGGCCAATGGCTGGTTGCCTGCGCCTTCTTCGCATGGACCCTTTACTATATCAATCGCACGGCGCGCCTCTTCCTCAATCGCACCCACGCACTGGCTGGCACCCTGCTGATGTCTTTCTTCATCCTTTTCCAAAGAAGAATGTATCTCACAGGAGCCATGGGCGATGAGTTCACGATGCCGATGATTGCCATGGGCATCTATTATTTCCTCATTCTGGGCAAAGATACATGCTCCTTCAAAAAACTCTGCATCTTCGGGTGTCTTGGAGGCCTGCTTCTGGCGTGCAAATTTACCCTGGCCTCCTTCTGGTTCGTCCTTGCATTCGCCGTCCTTGCGGAAGCGTGGCGCCACCTCGGCTTCAGAGCGGCCTGCAAACGCGCCGGCATGATCGCCATCGGCGCAGCCTTCATTCTTATCCCCTGCATCGCCTATTTCGCATGGCACGGCGCACTGGATGCCTATGTGGAGGGATATATCGTTTTTCATACCTACCACGTCACCGAATCGACGAGCAACCGTATCTTCTACCTCGTGCGCGGCGTCATGGACTATCCCGACTACATACTTCTCATTCTGGCGGGGATGGCCTATTGGATTGCTGCCGCATCCAGAGGGTATTCCCGCTTCAGGCGCATCGGCCTGCCCGTCTCGTTCATCGCCATGTATCTGGCCGTCTTTGCCGGAAGCATGTTCTCAGCCTACTACCTGCTCTCGCTGATTCCTTTCGCCACATTCGGCGTCATTTATCTGCTGCACGACATGGGAGATCGTACCCTTCCCTTCCTGCGCCGGGCTGCAGCAACAGGATGCTGCATCGCCTTTCTGTTCCTGCTCTCCCGCGAAGCTTCTTCGCTGATTACGGACCGTGGCAAAACGCCCGATTTCTCTCTGGAGACTCTCAAGCGGCAGAAGCAGGAACTCGCCGATCTGGCTCAGGCCATTTCGCAGGAATCAGCCCATCCGACCGTTCTTTGTTTCGGCTGTTTCGACAACGGCATCTACCGCAGGCTCGGCATCATTCCCAATGTACCTCGATACCAGCTCGTCAATTTCGACCCGCAGGGCAAGACGTTGCAACGGCAATACGTGCGTGAACACCGATGCGAATTCATTCTCGTTAATCTCTCCGACGTCAAACAGGAAGAAATGCCCTCAATAGACGCATTCTTGCGGGAATGCGGATACCGCCCGCTGTTTGCCGACAATTTGCGCTCTGTCCCCTGGCTCGTGTACAGGAGAACCCCGGGATCATCGGCAAATACCATTGACATCCAAACGCCATGATTGACGCCTATCTGATCCAGTGCCATGACCGCCCCCATCAGGTCAACGCTCTCGCACAGTATCTTGCAGACGGAGGCCACGATGTCTTCATTCATGCGGATGCCCGGTCCGCCATCGGCCACTTGATCCGCCAAACGGCGAATATCCATCTGGTGCGCCATCCTGCCGCCGTCGACTGGGGAGGCTGGACACAGGTTGAGGCAACTCTGAAGATGATCGAGGAGGCAAGGCACACAGGCAGGCAATACCGTTATTTTCACTTGCTGAGCGGCCATTGCCTGCCTCTGCGCTCCATGAAGGCGATGGATGCCATTCTGGACGATGCCTATGCCAGCCAAACGCAGTTCATCGAATGCGAGCCGATGCCCCGCAGCCAATGGGGGCAACGCGACGGCGGCATGCACAGGCTGCAAGTGTACTATCCCTCCTTCATCGTCAGCAAACACACCCGCCTGCATCAGGATTATTTCTGGTTGTATACGAACAAGTGGCTGCGGTTGAAGCTTCGCCGGCCGGCATTCAGATCCGCAGAACGGTTCTATGGAGGCGCCCAATGGTTCTCGTTGACAGGAGATGCCATGGATGCCGTGATTGCCTACATGCACAGCCACCGCCGCATGGTGCGGTTTTTCAAGCATACGTTCTGCAGCGATGAAATGTTCTTCCAGACATGCCTGATGCGCTCAGGATTCCCGATCCACACCGTCGGCAACCATCGCTATCTCCAATGGCCTTTCGCCAATGCGCCTTCTCCTTGCGATCTGGCTCCGGAAGACTGGCAGGCGGCGCGGGACTCCGGCTGCCTGTTCGGCCGCAAGTTCCAGCTTTCCCCCGCGGAATGTTCCCGCTATTTTTCCTCGCTCACCTGAACCGCCGCACCAACTCATGACTTATCCGGAACGCGCTCTGGATTTCTTCCATCAGGGCTACAACTGCGCCCAGTCCGTGCTGGCCGCCTTTGCGGACGATCTCGAACTTACCGTACCCGCCGCCTTGAAGCTTTCATCAGGTTTCGGCGCCGGCATCGGACGGATGCGCGGCGTTTGCGGCGCATTTTCGGCTCTGGCGATGGTGGCCGGGTTCGTCCGGGGCAATACGACGCCGGATCTCGATGACAAGGAAGCCATTTTCTCACTGATCCGCTCACTGGCGGCAGAATTCGAGCAAGCGCACGGCTCGCTGATATGCAGAGACCTGTTGCATCTTGGAAACGATGTGCAGGAATCGGCACGGCCTCAAGCACGCACGGCAGCCTATTATGCAAGCCGCCCATGCGAAGCGTGCATCGCCTTCTGTGCCGCCCGAGGCGAGCAGCTTCTCAACCGGACGGCTTATTGACGCCCGCGCAGGTACTCGACCGCCTTCGCCAGCGCACGACCGCGGTGGGACATGCCGTTTTTCTCTTCGCCCGTCAACTCGGCAAAGCTTCGCTCATGGCCTTCGGGAACGAAAAGAGGATCGTAGCCGAATCCCTTTGCTCCGCGCAATTCTTTCAACATGGAGCCTTCGACACTGCCGGAAAATTCACCCAGCACTTCGCCACCCTTCGCCAGCACCATCACGCACATGAAGCGGGCCGCCATCGGCACATCGTCCGCGAAGCGCGCCAGATCCTGCATCATCTTCCGGTTGTTCAGTTCATGGTTGCCGTCTTCACCGCCGAAACGGGCGGATCGCACGCCGGGCAAGCCGCCCAGCGCATCGACGCACAGGCCCGAATCGTCGGCCAGCACGATACCGGGAATCACGCGGGAAGCCGAAACGGCTTTCAAGGCGGCATTTTCGGCAAACGTCTCTCCAGTCTCCTCGACTTCGGGGGCTTCGGGATAGGAGGAAAGGTCGCGGACTTCGTACAGTCCGGCGAGCATCTGGCGAATTTCTTCCGTTTTATGAGCATTGCGCGTGGCGACGACAAGAAGAGGCAGAGTCATATCTGCCCTCTTGGATAACATGGCCGCCCAGCGGAATCAAGCCTGCATCCCGTTCCGCAACACGGCGCCGGGATGCGGGCGTACGGAGTTTACCTGATGTTGATGCTGTCGTCCCAATCCTTCCAGATGGGTTCCAGCCCGGCGGCATGGACGGCTTCAATGAATTCGGGTACGCTCCGCTCATCCGAGATGGCGAATTGCTCCGTCGCCTTGGTGCAATGGCTGCGCTGTTCCTCCGTCAATTCCTTCTGCACACCGTGCAGGGTGATATGGGCGCGGTTCAGCCCGGCTCCGGTGTAGCCGCCCGGTTCAGTCTTGGCGCAAGCGGACATGCTGGTGACGCCGATGTTCATCAGCGCATTGCGCATGGCCGGAGTTTCACGCGTGCTGACGGTGAAGCCTACATGCGGGAAGCAGATGCGCAAAGCGCAGAGAAGCTGCACGTAGTGGCGGTCGTCGAGCATCAGCTCGGTATCCGGCGTGTATTCGTAATTGCCCGCATAGGGGCGCATGCGGGGGAAGGAGATGGATACCTGGGCTTTCCAGCAATGCTTGAGCAGGTAATCCACATGGCAGGCAAGAGCGAGAGCTTCCTGCCGCCACGGAGCAATGCCGAAGAGAGCGCCGATCCCGATTCGCCGGAATCCTCCGGCATAGGCGCGTTCCGGGCAGTTGACGCGCCAGACGAAGTCTTTCTTGAGTCCTGCCGTATGCAGCGTTTCGTAGATGGAACGATTGTATGTTTCCTGAAACACGGTCAGCAATTCGGCTCCGTGGTGGACGATTTCCGCATAACGGTCGTCCGGCAGAGGTCCGATTTCGAGTCCCAGAGAAGGAATGAACGTGCGGAGCCTGTCCAGGCATGCCTGCAAATAGCCGTCGGAAACGAACTTGGGATGCTCCCCGGCCACGAGCAGCAGGCTTCTCAGCCCCTGGTCGTAGAGGTAACGGGCTTCCTGCTCGACTTCATCGACGGTCAGCGTGGTGCGGATGATGGGATTGTCCCGCGAGAAGCCGCAGTATTTGCAATTGTTGATGCATTCGTTGGACAGGTAGATGGGGGCGAAGAGGCGCAGGGTGCAGCCGAAGAAACGGCGGGTGATGTTTCTGCTCTCCTGCGCCATGGCCTCCAGTTCCGCATCGGTAGCGGGTTCCAGCAGGCGCATCAATTTCCTCACCGCCGGAGGCGGTGAAGCCATCAGACTGTCTAATTCATCCGAAAACATAACGATAAGATTTACGCTCTGGATTTGAGGTCCAGAAGCATTTGGGCGTTGCTCGGGTACCTCTTCAGGAAGAAGAGCAAACGCTCCATGGCCTCCACCGGTTTGTGCCCCGCAAGGGCGAGCCGGATCAGGCGTGTTTTTTCGAGGGCGAGCTCGGACAGGATCAGCTCCTCGCGGCGCGTCCCGGATTTCAGGATGTCTACGGCGGGGTAGATGTATTGTTCGGCAATGCGCCTGTTGAGAACGAGTTCCATATTGCCCGTGCCCTTGAATTCCTGGAAGATCAGATCGTCCATGCGGCTGTTCGTTTCCACGAGGGCGGTGGCGAGGATGGTGAGGGAGCCTGCGGTTCGCGTATTGCGGGCGGCGGCAAACAGGCGGCGGGGCATTTCCAGCGCCCGCGCATCGATACCGCCGGACATGGTTCTGCCGCTGCCCTGATCCGCGTTGTTGTAGGCGCGGGCAAGGCGGGTGATGGAGTCGAGCAACAGGATTACATGCTTTCCGGCTTCGACGAGACGCTTGGCACGCTCGATGCACAGCTCGGCAAGGCGACAGTGGTCGCGCACATGGCTATCGTTCGAGGAGGCATAGACTTCCGCTCCGGGAATGCCGCGCTTGAACTCGGTCACTTCTTCCGGGCGTTCGTCCACGAGAAGAATCATCAGGTGCATTTCTTCCTCGTAGTTCTCCTGCACGGCTTCGGCAATGTGCTGCAAAAGGGTCGTCTTCCCGGTGCGGGGAGGGGCGACGATCAGACCGCGCTGGCCGCGGCCTACGGGGGCAACAAGGTCGAGCGTACGGGTCGTGTACCGCTCAGGCACCGTTTCGAAAGCAAGGCGGTGGGTGGGGTTGACGGCTTTGAGATCTTCGAAATAGGGATTTTTTGCCGCTTCTTCGGGCGTCTGCCCGTTCACGCTTTCGATGGAAACCATCTGGTGGCCTCGTTCGTATCTCTGAGCCTTGCCCTTGAGCCAGACGCAGGGGCGGAGCTGGTAGCTCTGAATCATTTCCACCGGCACATAGACAGCTTCACGCGATTGGGCAAAGTCCGTTTCCGGCGTGCGGATGAAGCCGTATCCCTTGGGGGTTATTTCAAGGAGACCGCTCAATTCCTCCGGTTCGCCGACGGGCACATAATTGTTCTGTGCGGGCTGGCTACCGTCCCAGCTGCTGCGGTTGTTGTCCCGGTTGTTATCGCGACCGTTTTGGTTGCGGTTATTCTGATTGCGGTTGTTGCGAAATTTGTTCTTTCCGCCTTGTCCGTTCTGACGGTTTTGATAATCACCACGGCCGGTCTGCCCGTCGTTATTGTTGAATGTGCGCTTACCGTCGCGGCGGTAGGATTCGCGCACCGTGCGGATTCCCGTGCCGTTCTGTCCCTGATCGGAGGACTGGGGGCGGAACTGGCGCTGGCCGCCACGGTTGCCGTTCTCGCGCACGGGCCTTTGCTGGCGTTCCCTCCGGGGCTCGTCGTTTCGGGTTTCCCGTTCGTCATGGCGTGGAGCGGCAGTTTCGTTGCGAAGTTCGGTTGCAACAGGGATTTCTCCGGCGGGCGTTTCGGCGACTTTGTCCTTCCGCGTTGTCCTTGATACCCGGCGTGCGGGAACGGATTCATCCTGTCCGGATTCCTTGCGCACGGCTTCCATATCAGCCGCCTCGGCGGCACGGGTCTTGCGGACGGCACTCTTCCTGGGTTTGGCAGGAGGGCGGGATTCCCCATCGCTTGCGGCGCGATTCGTATCAGGGTCTGTCATGTCTCGGGAAGAAAAAAACCGCAGCCGGAACTTTCACGTTCCGGCCGCAAATGAATGAGCTGATCAAAGCTGTTCGAGGATGTCCTCGGAGATGTCGAAGTTCGAGAACACATTCATCGCATCATCGTAGTCGTCAAGACGTTCGAAGAGGTTCATCACCTTGCGGGCCGTGTCCACATCCTTGATTTCGACCGTATTCTGTGCCACGGAGATCAGGCGCATGCCCGTCACGTTCTTCCCGGCGGATGTCAGACCGCTGCAGACGGAACTCAAATCGGTCGGACTGCAAACGAAGACCCATTCGCCGTCTTGGTCGCCTTCGCCGACATCGTCGGCACCGACTTCCATTGCCAGCTCCATGGCGCCGTCTTCATCAAGGGTTTCATCAATGATGCGGGCTTCGCCCTTGCGGTCGAACTGGTACGCGACAGATCCGGGAGTACCCATGTTGCCGCCGTTGCGGGAGAAGAGGGTGCGGAGTTCCGAGGAAGCACGGTTGGTGTTGTCCGTTGCCACTTCCACGAGCATGGCCGTTCCGGCGGGGCCGTAGCCTTCGTACACGATTTCCTGAATGATTTCGCCGACGAGTTCACCCGTCCCCTTTTTGATGGCGCGGTCGATATTGTCTTTCGGCATGGAGCAGGCCTTGGCTCCTTCGATCGCCGCGCGCAAGCGGGGGTTGGTATCTACATCGCCACCGCCATTGCGGGCAGCCAGAGTGATTTCACGCGAGAAACGGGCGAAGATTTTACCTTTCTTCGCATCTTCCTTGGCTTTGGTGAACTTGATTTTGGACCATTTATTATGACCTGACATAATTTGGGATTTCCTTGAGGGGTGTGAAAAACAGAAAAAACAGGAAGGTTTTCAGGAGAAAAAGCGGGTTCCGTTGATGATTCATGCCAAATGGGCACCACTGGATACATTCCAAAAAAAACCAAACTCCAGAAATGAATTAAATTGGTCGAGCTGACAGGATTCGAACCTGCGACCTCTTCGTCCCGAACGAAGCGCGCTACCAGCCTGCGCTACAGCTCGACTAAATCTAAGTCGGCACGGAGTCTACAGGATTTGCCAGCGAATGCAAGTCTAATTTTTCAAATTCTCGCGACTCCCTGCATCCTTCATTCCAGAAACAGCCGTTTTTCACGCCTCCGGGCGACGCGCCCGCCCGGCAACGAAAGGCGCGCAGGGCTGCCGGGCCGGATGATCGATACGACCGCCAGCACCACCTCTTCGGACACATTCCTCACACCTTGCCGCTTCAGATATCGGTGCACGATCACCTTCTGCAATTCCACAGGATACGCCGCCACTTTGGGCAGATAAAGCCTCCCCTGCGGATCCTCGACCTCCAGCGCAGCAACCGCCGCCGCCAGAGCCGCAGATGCTTCCTCCGCAATGCGCGCACTGCGATTGATGACCGGCACGACATCCCGGCCCATGATATCTTCCAGCAGAGGAAGCACTTGCAACCGAAGCCTGTTGCGCACGACATCCGCCTCGCCATTACTGGCATCCTCCCGCCAGGGAATCCCCTTTCCTTCCAGATAAGCAGTCAATTGTTCTCTCGGAATATCAAGCAGAGGACGCACCAATACCAGACCATCCTCCCGGCAGGCTATCGGCTTCATCCCCAGATGCCCACCGCTTCCCCGGCACAAGCGGAACAGAACCGTCTCCGCCTGATCCTGCCGATGATGCCCTAGAGCCACATAAGGCGTACCGCAGGCCGCCGTACATTCCCGGAAGACCTCGTAGCGAGCCTCACGCGCCGCCGTCTCCAGCGAAAGCCCCCGTCCCCCCGCATAACGAGGCACATCGACCCTCTTTTCCACAAAATCCACACCCAGCGCATCGGCCATCATCCGGCAGAACGCCGCATCCGCATCCGCATCCGCACCACGGATACCATGATGCACATGGCACACGACCACCTGCAGCCCAGCCCCATGCAGCAGATGCAGCAAAGCAACGGAATCGCGGCCGCCGCTCAATCCGACAACCACAGATCCCGCCTTCTTCAACAGCGAAAGGCATCCGGTATCCAGCAACTCAGCATCCATTTCTCAAACAAAAGCCTAGCACAATCCCGCAGCGCCGAAAAGGCCAAACATGCAACCCGTTCAAATGCGTGGCCTGACGCCGATTTGCCTTGCTCCGGGAGGTAAAATATGGGAGAATCCGCACCCGATGAGCTATCAGGTCTTTGCAAGAAAGTACCGTCCCCTGACATTCGACGACGTCCTCGGACAAGAACACGTTGTGCGCACGTTGCGCAACGCGATCGAACAGAACCGCCTGGCTCACGCCTACCTTTTCGTCGGCCCCCGAGGAACGGGCAAAACATCCACTGCCCGCATCTTCGCCAAAGCGCTGAACTGCCCGGACGGACCCAAAGCCGACTTCGACCCGCATTGCGATATCTGCGAAGAAATCGCCGAAGGCCGGAGTCTCGACGTACTGGAAATCGACGGCGCCTCCAACCGCGGCATCGACCACATCCGCGACCTGCGAGACAACGTCCAGTTCGCCCCCTCCCGGGGCCAGTTCCGCATCGTATACATCGACGAAGTACACATGCTGACCAAGGAATCCTTCAATGCCCTGCTCAAAACGCTTGAAGAACCCCCTCCACACGTCAAATTCATCTTTGCCACCACGGAGCCTCACAAAATCCTTCCCACCATCCTCTCCCGCTGCCAGCGCTTCGACCTGAGGCCGATTCCCGCCCCCGTCATCGCCGAGCACCTGATGAACATCGCTGCCAAGGAGGGCGTAACTCTCGCAGAAGCGGCTGCATTCGGCATTGCCCGCGTCGCTGACGGCGGCATGCGCGACGCCCAGTCCATGCTCGACCAGCTCGTCTCCTTCTGCGGCAGTAACATCGAGGAACAACACGTCAACGACATCTTCGGCGTCACCTCCCGGGAAACAGTCTCCCGCGCACTCGCCTACATGCTCCAGCGGGAACTCCCCTCCCTGCTCCACCTCGTACACGAACTCTCAGAAGCCGGGCGCGACATGGCCCAGCTCCTCACAGAGCTCATGAGCGCCGTGCGCGAACTGCTCGTCGCCAAAGTAGCACCGGAAGAAACGCAAAACAGCATCCCCGAACACTGGCGCGGCCCCTTGCAGCAACTGCTCGCCCAAACCGCCACGGATAAAATCCTGCGGCTGATGGAAGTACTGACTTCCACGGAAGAACGCATGCGCTGGTCATCCAACAAAAGGCTCCACCTCGAAATGGGGCTGATCCAGGCTGTCCACTCCCTGTCGGAAGCCAACATCAGCGATATCATCCGGGCACTGGAAGGCGCCCCCCTGCCGGAAACCCCCATTGCCACGACAGCGCTGCCCACCGTCTCTCTGCCCGAAAACAGACCGGACACTGCACCCACCGCATCACCTGCACCGCAGCCTGAGATACCGGCTTCAATCCCCGAACCCGTTCATACGCCGCAAACCCCAGCTCCTGCTCAACCGCCGGTGCCCGAACCATCCATCGAAATACCGGCGGCAGCCACTTCGGAACCCTCGCTTCCCGAGCAGCATTACCCCATGCCCGACAGCTTCGATGAGCCCGCAACGGCAGCTGCACCCGAGCCGACAAGAAGCCTCGAACCCATCGACGATGCTCCTCCCTTCTTCGGCAGCGAACCGGATACCCTTTACGTCGCCGAAGCCGACATTTCAATCTCACCGCTCACCATCGACATATGGAAGAAAATTTTTCTCGACCTGCACCAGGCCAAACCATTGCAGGCAGGCTTCATCAGCCATGCGGAATTCATCAGTGAAGAAGAAAACTTCTTCATTGTCGCCGTCCACCCGGAAGACATTGAAGGACGCGACACCTTGTTGAGTGAAGAAGTCAAAACATTCATCGAAACGCGAGTGCAGCGCTTCACAGGCCGCAACCTCAACCTGCGCGTCGAAACGGACAGCACGCTACCCGCCCCCATGGAAGAAGCTCTGGAACCGCTTCCGCCCCCCCCGCCGCCGCCCGCTCCTACTCCCCAGAACAAACCGAAGCCCAACACGGCTCCGCCCCCCTCATCAGCCGCCGAGCCGCCGAGCGATGCTCCCTCCACACAACTCGATCCCGAAATTTTCTACAAAGATCCGCTCATTCAAAAAGCGTTGGACGAATTCCACGCCCGAATCATCTCCTGAACTTACAAAACCGACCATACGACATGAATCTGCAAAAACTGATGAAACAGGCCCAGCAAATGCAAGCCGGGCTGGCCGCAGCACAAAACAAGCTTGCCGAACAAACGCTCACCATCAATGCCGCAGGCGGCAAAATCAAAGTAACCGCCACTGGCGCCGGCCTGATCACCGATCTGCAAATCGACCCTTCCATTCTGGATCCCGATGATGCGGAATTCGTACAGACTCTCATTTTCAAAGCCATTCAGGACGCCATCGAACAAGCCAAAGCCATGGCGGAATCCGAAATGAAAAAACTGACAGGCGGAATGGGCCTCCCAACCGGCCTCGGACTCTGACACTCCATCCCGGAAAGATCCGGCGGCAAAGCCGCAGAACGAATTCTCCGGAGAATTCCGCAGGCTCATGAAGCATTGGAAGAGCATACTTTCCGCACTGAAACCCAGATCATCCAGCCAAAAGGCAGGCATGTTCCTCACCTGTGTTTCATTGGCGATCTGGCTGATCTTCATCATGGCCATGTGGAGCGGGTCGGATCGCATCGCCGCCCTGCTCCTGCTGCCGGTCTGGCTCGTGACCATCACAGCCGTTGCCCCGGCCCTCCTCGCATGGCTCTGGGCAAGGGAATGGCTCGCCTTCGGCACCGTCATCCTGTGGACATTGACCGCCATCATGGTCAGCGACGTTTTTCAGGGCATCGGCCGCATCGGACTCGACCAGGATCCGGCACGCATTGCCAATGAGCGCCTCACATGGAAAATCATTTCAATTGATTGCCGCAACGGCTCCTCTGTCCCTGCGGAAATTCTCCAACCTATCCATCCCGACGTCATCTTCCTCCAAAATCTGCAGCACATTGATCAGGCGCAGACTCTGGCTGTCGATCTCTTCGGAGCCAACCCGTCAATACGCACCAACGGCAACAATGCCATCATCGTACGGCACGGCCAGCTCGCTCAGGCTTGGCCTATTATCGGCAACGGCAGTTTTATCGTCGACTGGTCTCCCGACCGCACCGTCGTTCCCGTACGACTCGTCAACGTCAACCTCACGCCCGGCCCCGAAAACAGAAACCTCTTCTCCGCGGACTGCTGGAAAGCCCATGCCGAAACACGAGCCACGCACCGCAAAGAAATCGACTCCCTTCTTGAAGCGCTCAAAAACATGGGCCGCCGTGCCGGAGAAATCCCCGTCATCTGCGCCGGAGCCTTCTACTCACCGCCCCAATCTCCCGTCTTTGACCCGTTCCTCCATGTCATGACCGATGCCTACGGCTCATCCGGCGTGGGCTACGGAGCAACCTGCCCTTCCGACTTCCCCATTCTGCGACTGCACCGCATCGGATACACATCCCCGCTGCGCTCTGTTCATTCCTCGACACTCTACATCCCCGGACTTGCGGCTTACGCCGTCATGGCGGACATCAAACCCCTGTAGCGGGTCCAGCCTTCACCAGATCCAGCAATTCATCCGGAGACATCGCCAGCAGCAGCTTCTCCAGCCCGCCGGACAGCAGAGCATCCGCCATCGCCCGCTTCCCCTCCAGCATCCGGTGGATATTCTCCTCAATCGTCCCCCGGCACACGAACGGATGCACCCACACGGGCTTCACCTGCCCGATACGGTAAGCCCTGTCGCTTGCCTGATTCTCCACCGCCGGATTCCACCACCGGTCAAAATGCACCACATGGCTTGCACGCGTCAAATTCAACCCTGTACCCGCCGCCTTGAGAGACAAAATGAAAAACGGCGGACCGCCGGGCGATTGAAACCTGTCCACCAGCTCCTTCCTCATCTCCAGCGGAGTGCCGCCATGCAACGCCAGCCCCGGCCTGCCGAACACGGACTCCAGCAAATCGTGCAAAGGCTCGATCATACTCCTGTACTGCGTGAATACCAACATACAATCTCCCGCCTCCGCCACCTCCCGCGCCAAATAGCGGAGGCGCACCATCTTCCCCGATTCTTCAGGAGCCATATACCCTGTCCCCAAATACTGGGCAGGGTGGTTGCAAATCTGCTTCAACCTTGAAAGATACGGTAGCACCAACGCCAACCTCACGGCAGGATCCGGTTCCTGAATCACCGCCTGAAGCTCCTCCACCTGCCTCTTGTACAGCCGCACCTGCTCCGGAGTCAACAGGCAGAAACACGGAGTCTCCGTCTTCGTCGGCAATTCGGGCGCAATCCCTTCATCACTCTTCAGGCGGCGCAACATAAACGGGCGAACCAGCCTTCGCACACTCTCGTACCGGGCTCCCGATTCCCGCAACATCGCAGCAAACTCCTTCGAACTCCCCAGCAGACCCGGAGTCAGAAAATCGAACAAGCTCCACAATTCCTGCATGGAATTCTCCACGGGCGTACCCGTCAGCGCCACCCGGCGCACGGCATTCAACCTCCGCACCGCCTGGGATCGCCGCGAATCCGCATTCTTCACCGCCTGCGCCTCGTCGAGCACCACCGCAGGCAGCTCCACCCGCCCCAGCTCCTCCAGCCGCGCCACCATACCGTACGTCGTCAGAGCCACATGCCCGCGCTGCAACAGCCAGCCGGGATTCTCACGCAAAAGCACACAATCCTTCTCATCCAGATAATCAGGATGCAAAACCGCCACATCCAGCTCCGGAGCAAAACGGCGCAACTCATCCTGCCAATTGCCCAGCAAAGACGCCGGAGCCACAATCAGAGACGCCGCCCCATCCAGCACCCCCCGCAGGCGCAGAGACTCCAGCCAGGCAATCACCTGCAACGTCTTGCCCAACCCCATATCATCGGCCAGGCATGCGCCGAACCCCACCTCCGTCACCCCGGACAGGAACCTCACTCCATCCTTCTGATACTCACGCAGCACCGCATCAAGCCCAAGGGGTAACGACTCCGCATCGCGACCGCTCCGGCCAAGTGCCTCCAAAGCCTGCTCCAGCACATCGCCCGCTTCCAGCCTCACCTCCTCATCCGGCTCCGGCAACCACGGAAGAGCCTTGCTCCTCCCTCCCAGCAGCAGCCGCAACCCAGCTAGCAAAGGCACACCTGAAACAGACGCCATGCGGGAAGCATTCCTCCACTGCTCCAGAATCTGCGCAACCTTCTCCCGATCCACCCGCACCCACTCGCCGCGAAACCGCACCAGCCCTTCATCACCGGACAACAGCTCCTCCAACTCCTCCTCCGAAAGATGCCGCCCCCCCAGCACCGCCGCCGCAGAAAACGTCAGCAGCGAATGAATATTCAAAGACGGCGCCCGACCATCCACAGCCTCACCCTCCACTCTCACCTCAACCTCCACCTTCGGAGGCAGAGACTTCCACAAATTCACCATCCGCACATCAACACCCGCCTGCTCCAGCAAAGGCACCGACTGTAAAAAATCATAAGCCTGCCGCGCCGTCCACACCTGCGGGCGATACACCGACTGCGAATCCACCAGCTCACGCAAAAACGGCGACACCTCCGCCACCTCCCTCAATGGACGAAGCAGCGCCAGCAAAGCCTCACGATCCTCTTCATACAGCTTCAGAGCCATCCCCAGAGGCACATGCTTCGCCTGATGGTCCTTCGAAACCTGATGCACCAGAGTCGCCAGAAAGGCAAACGGACGGCTTCCGTCCGCATCGTGGCCGTTCTCCGCCAAATGGAAACACAACCGCCCCACCTGCTCCCACCCCTCTCCCAGCCCGGCAAGCCACGCCTCGGCAGCCACACCCGCCAGCCTCGCCCGTTGCGCCAAAGCCGGCCCCATATCCTCAAACCACCTCTGCAAACTTCCGGCAGACACATACCCGTGTCCACGGCAGGGAGGCATCTCTGCCAACCACCGCGCCGCTTCCGCTGCATCCGGAGCCGCAAGCGTGAAATCCCCCCCTCCCCGCACCCGCAACGACCGCACCAGCACCAGCCGCGCCTTCTCCTTCAACCAATGCAGAACGGAAGCCGCATCGGACGGCACATCGAACCTCACCAAATCCAGCAACCCGAACCCGGCTCCGCGCTCGAAAGCCCGCGCCATCCGTGGAGCCGCCCCCGCCGGGGCGACGGAAGGCACCCCACCTTCAAGCACAGACAGGAAAACGGACTCCACCACAGCCATCCCTCCTACCCCCTTCCGCAAATCCTGCGCAGCAACCGGACGGCATCACACCACATGATACGGAACACCGCCGTCTTCGGCGTCTTGCGGAACAAAACCCAGAAAGCCCTCCTCACAGCCCTGTTGATCCTTGCACTCTCGGGATGATTCTTCCCCTTCAGCACATGCTTCACCAGATAAATCTGGTGAAAATTCTGCGCGAACAACGCCGTACACCACATCCGCCGCTCCTTGCCGGGCATACCTTCCGGCAGCTCATCCAGCACCCGCAGAAGCGCAAAAACAGCGCACTCGTAATAATGGGCGGGGGCCTCGCCGCGCACGAAACGGAGAGTTGCGGAAGAATGGCGGCGACGATAATGGTACAGACTCCTTGAAAGCACCGACACCTTCCTGCAATACAGCAGATAAAGCTGAATGAACAAATGATCCTCGCTGAACGGAATATCCTCCGCATAAGCCAGTCCCGTCTCCCGAACGATCGACGTCTTCAGCATCTTGTCCCATGAATAGCGCGACATCGACTCGATCATCGAAGCATTCACAGGCTGCACCCCCTCATCCGTCTTCCCGTGCCGCAACGGGGGCCGCTCCAGAACCGCACCGGAATCCTCATCATGCTCCCACAGGCCGCACACCACCATATCCACCTCATCGCGAAGCATCGCACCATACAGCGTCTCAATCATCGCAGGATCGATCCAATCATCAGAATCCACCATGCAAAGAAACGGCGCCCTTGCCATCGAAATCGCCAGATTGCGGGCCTGCGACACCCCCCCGTTCTCCTTGTGAACCACGCGGAACCGCAAATCCCGCGCCGCGTACTCATCCAGAATCGCACCGGAACCGTCCTGCGACCCGTCATCGATGCAAATCGCCTCCCAATCCTCCATCGTCTGGGCCAGCAGAGAATCCAGGCACTCTACAAGATACTGCTCCACATTGTAAACGGGAACAACAACACTGACGGCTGGACACTCGGACGCACTCATACGCTCTCCCCCATCGTAGCCAACAACCCTTGATCCGTCAAGGCCGGACGCAAATCCCTTTTCGCGCCAGCCCGGCACTTTAGGCTTCCCTCCAGCCATCCGGCATGGTAGAATCGCGCCCGCATGAACTTCGACCTCCTTCAGAAGGCCGCCAATCAGGCACGCGGACTCGCCATCGACGCCATTCACGATCGCGCATCCGGCCACCTGGGGCTGCCCCTCGGCTGTGCAGAAATCGGCGCCGTCCTCTACGGCGACCTCCTCAACGTCAACCCTTCCGAGCCCCGCTGGCTCAACCGCGACCGCTTCATCCTTTCCGGAGGCCACGGGTCCATGTTCCTGTATTCCTGGCTCCATCTGGCCGGCTACGGCCTCACTCTGGATGATGTCAAAGCCTTCCGCACCAAGGGAGCCATCACCCCCGGCCACCCGGAATACAACTGCGCACCAGGCGTCGAATGCACCACCGGCCCGCTCGGCCAGGGCATCGCCAACGCCGTCGGCTTCGCCATCTCGGCCAAACACGCCGCCGCACGCTTCAACACGGCGGAACACACCATCTTCAACCAAAGCATCTTCTGCCTCGCCGGCGACGGATGCATCCAGGAAGGCATCGCCCGTGAAGCCGCCGCCATCGCAGGCGTCCTCAAGCTCGACAACCTCGTCCTCATCTACGACTCCAACGACATCACGCTCGACGCACCGCTGCACAAATCGCAAACGGAAGATGTCGCCGCCGTCTTCACCGCACTCGGATGGGACACCGTCACCATCGACGGGCACGACATGGCCGCCGTAGCCGACACCATCCGCTGCGCCCGACTCGAAACCAACGGCCGCCCGAAACTCATCATCGCCAAAACCACCATCGGCAAAGGCGTACCGGAAGTCGAAGGCACCACCAAAGGCCACGGCGAAGGCGGAGCCCAATTCTGGGAACAGGCCCACGCTGCATGGGGCATCCCCGCAGGCGAACGCTACTACGTCTCCGAAGACGTCCGCTCCTACTTCTCCGGCGTTAAAGCCAAACGCGAAGCCGCCTACACCGAATGGAGCGAAACCTACCAGGCATGGTGCGCAGCCAACCCGGACCTCGCCGCGGAACTCGCCTCCGGCATCGTTGCATGCGAACAGGGAGTCTGCCCCAAAGAATCCGGCAAAGCCATCCCCTTCTTCTCGCCCGACTTCGCCGATGCCACCCGCTCGGCAGGCTCCATCGCCATCAATGCACTGGCCAAGGCTGAACCCTACCTCCTGACCACCAGCGCCGACCTGTACAGCTCCAACAAAAACTACATCAGCGGCGGCGGCGACTACAGCGCAGAAACCCCCGCCTGCCGCAACTTCTGGTTCGGCATCCGCGAACACGCCATGGCCGCCATCTGCAACGGCATCGCCTATGACCGCATCTTCCGCGTCAGCGCCGGCACCTTCTGCGTCTTCGTGGACTACATGCGCGCCGCCATCCGCGTCGCAGCCCTCTCCGAACTCCCCGTCACCTACATCCTGACGCACGACTCCGTCGCCGTCGGCGAAGACGGACCCACCCACCAGCCCATCGAAACCTATTCCGGCCTCCGCATCATCCCGAACCTCGACGTCATCCGCCCTGCCGACCCCGAAGAAACGGCCGGCGCCTGGATCGCCGCCATGGAACGCAACGACGGACCGACCGCTCTCATCCTCACTCGCCAGAAAGTGGACACCCTCAACTCCATCCCGGCAGAAACACGCCGCGAAGGAGTCCTGAAAGGCGCCTACATCGCCCGCAAGGAAAAAGGGGCACTCACCACCATCATCATGGCCACGGGATCGGAACTCTCCCTTGCCCTGCAGGCAGCCGAACAGCTCGGCGACGGCGTACGCGTCGTCTCCATGCCCAGCTTCTTCCGCTTCGACAAACAAAGCGCCGAATACCGGGAAAGCATCCTCCCCGCCTCCTGCAAAAAACGCATCTCCATCGAAGCGGGCATCACCGCCCTCTGGTGGAAATACCTCGGCAGCGAAGGCAAAGCCATCGGCATCGACCAATTCGGCTTCTCCGCCCCCGGCGACCTCGTGCTGAAAGAACTCGGCATGACCGTCGAAAGCATCCTTGAGGCAGCCAAATAACAAGGCAGCCCCGCCTCACCCCGTCCTCTGCCCCATGTCGCCGCATGGGGCAGATTTTTTCCTCCCGACTTCCGCACAGGCACAGCACCCTCACCCGCCCCATCTTCCCGCATGACGCGCTAGAAGCACGCCAACAGCGGAAAAAGATGATAAAAACGAGTCAAACATCCAGTAGTTTACCCAGCACACACCATGGCCCGCACTAAAATCCACGTAGGACTTGAAATCGGAACCAGCAAAACTTGCGTGGTCGTCGGGGAAGTTCGCCCGGATGCCACCGCAACCATCATCGGCATGGGCGAAGTACCCAGCGCAGGAGTACGCAAAGGCGAAATCGTCGACCAATCCATGGCTCGGCAATGCGTATGCGACGCCTGGCAAATGGCACAGGACCACGCGGATGTAGACATCATCTCCGTCTTCGTCGCCGTCACCGGCCAGCACATCTCCTGCATCAACAGCTCCGGCACCTACCGCCTGCCCGACGACCGCGAAGTCATCGAACAGGAACACCTCGACCTCGTCGACGAAAAAGCCTCGGAAATCCAGCTTGGCCCGGACCAGTACACCCTCCACCGCGAATGGGGGGAATACTCCATCGACGGCCAGGACCCCGTCGCCAACCCCGTCGGCCTCTGCGGCCGCACCATCGACGTCAACTGCCACCTCATCCACGGCATCAAAACGCGCATCACCAACACCCTCCGCTGCGTCCGCCAGGTCCCCCTCGAAGTCGAATCCTTCGTCTTCGCGCCCCTCGCCGCAGCACAGGTCATCCTCACGCGCCAGCACAAGGAAGCCGGGGCCCTCGTCATCGACATCGGCGGCGGCACCACCGACTACGTCTTCTACCAGGGCGGCCAGCTCATCGCCTCCGGCTGCATCGCCATCGGCGGCAACACCATCAACGCCGACATCGAAAAACTCACCGAACAGCGCATCTCCAAACGCGTGGCCGACATCCTCAAACGCACCGAAGGCAACGCCTTCGGCGACGTCAAAGACAAAAGCCTCGCCCGCTTCACCGGAGACCTCGGCATGCACGACGTCGCCATCGAACGCGGCATGCTCAACCGCATCATCCGGGACCGCCTCGCCGAAGCCCTCATCCTCATCAAAAAACGCCTGCCGGCGGACATCTGGAAACCCAACTCCGGCATCAGCGTCTTCTTCTCCGGCGGCACCAGCCTCATGCGCGGCCTCGACAACCTCGCCGACTACATCTTCGGCGTACCCGTCCACCAACCAGCCCCGCCCCGAGACACCAAAACCCCGGCCTACCTCGAAGACCCGCGCTACTGCACCCCCATCGGCCTCATCCGCTACGCCCAGCGCCTGGATGAAGACTACTCCCCGCGCGCAGGCCTCCTCGGCCGCCTCTCCTCCCTCTTCCGCCGCAAATAACCTCTCATCACCATGCTCCCGTACCAAAGCGCCAACCTCGAAGAAAACAGCCGCAACATCGCCATCATCGGCCTTGGCGGCGCAGGTGCCAACATCCTCAGCTGCTTCGCCGGGCAAACCAACGCCGGCATCAAGCTCTGCACCCTCTCCCTCGACGAACGCATCGGCCGCGCATCGGCAGCAGGCACATTCATCCAGCTCGGAGCCGCCAGCAACCACGGCTTCGGCTCCGGCGGCGACCCCGCCATCGGCGCACAGGCTGCCCGCGAAAGCGAAGCCGCCATCGTCGACCACCTCAAAGGGCACGACCTCCTCGTCCTCATCACCGGCCTCGGCGGCGGCACCGGCTCCGGCGCGGCTCCCATCGTCGCACGCCTCGCCCGCGAACTCGGCATCTTCCTCGTCGTCGTCGCCACCATGCCCTTCACCTTCGAAGGCCGCCGCCGCCGCCAGCAGGCGGAAACGGCGCTCCGCGAACTCGAAATCAGCGCCAACGTCCTCCTCTGCTTCGAAAACGACCACATGAGCACCCTCATTGCGCCGAACAAAGGAGTACACGACGCCTTCAGCGAAGCCGACCAGCTCCTCGCCAAAGCCACCGCCGCCGTCCCCATGCTCGCGGCCTCCCCCGGCCTCATCAACCTCGGACTCGACGAACTCACCCAGGCCCTGCGCGGCAAAAACAGCCGCTGCATCTTCGGCTCCGGCTCCGCACGCGGCAGCGAACGCGCCGCCCGCGCCGCAGAACGCGCCCTCGAATCCCCCCTCCTCGCCCAGAACAACGCCCTCGCCTGCGCCGAAACCGCCATCGTCCACATCGCCGGCAACGAAACCCTCACCCTCGAGGAAATCCGCACCGCCATGGACGCCATCAAGGCCAAACTCCGCCCCGGCGTCAACATCCTCTTCGGAGCAGCCGTCAAACCCCGCCTCAACGACGAACTGCGCATCACCATCCTCAGCTCCATCGAACCGGAACGCATCCCGATCCCCGAACCGGCGCCGGAACAGCCAGCCGAACCGGAAACCCCTCCGGCTCCCACCGACGAACCGGAACTGGCGCCTGAGCTCCCGGCAGAACCTGCACCACAGGAGGAAACAACGTCCATCATCGCAGAAACGCCTGCTGAAGACGCCACATCCACCGACGCCCCCCCGGTCGCCGAACCTGCTCCGGAACCCGAAAAAGAGGAAAAACAACCAGTCGAATCACCAACCGCCGAAAAACAGGCAGCGGAACCGGAAACACCCGTACAACCCGAACCTGAACAAAACCCCGAACCGGCGAAAAAAACAGAACCTGCTCCGGCGGCCAGACCGGCGACCGTGGCAGCTCCCGCCGTCAAAACACCTGCGCGGGCACAACAGGTACAAGGCTCCCTCCTCCCGGCCGACTTCAAATTCCCTGCAGCCCCCGCCGCCGCCCCGGAAGAAGAACCCCTGCCCGAACCGGAAGCACCGATCGACCTCCCCCTCTCCCCTGAACTCCCGTTCACCGACACCCCCATCGTCAAACAACCGGAACTCAACCTCCCGAACGCAGCCGCCTACGGCCTCGACGACCCGAACATCCTCGACGGAGAAGACCTCGACATCCCCCCGGCACTGCGCGGCAAACAATGGGACGACCAATTCCCGGGCTAACCCATAGCACCCCCCAAGCGTGGAAAACGAATCCTACCTGCGGGAGCAAATCGTCACCTACCTGGGCAACAAACGCGCCCTCCTCCACTTCATCGGAGAAGCCGTAGCAACCGTCCGCCAAAAACTCGGCGGCAGAAAAATCTCCTGCCTCGATGCCTTCTCCGGCAGCGGCATCGTCAGCCGCTACCTCAAACAGCACGCCAGCCACATCATCGCCAACGACCTGGAGGCTTACAGCTCCATCATCAACCGCTGCTACCTTGCCAACAAAAGCGACCTCGACCTCCCTGCGCTGGAACACCACCTGCAGCAACTCCGCCACGCCATCCTCCACCACCCCGTACCCGGCTTCATAGCCGCCACCTACGCGCCGAAAAACGACGACGCCATCACCCGCGAAGACCGCGTCTTCTACACCCGTCAAAACGCCGTCATCCTCGACACTGCGGCGCAATACATCCACTGCACCGTACCGGACCCCCTGCGCCCCTACCTCCTCGCCCCCCTCCTCGCCGAAGCCTCCATCCATGCCAACACCTCCGGCGTCTTCAAAGGATTCTACAAAAACGACCGCGGCTGCGGAGCCTTCGGTGGCCGGGCCGGCCACGCCCTCACTCGCATCATGGGTGCCATCGAACCGGCGCTTCCCGTCCTCTCCGATCACGACTGCACCCACAGCATCTATCAGGAAAATGCCAACACCCTCGTCCGCGCCATCCCGGAAACGGACCTCGCCTACCTCGACCCGCCGTACAACCAACATCCCTACGGCTCCAACTACTTCATGCTCAACCTACTCGTCAACTACACACCGCCTGAAGACATCAGCCCCGTCTCCGGCATCCCGGCAGCATGGAACCGCTCCGCCTACAACAAAAGCATCGAAGCGGAAAACGAACTCCTCCGCCTCATCGACGACTGCCCGTCCAAATACATCCTCCTCTCCTACAACTCGGAAGGCTTCATCTCACAAAAAACCTTCCGTTCGCGCCTGCAAACCATGGGCACCCTCACCGTCTCCGCCATCCCCTACAACACCTTCCGGGGCAGCCGCAACCTCCGCAACCGCCCCATCAAAGTCACGGAATACCTCTACCTGCTGGAAAAAGCGTAAAAACGCCTTGACAACGCAGCCTATTTCCGGTCTAATCATCGCACCTTCCAGTGCCGGCTTGGCGGAATGGTAGACGCGCTCGACTCAAAATCGAGTTCTAACGAGTGTGGGTTCGAGTCCCACAGCCGGTACCAATATTTTGTAGAACAGCATTATAGTGTATGATGCTGTTGTTTTCATAACTACTTGTTACAGTTCAAATCGAGGTATATTTTATTTCTCATGGGTTACTTCGTTGTTTGTATGAAGCCCAATCATGAACCTAGGCTTTTTTTCGAACAAATTCACATCCTGCTCCATTCATCACGGTGTTAATTCTCTGTTTTCGCGAAGAACAGTAACTTCTTTTTTCCCTTCTCTTCCCAGCCTAATTAATGGTAGAGCATTGGTCATTGGCGTCAAAAGAGTATAACCCCCTATCTCGCGTGGTACTCCGGAAGCAGGAATGATAATTGCATTCAGATGGTCATCCGCAAATTTCGTATCTTTTCCCAATTTTTTCAAGAGCTGCTCACGAACCTGACCTGCATACCCTTCCATCCTTCGCACCTCTTCGCCAGACATAAAAGCATGCCGTAGCAATTCGATTGAAGTCTTTGGCATTTTCGACAATGCGACCTTACCAGACGTACCAGGTTTAAAAGCACAGGCTGTCTTAACAAGTTCCTCGGCCATTGTCAACCTGTTTTCTGATTTTCCACTCTTTGTAGCATGTTGTGGCATAGTATGCATGCTAATATTATTCACAAATTTTGTCAAAAAAATTTCATTGAACTTCTCCAGTGCTATCGGCGTGTATTTATCGCTGGGTACTTGCAATTGAGAATTAGCACGATCCATCTTAACGGCAGGCCACGTTTCCTTTTTTCTATTCTCTAGCATCCGAATCACCTTCCTGCTTTCCGAATCAAGTTCCCCACTTATGGGCTTGGAAGCAATTTCAAGCGGAATTGGTACTAGGTTTCCTGTCAATAAGCCTTCCACTTTTTTGTCATCCATTACGTTATCAATCGCTAGATAACCATAATTTGTTTGCAATAAGGGTGTTCTTTTCAAATAACTCAATTTTTCTTTTAAAAAAAATTTTCTGTTTTGATTTTCGATTGTCTTTGGTTCTCGCTTCGGTTTGTATCGATATTTTTCTTTCAGATACACATTTATGTCTCCTCCCTCTATTTCTACTCCCCACATGAATCCTTCCTGAGAGGCCGAAATCATCTCTGTCCAACCTGCATAAGAACTAAATTCGCTTACAGCTTCGCCTTTTTTCATTTTTTCTTTCTTCTCGGCTTCATCTTGATTCCGGTTGCGAAGCTTGACTAAAACAAATTTATCCATCTTCTCCTTTTCGGGACCAATAAGAGACGCTTTCAATAGATTCCACTGTGCTAAGACGATTTCCCATGGCATCTCTCCGATGCTCCGAACCAATTCGCTATTGTTCCATTCATCGAGCAAAACCACTTCTAAGATCCTGCCGTATGCCAAGGTTTGTTTCTCAATATTCTGCTTCATTTGAAGCAAATCACCTTCCAAGGTATTCTGCAAGCTTTGTCCATCTTCATCCTTTTCTTGGAGATGCTGTAATGAGGCAAGATATTGATTGATGGATTCCAATCTTGTAGTAAGCGAAGCCTGGGTTATGATTGATTCTTTTCCTATTCCTGTAAGAATTCCTGAATTTTGGCATTCAATTCTGCCAGCTCCTTTGAAGGAACTCGTTGCACCACTTGTCCATTCCCTCTCTGCCTGTATTGTCCCAGTATATCCTCCATTGAGACAGTCTGCAATATTCCTGAGATAGAATCCAGTGTTCTTGAAATCTGTTTTTTAGACGTAATTTTTTCTTTCATATCATGATCGCATAGTAAGTTCTTATTCTTCTATATAATGAAATTCTTTACATGCTGTTACGGCTTGAACATCCATAAAGCAAGAAAATCATCGGAATATCTCTACTGTATCTTTTCAAAATAGAATGCTCACTATCAAGTTATGCTTCTTAATGTGGCTTTGTTCGCGCGACTGTTCTTCCTAGCGTTTCAGCTCTTCCTTATCCAGCGCTTCCCTCAGCACATTCCTGCTCAGGCAATTTTCTTTTTTGCTCAGCAAATGCAAAGCACACCGGCGAATGACATTGGAAATGGAGCCACCGGACAGCTCCGCTTCGGCCGCCATATTGATCAACGCATCCGCATCGCTGCCCAGCCAGTTTGACGGCAGCATTTTCTTCCACAATTCAACCCGCATATCCCGTTCAGGCATCGGGAAATAGATGACGGACTGGAATCGTCGGGAAAACGCTTCATCGATATTGGCGCGAAGATTCGTCGCCAGAATAACCGTACCGGGAAAATCCTCGATCCGCTGCAGCAGATAGGCGACTTCCTGATTGGCATGGCGATCATTGGACGTATTGGCGGACGTGCGTTTTCCGAACAAGGCATCCGCTTCATCGAAAAAGAGAATCCAGTTCCTGTTCTCGGCCAGATCGAAAACAACCGCCAGATTCTTCTCCGTCTCGCCGATGTATTTGGAAACAATCATGGACAGATCCACCCGGTAGACATCCATCCCGTTCCTTTTGCCGATCAGCGTGGCGGCCAACGTCTTGCCCGTACCCGGAGGACCGTAGAAAAGCGTGCGGTATCCCGCTTTCAGGAAACGGGACAACCCCCACTCCTCCATCACGGTTCGATGCCCTTGAATCCATGTATTGATCTCGCCCAACTCATTCTGCACCCGATAATCCAGAACCATATCCTCCCATTCCAGAGCCGTTGTGACGCGCTTGGCCGGAAAACCCATGCGATAATCCGGTTTATACTCCCTGCCGAAGAAAACCCGGCTCAGCAACTCATCCGAGGCACGAAGCTGCCCGCTCAAAAACGGTTCTCCTTCTCCGCCGCCTTCCATATGCAGAATATTCCGGACATGGAGCCGATGATCTTGATGAAAAAGCTTGATGACATCCTGCCTCTTCTCCGCATTTTCCCCGGCCAGAATGAAGGCAGCCGTTTCTCCCGTCGGCAAAAAACCTCCGTGAGAAAGCCCCTTCCACCCCCCGAACTCCGTATAGGGGCGGCCTACGCCCGTATTCTGCACAAACAGGATATCCAGCCCCTGAGGACAAACATGGGGCATCAGCGCCAGCATAACGACAACCTTCTCGCGGAAATCCAAATCGTCCACCCCCGTCATCCGCTCCAGCCAGCCATCCTCCGGAGCCTGCACCTCTTCCAAATCGGAATATTCACACTCCTGCCGGAAATAAAGCGCAAGCGATACCCTTAAAAGCCGATTGAACCAGAGAATATGCTGTTCCATGAACTCTGTTTTTCTATCATTAAAACCACATATCAACGATATGCATACTTGTCCGTTACAAGAGCGTTATCAAATACGCCTCACACCAGCCTTAATACCGCCGTTCTTGATTGTTGATAAGCGGACGGGGTCGAATGTTTTGGAAATTGCAGTTTGAGTATCAAGACTGACGAGATCCCATTCGCCATTGATCAGATGTATAAAATCCATGAAATAATCCTTCTTCTTCTTCTGCACATCCAAAGCCTTTTCTACCAAATCACTTGCTATTAAATCATTTTCTCTATCAAGGCCATATGGGTTTTTGATCTTCACCTTATACACCGTATTAAGGCAATCTTCAATGTCACCAGCTATTTTTTCTGCAAAAGGATCGTTTTTAACTACTCCCCATGCTTCCTGCCCAGTACCTGTAATAGTTTTTACACTGGCACCCTCCGCACCCGTCACCGTTGCAGTTGCAGACGGCCAAGTCGCCAGAATGGCATTCTTGACCGTATCAATCACAGCATCCGATCCACCGCGTGTCAAGGCAGTTCCCGCATCGCATGACGTGAAGATGATATCGTGATCGCCGTCCGGCATGGCTGCCTCACCTTTGGTCAACTTGTCCGCAATCTCCTCTCCCGAGTATTCACCGGATGAGCCAATGCTTCCATGCCCAACCATTGCAATCTTCTCCTTAGAACTCAGTGTACTGAAATTCGAATCCTCGAAATTCTCAATGATTCCGCCAGCAATTGTTTGGCCGAATGCAATAGAATTCAACGTCACATAATCTGCAGAAGAATCCTTATTGTCACTGGTGACCGACACCCGGCGTTGTATACTGCCAGACAATCGATGGTCTCTGCAATCAAGAATACTGTAACTTTGCACAACCTTATTCGGAATCAACGGATCCAAGGTCCTTCCTACTGCATTTTTTACTATTCTGCATTTCATCTTATGTTTTTCTTTGATTTACCTTCTTTGAGCAATATCCCATACCCCGATTGTCAAATCATATCGTTCGCCTTGTTACCCATCACATCCGCCTCATGTTCCAGCATCGCATCGTCATTGACCGGCATGCCTCCTATTTCAGTCGTCGGCGACACCTCGTCGCCCATCTGCTGAACCACATGCCATGCTTCATGCGGAATGTGCTGTTCCTGTCCCGGAGCTACATGAATATCAGTCCCCTGCGTGTAAGCCAGAGCCTGCACAGTCGCAGGCTGGGATGAATTGTAGTGTACCCGCACGTCATCCATAGAGAACCCGGAAAGCTGCTCTACTCCCGATTTCAAATGATCCGGCAAGCCTGTGAGGTTCGGTCTTTGCTGGATGGGGGCGAGCTCTTCATCATCTTCCTCCATCTGAACGGGAGTGGTTGAAAATTTACCTTGAAGGACATCTTCCTCGTCCAAAGCCAGCCGTTGAACGGCTGGCTCCGGTATTCCATTCGTATGGCGGTTATCGACGAATTGCATGGTGCCTGCATCCCTGACCGGCTGTATGGTACGCGCAACTTTTTCCTGATATGTTTTTTCCGTTTTCATCATTTTCTCTCTTCTTCATATTCAACCCTGCTTGCCGGGATTTTTCATCTTCTTCGTTTTACCCAATGACCGATACCATTCGATCAGCATCAGACATTCCTCCATTCAACAATAATCATTTTTTTCAACCATGGAAACCGTATCATTTTATATGACCACGGAAGCGAATCCAAGAGCATGTCGTAAGCACGTTGATCCACGGTCAACAGCCATTTTTCCTCCAACTGCTCCAAACGGCCTGAACGCGCAATAAACGCATTCCGAAATCCCTGCACGGAAGTATTCTTCAGTTTCTCCCAGTTTGCCATCACCCCCTCCATCATGGAGGCAGCCGTCTCCATCTCGTGTGGCGTCAGTTCCAGAGATTTGGGCAGAGGGCAGGAAAAAGGGCACTCAGCCAGAACACGGTTGAAGGCCAGTTCCTGTTCTTCGTATTCCGTGTTTTGCCCGGTGACAAGATACTGCAGGATGAAGATCGCCCGTATCCGGGATTCCGTATTCTTGAAGTCCCCCATTTCTTCATTCAACAGACCCAGCATGGAGAATAAACGGCGAAACCACGGCACAAGCAAAACAAGTCCGGCATTGTGCACCGTCAAATACTTCACATCTTCCATGGTCGGGCTGACTGTCGCTTGATCTTCCGATGGGGAAACGGACAGTTCACCCAAAATCGACTCCGTTGTTATGTTCTTTGAATCCATTTGTTTGTTATTTATTGGTTGTTGTTCTGAAGGTTGTGCTTCTTCTTCCGAAAGCATGAACTGCAAAAACAGCTTCGCAAGCGAATCGGCTGTCATCTGGCGGGAATAATCGTTTTTGATACGCAACAGCATTTCCAGCAATCCACGTTTCAACGTTTGTTCCGATACGGAATGCCTCTCCCTCAACCTTTCGATGATTTGGTTCAGCATTTCCGCCTTTGCCAGAGAAATGCGAGCAATCAGGCCCACCAGAGACCGTGTATCCATCCATTCGCAGATGCCTCTGTCAGAGCTGCCGCCGACACACTGCAAAACGACTTCCACAAGAGCGCCAGGGCATTCTTCTGCATGAATGGCCAATATACGCTTCTTCTCTCCGGCAGAAACTTCTTCATCCTTCAGCCATGCCAGCAATCTCCCGGCATGCAAGGAAGCCACGGAAGCAGTCTCTGACGAAAGCATGGATTCATGCCCATCGATCGGGCGGAGATTCAGTTCATCCAGCAATCGGCCCACATCCTGCCGGGATGCTTCCATATCCGTCGAACCGCTCTTTTCCCTCTCAATCCGTCCGTCGGCAATACGGTGAAGATTCCCAACCAACTGCCGGACCATTTCTTCATGACTCCACGTCCTCAGCAGAAGAGCTTTCCCTTCCACAAGCCACAGCAGCAACGCCTGCCCGAGCCAGGCCTCCCATTCCGCACGTCCGGCCGCAGCCACACCGTATTGCTTTCCGCCGCTCCGCATGATGGCCTCGGCAGCACGCGAAAGCAGCTCTTTACGCTCCGGCACAATGCTGCCGAAAACCTTCATCAAGTCCGAATAGGGCAGCGCTCCGGCCAATCTCCGGAAGGCGTCTTCATCCCTGCTGAAGCTTTCCAAAGCCGGAAGCAGGGCGGCTGAATCCGAATCCACAAGTTTTCGCAAGAGCCTTTCTTTCTCTTCCGAAGTTCCGGACATCTCTGCAATCAACCGCACATCATGGCCGCATTCCGCCACACTGTATTCCACTTCCCCGGATTCCTCCACAATCCCCATGCTTTCGCCGGATACAATGCCCTGCGACGAGGAAGCATTGCCCTGTGTATGCGAATGGAGCGACCGTATCAGGATCTTCCATAAGTCGCCATCCGCCACACCGCGATCCGCATTCTTTCTTGCCGTTTTGCCCGTCAAATGCTTTTCCAGAAGAAGAAGCGCCTCTTCATACCCGCTTTCACCCACCAGAGCACACATGAACCGCCTGCACAGCGCTTCCGGCACCAATGTCGCAAAAACACCGGATTCCGTCCACTGGGCCAGTACCGCCAAAATGCGGGCATCCATTCCGGCCTGCGATGAATCCGCCATGAGTTCACGCACCGCACTGCTTGCACACATCCACCGATACAGAACTTTCACCTGCCGCAATCGTTCATTCCCCATGCTCTCGAACAGGAACTCCGCCATCGACATCATCAAGGGATGCCCGCCCAATTCCGCAAAACGGTGCAGCAAGCCATTCCTGCGCAGCTCAAGAAGCATCTGCGGCCAGCTTGTCTGGCAGGCTTCGAGATAGGCGGCCAGCAGCATCCTGCGTTCCTCTTTACCTGGTCGTTCATGGGTCAGGATGGCATGCAAGCGGGAAAACAGACGTTCATCGGGCACAGCATTTTCCGGCCATTCCTGCTCGCTTGGCGGCAGAATGTTCCCGCCGTTTTCATAAATCCATTCGTTGAACACGTTCAAATGCAAAGCTCTCGCCACCACTTGCAGCGACCGGAACACATGTTCCTCTCCAGATTTCATTTCAGGCAGAGGATTCCCCTCTTCATCCAACCCATCAAGGAAAGCGGATACCAGTATTCCGACCTCCTCTTCCGGGCCGGCGCTTCGGCCTGCATGATGAAGCCAAAAATACAACAAGCCTTTTTTGACGGACCATGCGGAAACTTCCCGACCACTCGCAGCCATCGCCCCTGTGCCGGACGCCGGATGCTCCATCGCCCACACGGTTTGCCGAGCCAGTTCGCAAGCGCGCAAAGACGACAAGGACAACAGCACATACAGCATCTCCCGATCCGCCAACTCGGCGACCAGCCTGAACATGCCTTTCCGGCGGAGCAAGGCGCAGAGCATGGCTTCCGTGCCGCGAGGCTCTTCCCGGAAACAGGCAGCCAGATATTGCCGGCGTTGTTCCACTGGCAGGGACTCATCCGCCACCATCTCCGCAAATTGCGTTTCGAGCCTCCGGGGCAATCCGTCCTGCAGCGGAGAAGATACCGCGCCGCTCCTCTTCGCCGGAAATCTCAGCAGGGAAAGCCTCATGAACATATGATACAGCTCCATGTTGAAATACCCTCCATCGACCGGAGTGCCGTCCGCATGGAGCGGCTGCCGCCTGTAAAGAACGTCCAGCACATCCAGATAATATTCCCGCCCGAAGACTTCCAACAGGAATTGCACGGTCAATTCCGCCTTCGACAAATAGGCGGCATCCATTCTTTTTCTGATAAAAGAAAGGAATTTGACATTCAAGTGCTGCCGAAACTGTTTCTTGTCGCCGAACGAATACACGCCGTTGAACGGATAATTTTCCAGAAACCAGTTGTAGAGGTAATGCCAGTAGGGCGGAACATCCACTTCCGCATGGCTCTCGCATTCTTCCACCATGATCCTCTTCACCGTCAGGGAATCCAGCAACTCCGCCAATGCGGGCAGCATATCGCCGCCGGATTCATGAATGAAGCGCACGACGATTTCCGGCGAGGATTCCAGAACCGCCGCCAGATACCGCTGCTTTTCAAAATGGCTGATGGCCGGGCTGGACAGCCAGAACATGCTGCCCGCCCATTGCGCCAACAGCAGAGGGCGCAGGTTTTCCGGCATCCTCTCCACCAATTTCATCCTGACGGCGGTACGGGTGGATTCCGCCAGGGTACGATCGGCATCCAGTCCCGCATTCAAGCAGGCCGCCAGACGACGCAGCAACTCCGCGTCGCCCTGCACAGCCTCCAGAAAACCGGCCATCAGGCCGGGCCGGGCCGTTGCCAGAGAGGCCAGCATCCTCTGCCGGTCATCCTGACCGATTTGTCGGCAATCATTCCATGCCGTCGCCAAGATGCCGAATTGCCGCCCGTCCGCACCGGATAAGAGCCGCTCCATGCGGCGCGCTTCCTGAAAACAGCTCCGCATCAAGAGAGCCAGCGCATCCGGCGCATGCTGGATGATGAACGCCAGCTCTTCCCGCATATCAAAACGGCCGTCGTGCCATTCCGGCTTGCAAACACCGCAGGACAAATAAAACAGAAGATTTTCCAAACGTCTCTTCGCCAATTCCCGGCCGAAAATTCTCTGCATCGTGCCGGGACGGAAGACGCGCTCCAGCTCCTCCCGCACACGCACAGGAAAAACCGTCAACAATTCTTCTTCCTCCATACGGCCCAGATTCAGGGTCAGGGAATCCACTTCGATCAACTCGTCCCTTCCGTCAAATCCGGAAAGAAAATCGTCCAGCACCTCCGTGAAGCACCGACGGCAAAAATCATCCCACCCGGCATACAGATCGGCAGCGAACGTTTCATTGTCCGCAACGAATTGAAACGATAGCCGGTCTACGGTAATCATACATCGGAAACAGATTTGGAGTGGTTCAGAATGTGCAGAATGCCGTCCGCATACGTTTCACTGCCGCTTCGGTGCAAACTCACGCACCACTTGCGGTAATTTTCCTCGAATCTCTGCATTTGAAGAACATCCAGCCAATGCAACCGCGCATTCAGGTGAGCCGGGAGAAGGCTTCTGACCAGTTGCTTGCATCTTTCCCGGAAGCGGGCTGATTTGAACCGCGCCGTCCAGTCGGGAAAGACGAATGAAACGGTGAAGTATTCAGGCGGATTCAGCAACTGGCGTTCCACGACATACACCACCTCACTCTTGAGATTCAGCTCCCGGAGATAATGGCGCAGCGTCCGGGCCAGCTCCAGCAGCCTTTCCCGATCGTTCATGCGGCCCAGACAACACCATTCCCGATCCTCATTGTTCCAGAAAGCGAGCAAATATTCCCCCTCTCCGAGATGAACCAATTTATAGTTATCCAGACAGACGCCCCCCCGGAACAAGCCACCGCTGATCATATTGGTATGGAAGAAGCCCAATTCCCGCCGCAACGCTTCATACCGCCCGGCGCGCTCCTTTCTCCCGCATTGCCGCCACTCGTTTTCCTCAATCGGCGAATAGCCGATTTTTTCGATATTCCCGATATTGGCCCGATCCATCCGGCTTTCATCGATCAGCATGGAAGTCATCCTGTCCCTGAACGGCTTGTATTCAGGATCATCCCCCATCAGAATCAGATTATGGCTGGGAAGGATATTGCCCACCGACACCGTCTCATCCGCATTCATGCCGAGCAGCCATGACAAATAAGCCTTGATACCGGAAATATTGCTTGCCGACAAACCTCCCTCGATATCGCAGGCGCGAAAACGATTGCGCACAAGATGCGGCACTTGCCGCAAGAAGGCCATTCTCCTTTTCAGCAATTCGTCTTCCGTTTCACCATCCGCACTGAATTCGGACAGCCAGTCCGGGCAACTTTCCACGCCGAACAAACGATCGAGAAAATCCAGATAGCGCGTTTTGACGCCGAAGACATCCCGAAACCGATCATTCGTCTTGTACCGGATCTGCCCTTCCTGCGGCAAAATATCCATGGTCGACAAAACCGCAGCATGCCCGTTCTCAAGGGAAAGCAGATCCTTGACCAGGCGCAGTTCACTCAATCCTCTTCGGATCACACGATCATACAAATCCAGATAGGAGGACAAGGGGGCGGAACATCCCTTCCCTGCGTCCGTTGCCGATGAAGGCAGAGCTCCATTCCTCAGGCCATAGCAGCCCGGCATATCGGCGGCAATGGGCTTATGCCCGAACACCCGGCGATACACGCCCCCGGGCAGGAAACGGCAGGCATCGGCGCCCTTTTCACCACCCTCTGCGGCAGCCGGGCGCAGGCGGGCCAACACATCGGATTGATGCAACACCTGCAGGTTTTCCATGAATTGATCCGCATCAAAAGAAACTTCCAGCTCATCCACAGTCATTCGAACCCGGAAATCCTGCTGCTGCCGGGGTATCGCAACCTGATACTCCGGGCTGAAATTCGTGATGATGCGGCCCTTCTGATCCAGAAAATAACAGGTTTTGAAGCCCCTGATGCCCGGGAGAGAGGCAAGCTGCTTGTATAATTCGTGTTCCGTATTGTCCTGCCGGGGTATCGTCACCCTCGTTTTCCCGGTCGGGCCTTCCAGCCATTCTTCCGGAGACAATCCGCCGGGTATGCACTCTCCCGCCCGCTCCACCAGCACGGAGCCGGACAGATAACGGATGATATGCCAATAAACCAGCGCCAGCAGCTCTGCAGGATCGGCTCCTGCCTCGATTTCCAATTCCGCATGGAAAAACAAAGGCAGCGTCTTTTG